>CAJJAI010000062.1 GCA_905182215.1 Flavobacteriales bacterium UBA6772 | reverse complement strand
CGAATACTATTTTTGCCTCCGCTATATTATTGGCTTTTAGTAAAGCCATTCCATATTTATTTTGAATTTCTAAATGATAAGGAGCTAAACGAGTTGCTTGTTCAAAGCATTTAACAGCCATTTTATAGGAACTTGTTTTATAATAGGATTCTCCTACCCTATACCAAGCCCAAGCGTCTTCGTTAGAATAAGATTGTTTGTTTATTTGAGTTTTACGTATTTTAAAACTTTCTTTTTCGAACCAATTTATCAATGCTGCGTAATCCGATTTAAAGAAGTAATATTTAATCCATTCGTTAATACTGAGTGACTCATCGAGTTTTCCTAAGTACACCCAAGCAGAATCTAAATAGTACGATTCTTGCTCGAATTTCTCGTATTGCTGCAAATAAGCTTTAAGGATATTTAAATCAGAGGGGTTGGGATTATTTACACAATAAAGCCCGATAAACTCTTTAATGGTTTTTGTTTCAGAGGAACTGATTTGTTGAGGAATGGCAATTTTATGATCGGTAACACTCACATGAGGTATATCGCTAGAACCCGATTTCGGCATATGACAAGATACACAGTCATTACCTTGCTCCAAAGTATGTTTTTCTACTGAGGAATGGCAGGAAACACAAGCATTGTTAAACACCGACTTAGATGTATTTGTAACACTTATATGTGGATTATGACAGGTAATACAAGTAAGTTCATCGTTAGAATTCAAAAAACATGCACTCATTTTCAATCGATCTACATGCGAAGCCATAATAAAACTATCGTCTCCTTTATAGCTTGGTAAAAACACATTCATCACCTCCTGTAATTCCATTCCTGGTTTAAAATCGAAAAAGGATTTACCTTCCTCTAAAACAGTATTTCCTTGTAAATGGCAACGAGAACAGAGATCAAATTGTAAGTCTGAGCTCAATTTTGCAGGATTTACAATCGTATAATCTATCGCAATGGCAGTATCAACAAAAACGCCTTTCATCTTTTCGGACACATGAATTTCTCCTGGGCCATGACAGCGTTCACAAGATATTCCTAGTGGTACGGCTTCAAATTTATTTTCTGAACCTTTAACAAATTCGGGAAATGAATTATGACAGGACATACATTCAAGTCCAATTTTACGGTTAAAACGTGTATTAAACCCATCCTCAAATCCGGGGGGTAAATCTAATTTCCCATTTTGGGTATAGTAGGTAAACGGCAATTGATGAAGATAACCATTCGTATTTGAAATATGTGAATTGGTATGCTGCCCAGAGCCGATAATATAAGCAGCACTTTCTACTCTTTTATGAATAGTGTCGGTATTTAAAAGCCGGTATTCTTCGAGTAACAAACTATCGGAAGACCAGTAAGGATGGTAATATAAATCGCTATGTGCATCGTACAAAACAGAATCATTGTGAAAAATAGCTGCACTTTTTGTGGGATTCGCCAAACCAAAAGACTGACCCATTCCAGTATGCGTAAATGTTTTATGATTCTCATAATGACAATTTCTACAGGTTTCTTGTCCAACATACGCAACAGTGTCAGACAAGTTTAAATACACTTTTTCAGAAACCTCTGGGATACACGAATTCAATCCACTTACAATGGATAGCAAAGTGATAATCACTAAAAAGTATATGGAATTTCTAGACAAATTATTTGTTTATAAATTGAAATTCTACCACATCGTGAAAGGCTCCATTTCTAAACGACCAGTCTTTTCTAATTCCTATTTCGGTAAATCCAGCTGAACGGAAAAGCTGTATACTTTTTTCATTAGAAACGCCTACAGAACAGTGCAATTGACGCATTCCAATTCGGTTAAAGGCATAATCTTTCATTAATGTAATTGCTTCTGCAGCGTAACCTTTCAATCTGTATTTTTTTTCAATAATGATTCCGATGGCGGCTCTTCTATCAATGGCATCGTAGTCGAATAGATCTACACAACCTACCGCGTTTCCTTCAGTATCTTCAAGCACAAACCTATACTGTCCGGCTTGCTGAATATCTAAATGTGCTTGAGCAATGTATTGCTCCAAAATGTATTTTGAAAAAGGCACTTTAGACAAGCTCACCTCGTTTATTTCCAAATCGTTTTCCCATTTAAAAAGCATGGTAACGTCTTCTGGTTCTAGTGCTCTATATTTTAACTTAAAATCAGACATGTATATTTCCTTTAAAAACGAATTCTGCTGCTCCAATTAATTTTATGTCAGTATAAGTGGTCTCCACTTTCTTAAAGCTCACCTCTAAATCACCTCCTAGAGCTACTAATTTAACAGAACTACTTTTGATTAATCCAGCTTCAAAAGCTGCAATTGCAGTAGCCGTTGCTCCTGTACCGCATGCTAAGGTTTCATCTTCCACGCCTCTTTCGTAGGTTCTTATTATAAGAGAGCCATTTTTAATTTCAACAAAATTCACGTTTACACCTTCCTTAATAAAAGCTTCAGAATATCGGGTTTTGGCTCCTTCTTCCTTAATAGAAACCCGTTTTACATCATCTACAAAACAAACAAGATGCGGAGAACCCGTGTCTAATAAATAGTTTTTATTGTGGAGAGAAACCTCTGTAACATCAGACATTCCAAGTGATATAGTACCATTTGCTAAGACAGCTGCATTATGCAATCCATCAAAAGCTTCGAAAACACAGGAATCAGAAAATAGTTGTAAGCTTTTTGCAAAAGCGACCGCACATCTACCGCCATTACCACACATAGAGCCCAAAGCACCGTCAGAATTAAAATAAACCATTTTAAAATCAGAGACTTCAGAATTCTCTAATAGAATTAAACCATCGGCACCCACTCCAAATCTACGATCGCAGATGAGTGCTATTTGAGAATTAGTCAAAGTAATAGGATTTGTGCGATTGTCTAGCATCACAAAATCATTTCCAGCTCCTTGGTATTTGTAAAATACGTGTTTCATATTTCTCTTAGTAATTCAACGAAAATAATACTATTTGATGGTTTTCTCCACCTTCGATTTACAAAATAAACCACTGACTTAAATAATAGGTACGGATCTGCTAAACTGAGCTCCAAAAGAAATAAAAGTATCAGTTCCAGAAACGCCTTCTATTTGATGGATTTTCTCGTACAAGACCTCTCTCATATGTTCGTTGTCGGCTGCAAAAACCTTTACGAAAACTGCGTACTTCCCTGAAACAAAATCACATTCCACCACCTCGGGTATTTTCTGTAACTCATCTACAACTTGTTTAGCGTAATGAGCCTCTTTTAAAACAATACCCGTAAAAGAACAGGCATTGTACCCCAAACGTTTTTCATCTAAGGTTACAGTAGCATTTTTCATCAAACCACTCTCTTTCATTTTAGCTATACGCTGATGTATCAAAGAGTTAGAAACCTTTAACACTTTTGCTATTTCTACATACGATTGTCGAGAATCGGACTTTAAAAGCCTTAAAATTTCTTTGTCTACAAAGTCAAGTTGGTTAATTAACTGCATGCAAGCATTGTTTTAAGTTAAAATCATAAAATACAAGCCAAATATAATCATATAAACACAAAATAAACACTTTACAAATAATTTACTTTAATTTAATACTAAACAAGAATCAATCTAACTATTTTTGCACCAGATAAATTAAAAACATCTAAGATGAACAAAGAAGAAATTTTAGCACGTTTATGGGAAGGGTATATTGAGATTACCCCTTCCGCTAAAAAAGTGTACGATTTATTCAACAACAGAGTTGAAGGAGAAGTTGAAAACGATCATATCGCGATTAGAACATTCAACGATCCTAGAGTAAACATTGATGTTTTAGCAAAACCATTTTTGGCTGCTGGATACGAACCATGTGGAGAATACGAATTTAAAGCAAAGAAATTATTTGCTCGCCACTTTCAGCATACTACAGATACAAAAGCACCTAAGATTTTTATTAGCGAATTAAAACTAGAGGAAATTTCTTTAGAAGCGCAACGCTTAATAAAAAACACTTTAGACACGGTAGATAATTCAGTATTTGAAGATAAAGACTTATTGTTTAAAGGTAGGGTTTGGGGACAACCTTCTTACACTATTTACGAAACACTAAGAGCAGAGTCGGAATATGCAGCATGGATGTATATTTGTGGTTTCTGTGCCAACCACTTTACAGTTTTCATAAACCAATTTGAGCAGTTTAAAGGACTCGAGGAAGTAAATGAATTCATTAAAGAAAAGGGGTTCAAAATGAATACTTCTGGTGGAGAAATTAAAGGTACACCAGAGCAATTACTAGAGCAATCGAGTATTTTAGCAGATACTACAGAAATAGATTTCATTGAAGGTAAAAACACAGTAACAACTTGCTACTATGAATTCGCTAGGCGTTATAAATCTGAAAATGGTGAGATCTACAATGGTTTCATAGCTGCTTCTGCAGACAAGATTTTCGAAAGTACAGATTTAGTACAGCAATAAATACGTTGAAAATTTAAGATTGGAATTTCATGTTTGAACTTTCAATCTTAAATTTAATATTCAACTCATATAAAAATAGGAGGCCTAGCCTCCTATTTTTGTACAATGTAAATTGTATTTTTGACATATGACAAAGAGTAAATTATCTGCGTTAGCTGCGCAATTAGAAGGGAAGTTTTATTTCGACGAGACTATGCGTAAACTCTACGCTACAGATGCCTCGGCTTACAGAGAAATACCATTAGCTGTAGCGATTCCTAAGACAAAAGAGGATCTACTTACTCTAATTGAATTTGCAGATACAGAAGGTGTTTCTATAATACCACGAGCTGCGGGAACCTCTCTTGCTGGACAAGTTGTAGGGAGTGGAATCATAGTAGATATATCAGAAGAATTTCGTCAGATAATAGAAGTCAACAAAGAAGAAGGATATGTAATTGTACAACCTGGAGTTATACGCGATGAGCTCAACCTTCATTTAAAAGACTTCGGCCTTTTTTACGGACCAGAAACCTCTACTTCTAATAGATGTATGATTGGTGGAATGGTAGGAAACAATTCCTGTGGTTCACGATCGGTGATTTACGGTTCTGCAAGAGAACATTTAATTTCTATAAAAGTAATTCTTGCAGATGGGAACGAAACCGAATTCAAAGCACTTACGAATGCAGAATTTGAAGCCAAAGCAAATGGTGTAGGAACTGTTTCAGATTTAGAAACCAACATATACAAACAAGCAAAAAACCTATTTTCTGTGGAAGAAAATAGAATTGAAATAGAAAGTCAATTTCCTAAAAAAAGCATCCCTCGTAGAAATACAGGCTATGCATTAGACTTACTTTCACAAACAAGTCCATTTACGCAATCAGAAGAAGAATTTAACTTTTGTAAACTATTGGCAGGTTCCGAAGGAACACTCGCATTTACTACAGAACTGAAATTGAATCTTGTTCCTACTCCAACAGAATTCCAATCAGTTATTTGTGTACACTTCAAGTCCATAAACGAAGCCTTATTAGGAAATTTAGAAGCTCTAAAATTCAATCCTACCGCATGCGAGTTGATGGATCACTTTATTTTAGACTGTACCAAAGCAAATAAAGAACAAGAACAAAACCGTTTTTTTGTAAAAGGCGATCCAAAAGCAATTTTAGTAATTGAGTTTGTAGAAGAATCGCAAGAAAAATTAGACTCCGTTATTGCCGAATGTTTAGTCAATTTTGAGAAAACAAAACTAGGCTATCACTTCCCCGTAGTTACAGGGACAGACATGAAAAAGGTTTGGACGCTTAGAAAAGCGGGGCTTGGTCTTTTATCAAACATCCCTGGAGATGCCAAAGCTGTAGCCGTAATTGAAGACACTGCCGTAGATGTAAACGACTTACCTGCATTTATAAAAGACTTCAATGAAATATTAAAAAAGAGAAATCTGTTTTGTGTACACTATGCGCATGCCGCAACAGGAGAGCTACACCTTCGTCCAATAATAGATTTAAAAACGGAAGAAGGGAATCAGCTTTTTAAAACAATAGCTACAGACATAGCTCATTTAGTAAAAGAATACAAAGGCTCATTAAGTGGTGAACATGGAGATGGTAGATTAAGAGGAGAATACATTCCTTTTATGATTGGAGAGAAAAACTACCAACATTGTAAAGACCTGAAAAACACATGGGATCCAAAAGGAATATTTAATCCCGGTAAAATTGTAGAGACTCCAGCAATGAATACTTTTTTGAGGTATATGCCCAATTATACTACCCCAGAATTTGACACCGCTTTTAGCTTTAGTAAAGATATGGGAATGTTGCGTGCTGCAGAAAAATGTAATGGCTCTGGAGACTGCAGAAAAACAGAACTTTCTGGTGGGACCATGTGCCCAAGTTATATGGCAACACGCGAAGAAAAGCACACTACTCGAGCTAGAGCAAACATATTACGTGAAGTACTGAGTGATTCGTCTCAAGAAAACCCCTTCCAAAACGAGGAAATTAAAGATGTAATGGACCTTTGTATTTCTTGTAAAGGTTGTAAAACCGAATGTCCCTCTAATGTAGATATGGCTAAACTAAAAGCCGAATACACCTACCAAAACTACAAAGTAAATGGCGCGCCTTTAAGAGCTAAACTATTCGCTAATGTCACCAAAACGAATCAATTAGCTGCCTTAGCCCCTGGTCTGTATAACTTCTTTATGAAGAGCCCTATTTCCGCTGCAATCGCAAAGAAATTTATGGGCGTGGCAAAAGAAAGAAACATGCCTTTACTACAAGATACAACTTTAGCGAAGTGGTATAAAAACACAATTCAAAAAGGAGACTTTATAAATGGTGAAATCTATTTATTTAACGATGAATTCACCAACTACAACGACACACATATAGGTATAACAAGTATTAAGCTACTGAACAACTTAGGCTATAAAGTGGTAATCCCTAGACATGAAGAAAGCGGAAGAACCTTTATTTCTAAAGGATTCTTAGCAGAAGCAAAAAGTCTTGCTAAAAAAAATGTTAGCCTATTGGCTGATTTAGTTTCTGCCGAAAAACCATTAATTGGTTTAGAGCCTTCTGCAATTTTAACGCTTAGAGATGAGTATTTAGATTTGGTAGAAGACCAAAAGAGCGCTTCGTATTTAGCCAAATATACATTTACCATAGAGGAGTTTTTAGCTAGAGAAATTGAAGCTGGAAAAATTACTGCTGCAAGCTTTACAGAGAAAGAAGAACGTATTAGACTACATGGTCATTGTCATCAAAAAGCAATCTCGTCTTTAGTTCCTTCAAAAATCGCATTAGGACTGCCAAAAAACTACAAAGTTCAACTCATACCTTCAGGATGTTGCGGAATGGCGGGCTCTTTTGGTTACGAAAAAGAACACTACGAAATATCTATGAAAATTGGCGAATTAGTTCTATTCCCTACAGTAAGAAAAGAAGCTGAAAGTACTATTATATGTGCGCCCGGAACGAGTTGTAGACATCAAATTAAAGACGGAACCCAAAGGGAGGCTTTGCATCCTGTAGAAATCCTTTACAATGCATTAGCATAGATTAAACCTCAAGAATAAAAGCTGTAGATTGCAGTTACACAAAAGTAAATTTATAGATGTTAAAGCGAATTTACAACGAGAACCCAAATGAAAAAGAAATTGAAGCGGTAGTAAACTGCTTAAAAAATGGGGGAGTAATAATTTACCCAACCGACACCGTTTATGCACTAGGATGCGATATAAACAATAAAAAAGCACTCGAAAGAGTAGCGCGAATAAAAGGGATAAAACTAAAAGACGCTCATTTCTCTTTTATCTGTTACGACTTAAGTCATCTTTCGGTGTATGCAAAACAAGTGAGCACTCAAACTTACAAGTTTTTAAAAAGAGTATTCCCTGGTTCATACACGGTAATTTTAAATGCTACGGGTAAAATTCCTAAAATTTTTAGCAATAAAAAGAAAACTGTAGGTATTAGAATACCCGATAACAACATAGCCCGAGAAATTGTTAAAGCCCTTGAAAGCCCAATAGTATCTACATCTATTAAAGACGAAGACGATATAATAGAATATTCTACTGACCCAGAATTGATTTACGAAAAATACAGTTCGCTTGTAGACATGGTTATTGATGGAGGTTATGGAGAAAATGTAGCTTCTACGGTTGTCGATTGTACCGATGATGGAGAATACCTTATTATAAGAGAAGGAAAAGGAGATCTAGATTTAATCTACTAAGATTAAATAAGTAAACACAAAGACTTGTGAATGGCCAATACTTGATTTAATACCGAATGCTGTTCGTCGTTTTGAATTTCAAAATCACTTAAGACTCTTTTTTCAACATCCGACCACTGCTTATCCATTCTAGAAAGCACTTCTTTACGAGTGGAAGAATCTCTATTTAAAACTCGAGAGATTTTCAATTCTTCTGGCGCAGTCACCAAAATCACTTTATCTAAGCCCATATGAGCTTTACTTTCGAAAAGTATAGCAGCCTCTTTTACTATATAAACTCCCTTTTGTTGGGCACACCACAAATCGAAATCTCTTTTTAAAGCAGGATGAACAATTGCATTTAACTTATTTAATTCTGACTGATTCGAAAATACTTTAGCCGCAATATAAGTTCTATTGAGCGAACCATTTATATATGCTTCAGAACCAAAAGCGGCTTTAATTTGTAGCATTAATTCAGAATCGCTTATCATAATAGATTTCGCTCTCTCATCAGAAGAATAGACAGAAACACCTAAGTGACTGAATACTTGAGCAACGGTTGTTTTACCGCTTCCTATACCTCCTGTTAAACCTACTTTCATCATCAGTAATCTACAAATTCTATGGTTGTTGGACTGTATTTTACACGCTTTACAATAGAGGGATATTTAGCGTCGTCTATAAACACATTTAATACTGAGCTCTTTGTTTTTAGCACCTCATTATAATCGCAATAAATATAAAAGTCTGAATCTGAAACCTTGTCCACATCTTGCATTGCAATCCAAAATGAAAGCTCAACTTCTGAAGGCTTAAGAGAAAGTGTTGATCCTTTAGGGAAGTTTTTCAAGCGTATTGGAATCACCTTATTAATTTGAGTAAACCGCGCTACATCCAAGTGGACTTCAATAAGGGTATCTCTAGAAGACAATAACTTATCGGGAAACACCAATCGTAATTCGGCATCTATATCTGCAACTACATCCATAGAAATTAAGGGCTCAGTATACAAAACACTCAAAGTATCCACCAAATGAGAAGGACCGTAGACTTCAATATTAGAACGGCTTATTTTCAGAGAACTGTACTGAATGTAATTTTCTCTAAACTCTAATTGTAAGGGAACGCGAACTTCAACGGTTTTTTTAGTTTTATTACTATAGCTCAAAAAGAGCGAGTCTGGCTCTATCTCTATTATTGAAAAACCATTTAACTCTATTGCCATTTCTGGTAAATTAGACTCTGTTAGCCAGAAGTAAGACTCTTTACTAGGTAGATAATTTAACTTCGAAACATCTAGTTTTATATTCCGCCTTACAAAAGTTTCTTTTAAAAAATTAAAGCCAAAACCTTTAACCTTAATTTTCAAACTCGACAAGGGTGGTTCTTTTAAATACCTCTCTATAGGTTGGTTTACAATTTCTATTGGATAATCGATATAGTAGGTATATTCTTTGGAGAATTTTATAAGAACCCAAAACAGAGAGGATACTAAAAAACAAATTACAAGAACACTACGCTCAGTTCCAGAAGTGAAAAAATTGAGTATCTTTTTAAATAGATCCTTGAGCTGTTTCATAGTTCGTAAATATACTTTATTTGTTTTTTGTAGGTAAACTTAGTTCTTGTTTATTAGTCATGAAGATTCAAATTTAAGAGTAAGAACAAAGAATTCTTTTCTATTTTAGCTGAAATATTTTTTCATGACAGCAATACTAGATCAATTAGGCTTTATACTACCCGCAGTATTAGTAATGATGCTTGCCGTTTATATGCTAAACAAGGTTTTAAATCACGATCATACACGCAGAGTATTTGAATATAAAAAATCTGCAGCTAAACAAATGGTTCCTCTGAGAGCACAGGCATACGAACGACTTGCTTTATTCTTAGAACGAATTCAACCTACCAATTTACTTGTTAGAGTGCAAACTCCAAGTATGAAATCGTTGAGCCTACACAGAGTTTTAATACAAACTATTCGAAGCGAATACGACCATAATATGTCGCAACAAGTCTATATATCTGATGAGGCCTGGGATTTAATAAATCAAGCAAAAGATCAACTACTAACCGTAATAAACGAACAAGTTCGCTCTGTGGCTCCTACCTCTGATGCTACAGAATTTGGTAAATTAATTATCGAAGCCTCAATAGAAGAGCATAAATGGCTGATTCATGAAGCTTTATCTCTTTTAAAGAAAGAATTTAGAGATAATTATTAACATAACATTTCATGATTTAGATTTCAATTTTGCAGCATACGCTCTTATGATAAATCATATAAAAACTAAAACGAGCCTTTAATCACAAGCAATACATTATACCATAAAAAAGGCTGCCCAAGGGCAACCTTTTTTTATAGTAAAAAACTAAGTCCCTAAATATCTTCAAACTCAATACTTGTAAATTCTGTATCCGGAGATTCAACATCTTTTGAACCTTCAATAGACTCAGTTAAATCAGCCTCTGGTGCTTGATAGTCAGAAATTACTTCTTCACCTTTTTCGGCTACTATAAATTTTGTTACCTCATCTAAGATTTCTTTAAAATCTAAGAAATCTTCTTTATACAAAAATATTTTATGCTTTTTAAAATGAGAAGAGCCATCCTCATTGGTATGTTTCTTACTCTCTGTAATTGTTAAATAATAATCGTCAGCGCGAGTAGATTTCACATCAAAGAAATAGGTTCTTCTACCTGCTCTCAACTTTTTTGAGAATATTTCCTGCGAATTAGTATCGTGTGTATCCATAGTTTAAATTCATTCGTAATTCAATACTCAAATCTTGTAAAAATAATTCTTAAATAAAAGAAAAAATAATTAAAAGCTTCTTAAGGCTGACTTTCAGCTAATTGCTTTTTATAAATCGTTGCATAATCTCCGGCAGAATCTAATAATTCTTTAGGCGTTCCTTGTTCCAGAATAGCTCCTGCATCTAATACTATAATTTTATCAGCATGCTTTAGAGAAGAGGCTCTATGAGAAATAATGATCGTAGTTTTATTTGCGCTTTCAGCTTTAATATTCTGTAGTATTAGCTCTTCTGTTTCGGTGTCTACCGCAGACAAGCAATCATCGAATAACATAAGTTTAGGGTTTCGAATTAAAGCTCTAGCAATAGAAATTCTTTGTTTCTGTCCTCCAGACAAAGTAATACCTCTCTCTCCAACAAGCGTATTAAACTGGTCTTTAAACTGCATAATATTAGTGTAAATACCTGCTGACTTTGATGCAGTAATAACATCCTGCTTACTTGCATTCTTAGTACCAAAAGCAATATTATTATAAATCGTATCAGAAAACAAAAAGGACTCTTGAGGCACATAACCTATTGCAGAACGAAGGTCATTTAAATTCACCTTACTAATAACATCCGAACCGATCGTAATTTCACCTTCTATTGGGTCGTTATTACGGCAGAGTAATTCTGCGAGTGTACTCTTTCCGGATCCTATTTTACCAATTACACCTAATGTCTGTCCTTCTTTTATGGTAAACGATAATTTATCTATGGCTCGTATATCAGTATCTGAATACACAAAACTCACTTTATTAAAACGTACATCTCCACTTATTGAAAATGATTCTGTACTTGGATTAAGAATTTCTGGAACTTCCAGTAAGAATTCATTAATTCGTTGCTGAGAGGCAGCTGCCCTTTGTACAATAGAAGTTACCCAGCCCAATGAAGCCACTGGCCAAGTAAGCATGTTTACATAAATCACAAAAGTAGCTATATCTCCAATTTGAATATTCCCTGCTATTGCTTCCAATCCTCCAATATAAATAGTGAAAAGCGTACTCAAACCAATTAATAAAATCATCAGTGGAAAAAAGAGTGCGTTTACTTTTACCAAATCTAAATTCTTCGATTTATAGTCTTCTGCCGCATCCATAAATTGTGCATTCGCAAACGCTTCTTGAGTATACGATTTTATCACTCGAATTCCAGAGAAGGTCTCTTGACTAATACTCGATAATTTCGACAATTGCCTTTGAACAATTTCACTTTTTGTATTCATTATAGAACTCACCCTATAAATAGCAATCACTAAAAAGGGCAAAGGGCTAAGAGCAAACAAGGTTAATTTAGGACTTACACTTATCATTTTAGGAACAATAAGGGCGATGCTAATTAGTAGGTTGGTGCTATATAAAATAGCAGGACCTAAATACATTCTAACCTTACTTACATCGTCGCTAATCCTATTCATTAAATCGCCCGTTTTATTTCGCTTATAAAACGAAATACTCAATTTCTGATAATGATCGTAAATCTCATTCTTTAAATCGTATTCTATCATCCTTGACATAACGATTAAAGTCTGTCGCATAAAAAACATAAACAAGCCTCTTCCTATAGCGAATAACAAAACTAAAAAGGCATAATAAGCCAACTGACCTTTTAGTATGTCTTGAATAGTATTTTCTGAAGAGTTATTTTCGCTAAGCGAATCACTAATAAGATTTAAAACCTCCCCTATATAAATAGGTGGATAAAGCCCAAAAACATTAGAGGTAAAGATGAATATTAAACCTAAAACAAATCGGTATTTATATTTCCAAAAATATTTATTGAGATGTTGGAGTGCTTTCATGCGATAATTATCAGTTTTTTATCTGCAAAAAAAAGAGTATTTTTGCAGCAAAATTAAGAGTATTAATTCTGAATCAAAAATACAGTTCTAAGATTAGTAATCTTAGTTCTTGTGAAAGAAAATTCAGTCACCATAAAATTAAACATTATGATTAAGGTAACCGACGTACAGGATACACAATCTTCTACAAACCCAGTAATTCGTGAAATGAGCGAAATGGGACACGAACAGATTGTCTTTTGTCAGGATGAAGAAACAGGATTAAAAGCAATTATAGCTATACACAGTACTGCACTAGGACCTGCATTAGGTGGGACTAGAATGTGGAATTATAAAAATGAATTAGAAGCACTTAACGATGTATTGCGTTTATCTCGTGGTATGACTTTTAAAGCGTCTATTTCTGGATTAAATTTAGGTGGTGGTAAAGCCGTTATTTTTGGAGATGCTAAAACTCAAAAAACAGATGCGCTTATGCGTCGTTTTGGGAAGTTTGTAGAAACTTTAGGCGGAAATTATATCACCGCTGAAGATGTAGGAATGACTACACACGACATGGAAATGGTTCGTGAAGAAACAAAGCACGTTACAGGTATACCAGAATCTATGGGCGGTTCGGGAGATCCTTCTCCAGTTACAGCTTACGGTGTATATATGGGAATGAAAGCTTCTGCAATGTACAAATGGGGTTCTGACTCATTAACAGGAAAGAAAGTAGTTGTTCAGGGTATTGGTAATGTAGGTATGAACTTGGTTAAACATTTAACTGAAGAAGGTGCTATTGTTACGATTAACGATATTAGTCAGGAACGATTAGAAATGGTCGCTGCAAAATACCGTGCTACTATCGTAGTTGGAGATGCTGTATATGATGTTGACATGGATATTTACGCTCCTTGTGCATTAGGTGCTTCTATAAACGATGATACATTGAGTCGTTTAAACTGTGAAATTATTGCAGGTGCTGCTAACAATCAGTTAGCTGACGAAGTAAAACACGGTCAAATGGTGATGGATAAAGGAATTATTTATGCTCCTGACTTCCTTATCAATGCTGGTGGTTTAATTAATGTTTACTCTGAATTACATGGATACAACAGAGAAGGTGCATTAGCTAAAACAAAAGAAATTTACAATACTACCTTAGAAATTTTAAAGAAATCTGAGTTAGAAGAAATCACTTCACACGAAGCAGCAAAACAAATTGCTCAAAACCGTGTCAGTAAAGCTTTAGCAAAATAATAAATTCTATATTTGAAGGGAAGTTCCTCTGAGCTTTCCTTCTTTTTTTTTACGCTCATTGAAACCCAGATCTATGCTCAACAGAAGACATATTAGAATTAAAGTACTTCAAATTCTTTACGCTTTTTTCCACTCAGACAGTGATGATTTAACAAAAAGTGAGCGAGAGCTAAATAATAGTTTCGATAAAGCACATTCTTTATACATACACCTACTATTATTACTTGTTGCTATACAAAAACAAGCAGCAGACAAAATAGAAAAGGGTAGAAACAAATTACTTCCAAGCCAGGAAGATTTGAATCCCATTACGAAATTTACAGAAAATAAAACCCTCACTCGTTTAGCTAAAAACCTTTCTCTTACTGAGCGTTTTGAAAATGATGAGATTTATTGGGACGAAAACCCTGAACTTGTGGGTAAAATATTCAGACAGATCCAAGAATCGGATATGTACTTGGAATATCTAAACAAGCCCGAGGCCACTTTTCTTGAGGATCGTAAATTTGTATCTGCACTTTTCATGGAATTTATTGCAGCCAACGAAGATGTGCATTCTTTCTTAGAAGAAAAAAGCATCTATTGGTTAGACGACTTTGAGGTTTCCAACCTAGCGGTTATAAAAACTATTAAGTCGCTTAAACCTGAAAGTGATCAATATGCAAGACTTTTACCTTTATTTAAGGATGAAGACGATAGAATATTTGCTTCTAACTTATTAAAACGTACGATTCTCAACTCTTCAGACTACACAAAACACATAGTTGAAACAGCTAGTAATTGGGACGAAGAACGCATTTCGGATATGGATCAATTGCTTATGCAAATGGCTATTTGTGAATTGTTAAATTTCGAAACTATTCCAGTAAAAGTAACTCTTAACGAGTACATCGAGCTTTCTAAAGACTACTCTAGTCAAAAGAGTAAAATCTTTATTAACGGTGTGATTGATAAATTGGCCATTCGTTTTAAGGAAGAAGGTAAATTGAAAAAACTTGGTAGAGGTTTAGTATAATATTTACTGAAATTCTACATATATAAAACATAAAAACAACCGCATGAAAAACAGTATTTTAATAGCTCTTTTAAGTCTTGGACTTATTGCATGTAATGAAAATGCAAGTTCAAAAATTGACTCTAGCAAACAAAAGATTCGCACACAAGTAACACTCGACCAAGTAGACACTCCATCTGATGCTAAAATGGAATTTGAGGCTACAGAATGGAACTTTGGAGAAATCACCCAAGGAGAGTCTGTTGAGTATGCTTTTGAATTTACTAACACCGGCTCTGAGCCATTGATTATTACAAATGCTAAAGGATCTTGTGGATGTACAGTTCCTGTATGGCCAAGAGAACCTGTAGCTCCAGGAGAATCTGGCGTTGTAGATGTAAAATTCAACAGTAAAGGAAAAAAAGGAAAACAAAACAAAAAAGTTACTTTAACCACCAATATGGTTCCTAGCCAAATGGTATTAAAAGTTACAGGATTAGTAAACTTAAAAGAAGAATAAACATGTTATCAATTTTATTAGCTGACACAGCATCTGGATTAATGAGTTTTTTACCACTCATTGCAATTGTAGTAGTAATGTACTTTTTTATGATTCGCCCACAGGTGAAAAAACAAAAAGACGAGGCGAAATTCCGTGCAGGAATTGAAAAAGGTGACAAAATAATTACCTTAGGTGGAATACACGCAAAAGTTTTAGAAATTAACGACGACACATTATTGATTCAAGCCGATGGTGGTAGTTCTAAATTGATCGTTAATAAAACTTCTATTGCTAAAGTATAAGTTGAAATATTGAAGACTTTATTACTTCTTGACAAATTTAAAAAAACGGACTTAGGTCCGTTTTTTTTTGTTTTAAGATTTAAAGCTCTCATTTCCATTTTACAATTTCCGTTTTTTATATTTGCAGCTCGTAAAAAGCTAATCAGCCATATACCCAAAGAACATGAATATTTTATCAGACCGCATTCTAAGTTTAGAAGAATCTCAAACCATAGCAATGGCGCGCCAGAGTCGCGAATTAATTGACTGTGGAGTAGATATAATTTCGCTAAGCTTAGGAGAACCTGATTTCGATACACCAGACTTCATTAAAGAAGCTGCAAAAAAAGCAATCGATGATAATTTCTCTCACTACACTCCTGTTCCTGGTTTAGTAGAGCTGCGAAGGGCCATTTCTACAAAATTCAAAAGAGACAATAAGCTAGCTTATGCTCCAGATGAGATTGTAGCTTCTACAGGAGCAAAACAAACTTTAGCTCAACTAATGCTTGCTATTGTAAATCCTGGCGACGAAGTAATTGTACCAGCTCCTTACTGGGTTAGTTATTTTCAAATGGTGAAAATGGCCGAAGGGACACCAGTAGTAATAGACGCTACTGTTGAAGCTGACTTTAAAGTTACCGCACAACAGGTTGAGAATGCAATAACGTCTAAAACAAAAGCCTTTTTATTTAGTACGCCTTGTAATCCTACCGGATCTGTTTATAGCCGCCCAGAATTAGCAGAACTTGTAAAGGTTTTCGAAAAAAACCCCGAATTAATTATCATCTCTGATGAGATATACGAACACATAAACTTCCTTGGAGAACACGTAAGTATTGGACAATTTGAGTCTATTAAAGACCGAGTTGTTACTGTAAATGGTGTTTCTAAAGGATTTGCAATGACGGGTTGGAGAGTTGGATATTTAGGAGCTCCTAAATGGCTGGCGGCTGCTTGTACTAAGATGCAAGGTCAAACAACATCTGCGACTTGTTCTATAGCTCAAAAAGCTACAGAAGCTGCAGTATTAGCAGATCCTATTTGCACTAAAGATATGCGTGAAGCATTCTTGAGAAGAAGAGATTTAATGATTTCTAAACTACAAGAAATTGAAGGTTTAAAATTGAGCATTCCTCAAGGAGCCTTTTATATATTCCCTGATGTTTCTCACTATTTTGGAAAATCATTCAATGGAACCAAAGTAAAAGATGCAAACGACTTCTGTATGTATTTGCTTAACGAAGCAAATGTTGCAACCGTAACAGGTGAAGCCTTTGGATCGCCTAACTGCATGCGTATTTCGTATGCTGCTGCAGACAAAATACTCGTTGAAGCAGTGAGAAGAATTAAAACTGCTCTCGAAAAATTAGCATAATTTCATAGTCCCCCCGAGCAATCGGGGGGATTTTTTTGTTCTTTTGTATGCTAAGCTCTCAAAAGCTGCTAATTATTTAGCACCTAAACAAAACTAAATGGACTCAATACCTTCTATATTAAACCAGTTTAAGAACAAGCAAGTACTCATAATTGGCGATGCTATGATTGATGCGTACATGTGGGGGAACATACATCGTATGTCTCCAGAAGCCCCCGTTCCTGTGGTAGAAATAGAAAAACGTGAAAGTAGATTGGGTGGAGCTGCCAACGTAGCACTAAACATACAATCTCTTGGAGCTACGCCCGTATTGTTTTCTGCAATTGGAACAGACCACTATGGAGACGTGTTTAGCATGCTCATGGAGAAACAAAAACTCAGCTGTGAAGGAATCCAAAGACTTAGCGATAGAAACACCACTGTAAAGACACGAATTATTAGCGATAATAAACACGTCTTAAGAGTTGATGAAGAAAGTACAAAACCGATTACAGAACACTTTATTGCAACAGAACTTGAAACACTTATTAGAAGCAAAAAGTTTGATGTAATCATTTTTGAAGATTACAACAAAGGCTTACTTACCGAGACTTTAATAAAAAAAGCAATACAAATAGCGAAAGAACTTAAAATCCCTACAATAGTAGACCCGAAAAAAGACAACTTTTTTGCCTACAAAGGAGTAGATCTCTTTAAACCAAACCTCAAAGAAATTAAAGAAGGTTTGTCTGTAGAATTTAATGTACTTTCTGAAACAGAACTTTCTGAAAATGTACGTTTAGTACTTAAGAAACTTAATGCTAAAAGCGTTTTATTAACCCTTTCGGAACATGGGATTTACTTCCAAAGTAAAACACAAATATTTAAAGAAGCGGCACATAAAAGAAATATTGTGGATGTTTCGGGAGCTGGCGACACGGTCGTATCAGTTGCAGCTCTAGCACTTGCATGCGGATTGGGAAGTGAGGGTTTAATGAGAATTGCTAACTTAGCTGGAGGTTTAGTTTGCGAAAAAGTTGGGGTGGTTCCTATTTTAATCGAAGACCTTATTAATTCGTGTGAAAACTAATCACGTTATTACAACTATAGAATGTCAATACAATCCATAAGAGAAAAAATAAACTTAGCACTTTACGACAGTAAAGAACGTGTTTTGAATCTATTTAAAATTGGTAGCTTTTTAATTGCCAGTCTTATTTTATCTCTACTCATTTACCAATTTGGGTTTAACCCCAGTGACTTAGTTAAAGAATGGATTCTTATTGCTATTAAAGGTAGTTTTGTTTTTTACATCCTAAAATACCTCACCGATATTCTGTACAACTACGAACCCTTAAAGCTCATAAAAGAAACTTGGTTCGAAGGCTTATTATTGCTACTCATTTTGGTTAATGCCTCCTCTACTCTGTTCTTTCAACAATCGCTTCTCAATTGGCTAGGTCAACAAACAGAACTCTTTCAACTGGAAGATTTTTACATTCTATTTCTACAGTTCTACTTCTTCGTTTTGGTAGGTATTGAACTTGGAAAAGCGAGTACGCAGCTCACTTTCTCAAAAATGAGTCCACCGCGAATGCTTATCGTCTCATTTTTGGCTTTAATACTTTTAGGAACAGGTTTCCTTATGATGCCTGAAATGACCAAAAATGTGGAATACATGCCCTTTTTCGAAGCATTATTCACCTCAATTAGCGCCAGTTGTGTTACCGGATTAATTGTAGTTGACACAGCCACATATTTCACTCAAAAAGGACATATTATAATTATGTTATTAATCCAATTGGGTGGACTTAACATCATATCTTTTGCAACACTATTTGCCTTGTTTTCTAAAAAAGGCTTAGGTATAAAACACCAAACTATACTACAAGAAAATTTCAGTTCAGAGTCTTTACTTAGTGGAAAGGGATTACTTAGGAAGATTTTCCTTTTTAGTTTTTTCATGGAATTTATTGGAATGGTATTATTGTATTTCACTTGGAATCCAAAACTTCAATTTCCATTTGTAGAAGATCAATTTTTCTACTCCTTATTCCATTCTATCTCTGCCTTTAACAATGCCGGATTTTCTTTGTTTTCTGATGGCTTACACGAACATCTAGTGCAAAACTCTCACAGCATGCATATGGTTCTAGCTGGACTTATCTTTATGGGAGCTGTAGGGTTCCCTGTAATAGAAGACCTATTTAATTTTGAACGTATAAAGAAATCTATAAAAAACCCATTGGTAGGACTTAAACTAAGTACCCAAATATCCTTATACACCTCTTTAATCTTAATCGCTTTCGGTATGTTGATGTTCTATTTTTTAGAACAAGAAAACACCTTAAATGGAATGAAACTCGGAGGACAATTGATTACCTCATTTTTCCAATCTATTACAGCCAGAACTGCAGGTTTTAATACCGTTGACTTTTCTATTATTGGAACTCCTATGCTCTTAATATTTATTTTCTTAATGTTTATTGGAGCGTCTCCTGGATCTACTGGTGGAGGGATAAAAACCTCAACATTCACCTTAATCATCTACTCGGCAATTAACACCATTAGAGGGAAAAAGAAAATTGAGATTGGAAAAAGAACCATATCTCCAGAGCTCTTACACAAAGCTTTTTCTATTTTCTTATTTTCAGCTTCCTCCATTTTTGCAGCCATTTTTGTATTGAGTATTTCTGATGGTGAAAAAGGTATTATGCCTATAGCCTTCGAAATTGTATCTGCTTTTTCTACTGTTGGACTTTCTACTGGAATTACCGCGGACCTTACATTTCTGGGAAAAATAGTAATTATGATCTGTATGTTTATAGGTAGAATTGGGACTCTTACACTTGCTTTTGCGCTCAGTAGTAAACAGAGATCCCTTAACTACGAATACCCTAAAGCACATCTTACCGTTGGGTAAGCAATTTAGCTGATCAAATAGAATTGACTGTTGACTCCTTATTAAACAACAAATATTTTATTTGAAGTTTTTTTTAAGTCTAGAATCGCGATATACTTACATCCTACAAGGACTACTCTCCATTGAATTCACTATATTCGGCTTTTGCAATAAATTACAACTATGTCGGATTCATTATTAAAACCTAAAGCAAACTTTGGTACAGCACCCGTTTTCATGACGGCAATCTCTACCATTTTGGGTGCTATTTTATACTTACGTTTTGGTTATGCAGTAGCACATACTGGTTTTCTAGGTGCTATAGCAATTATTATTATAGGGCATTTAGTTACCATTCCTACTGCCATGGCGGTAGCAGAAATTGCTACAAACCGGAAAGTTGAAGGGGGTGGAGCTTACTATATCATCTCCCGTTCCTTTGGTTTAAACATAGGTGCCGCTATTGGAATCGCACTATTTTTATCGCAAGCTATTTCGGTGGCTTTCTATGTAATTGCTTTTTCCGAGGCATTTATGCCCTTTGCAGAACACATTATAGAATCTTATCCCCTATTGGCAAACTACAGTAGTTTTTTACTCGACAAACAACTCGTAGGAATTATAATGATGATTTTATTGAGCATCTTAATGCTTACTAAAGGAGCGAATATTGGTATGAACCTACTCTACTATGTAGTCGCTGTTCTATTCGCTTCACTAATTATGTTTTTTATGGGGAGCCCTATAGAAGGGCATTTAATTACAGATGTAGATTTAATTCGTAAGATCGAAAACCCAGACCGTTTCTTTTATGTTTTCACCATTATATTTCCTGCGTTTACCGGTATAGCGGCAGGACTAGGATTGTCTGGAGACTTAAAAGATCCAAAAAAATCCATCCCTAAAGGAACGCTATGGGCTACTGCGGTTGGAATTGTAGTTTACGTAGCTGTAGCAATAAAACTCGTACTATCTGCCTCTTTAGAAGACTTGGCTGCAGACCAGTTAATCATGAGTAAAATTGCTATTTGGGGCCCTATTATCCCAATTGGTTTAGGCTGTGCTGCGATATCTTCTGCTTTGGGTTCTGTAATGGTTGCACCTCGTACTTTACAAGCTTTAGGAGTCGATAAGATATTCCCTACACTTACCCTAAACACTTGGTTATCGAGAAATAAAAAAGGGACCATCGAACCCATGAATGCCTCATTAGTTTCCTGTGTAATTGCCTTTTTCTTTGTGGTTGTAGGAGATATAAATTTAGTAGCCGAAGTAATAGCCATGTTCTTTATGGTAACCTATGGAGCCATTTGTTTAATATCGCTTTTAGAGCATTTCTCTGCAGACCCATCGTATAGACCCACTTTCAGATCGCGTTGGTATATTTCTCTAGTAGGAGCTTTTCTTTCCTTTTGGCTCATGTTTAAAATGAATGCTACCTATGCAGTAGTTTCACTAATATTCATGGCACTTATTTACATATACATCAGTAAATACAATACGTCTAAAGGGGGTATAATAAAATTATTTAAAGGTGTTTTATTCCAGTTGAGTAGACGTTTACAGATTTTTGTACGCAAAAAAGAACACAATAGTGCAGACGATAATTGGAGACCTTTTGCAATTTGTGTTTCCGATGTTACTCTAAAAAACAGAGATGCTTTTGATTTTATGTCTTGGGTTTCTCATAAATATGGCTTTGGTACACATATGCACTTTATGGAAGGCTATCTCAATAAAGAATCGCATCAAGAGTCAATTAAAACCCTAACCAAACTCCACCGATTGGCGGAGGGATCTAAATCGAAAGTTTATATAGACACCATTATTAGTCCATCCTATACCTCAGCTATTGCACAAGTTATACAACTAGCTAGTATTTCGGGGAAAGGCCATAACTTAATTACGCTAGAATTTGAGCGAGGAAATACCGAAAAACTAGAGCAGGTAATTAAAAACCACCACCTGCTTACGGCAACAGGCTTAGATGTTAGCATACTAAATACTACGTATCGTTCATATGGTACTCGTAAGGAAATTCATATTTGGATTTCGGCTGATGACTACCAAGATTCGAATTTGGAGATTCTATTGGGCTATATATTACTAGGGCATGCAGACTGGAAAGGTGCCACCATAAAAATATTCTCTCTTTACGAAGAAGGCACCATAGAAAACCAAAAGGAACTTTTATTAAGCCTAATAAAAAAAGGACGCTTACCTATATCTCCCTTAAATATAAATCTTATAGAAAGAGACCCTAGTAAAAGTGTAAAAACGGTTATTAACGAACAGTCTGCTAATGCGGATTTCACTATGATAGGTTTCGATGAGGAAGTCTTAGAAAAAAAAGGAACTAGCTACTTTGAAGGATACGATAAATTAGGGAACATTCTTTTTGTGAACTCTATGAACAAAAAAGAAATTAAGTAATACTTTTGCTCAAAATACAAAATGAAAAATACCGTTAAGCCTTATAAAGATTCATCCTTATCGAAAAAGGAACAAGTAGCCGAAATGTTCGATAACATTGCTGGTAACTACGATTTTTTAAATCATTTCCTTTCTCTAGGAATAGACATTTTCTGGCGCAAAAGATTGGTTAGACGTTTAAAAAAACAAGCCCCTAAGCAAATTTTAGACGTGGCTACAGGAACAGGAGATCTTGCTATAGAGATGCTCAAATCGAATCCCACTAAAGTAGTAGGAATAGACATTTCTAATGGAATGCTAGAGGTTGGTAGAAAAAAAATTAAAGAAAAAGGACTTGAGGATAAAATCACCTTACAACAAGCCGATTCTGAAAACCTGCCTTTTGAAGATGCGAGTTTTGATGCAGTAACAGTAAGTTTTGGAGCTAGAAATTTTGAGAACCTAGAAAAAGGACTTTCAGAAATGTGTCGTGTATTACGTCCTGGAGGGAAACTTTATATTCTAGAATTTTCTCAACCTTCTCTATTCCCTTTTAAACAGCTTTACCAATTCTACTTTAAATATGTATTACCTTTAATAGGAAAACTAGTTTCTAAAGACAATGTAGCTTATACTTACCTACCAGAATCTGTAGGTGCTTTCCCACATGGAAATAAATTGAATCAGATTATTGAAAAATGTGGGTATACAAACGCCAAGAGTCATGCATTAACAATGGGAATCGCCTCTATTTATACTGCCGAGAAATGAAAAAACTAAGTTTACTAATCCTGCTGGTATCTATCAGTATTTCTGCTTCTGCACAGCGGCAAAAACTCTTAGCGCAGAGTCAATACGACTATAAGAAATTCCATTTTGGGATGGCTTTAGATTTTGGCTATTATAATTTAGTAAACGTTTATTCAGAAAACTTTTTAACGCACCCAGACATACTCGCAATAGAAACTGATAGCGATTTAGGCCTCGGTGTATCTTTTATACTTCCAGATTTACGTATCAACAATCGCTTAAACTTCCGTCATTTACTTACGGTAAAAACTATACAACGGAATATTAAATACACTTTCAATCCGGATTATGATGGCCCTTCTGAAGTAACAAAAAATGTAGAATCTTGGTTTGTTGAGTCTGCATTTCATTTAAAATATCGTGCAGATAGGATTAACAACAGCAGAATATTTGTGTTTTTCGGCCCTAGTTTAGGAATCGATATGGCTTCAGAAAAGGATGTAGTAGATGAGAATATTTTTAAACTCAATAAGACAAATCTCGCATTTGAAATTGGTGCAGGATGCGACTTCTACTTTGAATTTTTCAAATTTGCGCCACAAATAAAATACGCTTACGGGGTAACCAATCTTATTGTACAAGACGGTACTATTTTCACAAGTCCACTGGAAGGTTTTTACACCAGAGGATTGCAATTTTCAATAACTTTCGAATAATGCAAAAGGAGATTACCATAAGTGTATCGCCCAAAGCGGCAACAGAAGATCAATCTATACGTTTTAGTGCTGCTCGTTTTTTAAAAATTGACGTTAAAAACATCAACGACTTAGTGGTTAAAAAACGATCTATTGATGCTCGCTCTCGTAAAATAAATATTCACCTAACAGTTACTGTTTTCACAAAAGGTGAAGAAGCTATAAAACCCAATTACCAACGAGAATACAAAGACGTAAGTTCAGCTACTCCAATAATTATTATTGGATTTGGTCCTGCAGGATTATTTGCCGCTTTGCGTTTAATTGAATTGGGCTTAAAACCCATAGTTCTCGAAAGAGGAAAAGATGTAATTGAAAGACGTAAGGATCTTGCGAAAATTCACAAACACGAAGTAAACCCAGACTCCAACTACTGTTTTGGAGAAGGAGGTGCAGGAACTTATTCTGATGGAAAACTATATACACGCTCTAAAAAAAGAGGAAGTGTACAGAGAATTCTAGAAATCCTTGTTGGACATGGTGCTGTGGAAGACATCATGATTGACACCCATCCACATATAGGAACCAATAAATTACCGAAGATAATTGCCAAAATGCGTGAGAACATTTTGGCTGCTGGAGGCGAAATTCACTTTGATTGTAGAGTTGATGACTTTATAATTAAAGGGGATAAAATGGAAGGAGTAATTGACCAAGATGGAAATAAAATTCTAGGTCATTCTGTAATTCTTGCAACTGGGCATTCGGCTAGAGATATTTTCTATTTATTAGACAAGCACAAAATCCTCATCGAAGCAAAATCATTTGCGATGGGCGTGCGTATAGAGCATCCACAACCCATTATTGATGCTGCACAATACCGCTGCGAAGTACGAAGTAGATACCTACCCGCAGCCTCTTATAAATTTGTACATCAAGTAAATGGTAAGGGTGTGTTTTCTTTCTGCATGTGTCCTGGTGGTCATATAGTTCCTTCAGCTACTGCTCCAGGCGAAGTTGTAGTAAACGGAATGTCTGCTTCTACACGTAGTTCTCGCTATGCCAATTCGGGTATGGTAGTAGCCATAGAACCAGGCGATTTACAAGCTTACTCCAAGCACGGAGAATTGTCAGGATTGGTATTTCAACAAGAAATGGAAAGAATGGCTTGGGCTGCAGGTGGTAAAACACAAGCTGCTCCCGCACAAAGAATGGTAGATTTTGCAAATGGGAAATTCTCAAATACCCTAAACGATTGTTCTTATATTCCTGGAATTAATTCTGCGCCATTGCACGAATTACTACCCCCTATTATTGGCGATAGACTCCAAAAAGGATTTAAAGCTTTTGGTAGAAAAATGGACGGTTACTATACAAATGAAGCAAATATACTAGGTGTAGAATCTAGAACCTCTTCTCCAATTCGTATTCCACGAAATGAAGAGCTATTGTACCACCCACAAATAACCAACCTCTACCCATGTGGCGAAGGTGCTGGATATGCCGGAGGTATCGTATCTGCTGCTATTGATGGCGAACGCTGTGCGGAGGCAATAAGTAATGCCATTTAAAACTTAGAACTCGAAGGTTTTACATCTCTCATTTTTAAGAGGAAATGTATATTTTGGAGGGCTTTACAATTTTGAATTCTTTGAACTCAAAACATCAAAAACATTCCTTATTTTTGAACTATGAAAAACGGAAATTCATTTCTTAAAATCCTAGTATCTAAACTAAAAAGTCCATTTGTAATTTTAGGACTTTTGTTTGTTTTATGGATGTTATTTTTTGACAGCAACTCTTTTCTAAGTCACAGAGCATTGACTCAAAAAATAGAACAGTTAGAAAAAAACCAAGTACATTATAGAGCGGAAATCCAAAAAGATTCTATCGCTTTACACGAGCTCTCTAGCCCTGAAGGATTAGAGAAATATGCCCGTGAGAAATACCATATGAAAAAAGAAAATGAAGAAATCTTTCTCATTATAGAGTAAGACGCGAGATTATGGAAAAACTATTCAAAGAATTTAGTCCCAAAACTTTAAGAGAGTGGAATGAGAAAATCATAACCGACCTTAAAGGAAAAGATTATAATAACTTAATCTGGGATAGTCCAGAAAATATAAAAATTGCACCCGTTTACAATAGCGAATCTGTAAGCGATTATAAAGGAGAAACTACTCATCATCATACAGATTGGGAAATAGAGCAAACTCTAAATAAGCCATCTAACAAACAAGTACTAGCGAGTTTAAACGGTGGAGCTTCTGCCCTATTAATCTCAAACGTTGACAGTAAAGACTTAGAAGCTGTTTTAGAAAATGTTTTAATCCAATACATTCAAATTTCTATTCAGTCAGATGAAATTGAGAATTCTATAGAGGCTTTACTCAAACTAATAGAAAAGAGAAAGCTAGATAAAACCACCATTAAGGGAAGTCTTCAATACGACCCATTAATGGCTGCCTTAAAGAAAGGCGAATTTGATTCTAATATTTGGAATAAATTTAAAGCTGTTCAAGAAAAAACAAGTTCTCTAAGTGCTTATAAAAATCTAAGTATTCGAGGTCAGGAATATCATAATGCTGGAGCTTCGGCTACGCAAGAGCTGGCCTTTACTTTAGCTCAAATAAGTGAATACTTTGCAACGGATAGCAATTTAAAAGCATCTAAAATTCAGGTAAGTTTAGGTGTTTCAACAAACTACTTCTTCGAGATTGCAAAATTCCGCGCTATGCGAATTTTATGGTATCAAATTTCTGAAGCCTATAAAAAAGAAGAAACAACCTTAGACCTAAGAGCAGAAACTGGTTTAAGAACAAGTACTATTTTCGATCCACATGTAAATATGCTCCGTAATACCAGTCAGTGCATGTCCGCAGCATTAGGAGGAGCGAATACCGTAAATGTGAGCAACTTTAATGCAGCCTATAAACAAGATGATGCTTTTGCCCAACGTATGGGTAGAAATATCTCTTTGATTTTAAAAGAGGAATCTTACTTCAATAAAGTAAGCGATCCTTCGGCGGGTTCCTATTATATCGAACAAATCACGAACGAACAGAGTCAAAATGCTTGGTCTTTATTCCAAGAAATAGAAGCTCAAGGCGGATGGATAGAAGCTGTAAAATCTAATTCTATTCAAGAAATGATAGAACAGAATGCAGCTTTACAAGAAGGAAATCTTAGTGCAGGAAACAGCCAGTTATTAGGAACGAATCTTTACCCAAATATGGATGAAGAAATGCAGACTAAATTGGAAATCCCAACACAAAAAGAAAAGGTTGAAGGTTCTGAATTCAAAGCTTTAAACACAAAACGTTTGTCTACGCAAATGGATGTTGAACGATTAGCGGTGGAGAAAAATGATTAGACCAGACTTTTCAAACATAAAACTTAATCTCGATAGAAAGGATACCAAAAAGTCAACTAAGACTTGGATAAGTCCTGAACAGATTGAAATTAAAGAAAGCTACAAAGCTGAAGATACTAAAGACACTGAGCATCTCGGATTTATTTCGGGTATAGCGCCAAACCTTAGAGGTCCATATTCTACCATGTATGTAATGCGTCCTTGGACAGTACGACAGTATGCAGGGTTTTCTACGGCAGAAGAGTCAAATGCTTTTTACCTCAGAAACTTAGCCGCAGGACAAAAAGGACTTTCAGTAGCCTTCGATTTAGCGACACACCGCGGTTACGATTCCGACCACGAACGTGTTGTGGGTGATGTTGGGAAAGCAGGTGTTGCCATAGATTCTGTGGAGGATATGAAAATCCTTTTCGATAAGATTCCTCTAGATAAAATGTCGGTTTCGATGACTATGAACGGAGCTGTACTTCCGATTATGGCCTTTTATATAGTTGCGGCAGAAGAACAAGGTGTAGATCCTAAATTGTTAAGTGGGACTATTCAGAATGATATTCTGAAAGAGTTTATGGTGCGTAACACCTATATCTATCCACCCAAACAATCGATGAAAATTATAGCGGATATTTTTGAGTACAGTTCTCAAAATATGCCAAAATTCAACTCTATCAGTATTTCGGGTTACCATATGCAAGAAGCAGGTGCTACACCAGATATTGAGTTGGCTTATACCTTAGCTGATGGTTTAGAGTACATTCGTACAGGACTTGCAGCCGGAATGGACATAGACACCTTTGCTCCTCGCCTATCTTTCTTTTGGGCTATAGGAATGAACCACTTTATGGAAATTTCCAAAATGCGTGCTGCCCGTATGATTTGGGCTAAATTAGTAAAACAATTTGAACCTAAAAACCCAAAATCGCTTGCTTTAAGAACACACTGTCAGACTTCGGGTTGGAGCTTAACAGAACAAGATCCATTTAATAATGTAGCACGTACTTGTATTGAAGCAATGGCTGCAGCTTTTGGTGGAACACAATCTTTGCATACCAATGCTTTAGACGAAGCTATTGCTTTACCTACAGACTTCTCTGCGCGTATTGCACGTAACACACAAATCTATCTTCAAAAGGAAACAGAAGTCACTAGAGTGGTTGATCCTTGGGGAGGATCGCATTATGTAGAAAAGCTAACGGAGGAAATCACTCAAAAAGCGTGGGCTTTAATTCAAGAAGTGGAAGAACTCGGCGGAATGGCTAAAGCCATAGAAACTGGGATTCCTAAAATGCGTATTGAAGAAGCTGCAGCGCGTAAGCAAGCACGTATCGATAGCGGAAAAGATCAGATTATTGGTGTAAACTCCTATCGATTAGAGAAAGAAGAAGTACTCGAGACTTTAGAAGTTGACAATTCCGTAAGAGATTCACAAATTAAGCGTTTAAATGAAATGCGTGCCTCTCGCGATGAGTCCAAAGTGAAAGCTGCTCTCATTGCAATTACCGACTCTTGTCGTACAGGTGAAGGAAATTTACTAGCTTTGGCAGTAGAAGCGGCACGTTATAGAGCTTCACTTGGTGAAATATCGGATGCTTGCGAAAGTGAGTTTGGAAGATATAAAGCTAAAATACGTTCAATAGCAGGAGTATATTCTATGGAAATAGCAGACAATAAAGCCTTTAAAAACGCACAAGAACTCGCCAACAAATTTGCGGAACTAGAAGGCCGTAGACCACGTATTATGGTCGCGAAAATGGGACAGGATGGCCACGACAGAGGTGCTAAAGTAGTTTCTACTTCTTTTGCAGATCTAGGCTTTGATGTTGATATCGGCCCTCTTTTCCAAACACCTAAGGAAGCTGCAAAACAAGCGGTAGAAAACGATGTTCATATTTTAGGCGTTTCTTCTTTAGCTGCTGGACATAAAACATTAGTTCCACACGTTATAGCAGAACTTAAAGCTTTGGGTAGAGAAGATATTATGGTGGTTGCAGGTGGTGTTATTCCAGCACAAGACTACGATTATCTCTTTGAAGCGGGTGTTGCAGGAGTATTCGGTCCTGGAACAGTAATCGCTGAAGCGGCAGCTCAGATTTTAGAAATCATGATTGACAATTGTAAATAAATTATGAAAAAACTACTGTTCCTTTTCGCTTTAATTTCGATTACAATTGCGCAAGCGCAAAGTACCCGTAACGATAGTTACTCGGCAATGGGTATTGTAACAAGTTTTAAAGATATACCAATTGGATTTGGTGTTTACACTATTGAAAAAGGACAAAAGTTTGGTTTTTACACTCATTTAAAATGGAATAAGCTCTCCTTCGATAGTGACTACAATTATTTAGCAGGTCCAGTACCTAGAGACACTTTAAGAGATCGTATTGAAGAAGGTGGGGGAAATCTAATAAAAATGATAAATATAGGAACCGTTTTTAATCCCCAACAATTTGGCATTATGCAATGGGATTTTATTGACATCGATTTTTGTGTAGCACTCGGATATATTCAAGATTTTAGATACCAATTTTACAACGATGTTGGAGGTATTGAGGAAAGTGAAGACGGAACCATTTCATATGCAAAACCACTAGGTAAATATTACGTAAACGATTTTAATAAAAATGGATTGAATTTGAATATCGGTACAAATATCTCCTTAGAAAACAAAAGGCTAATGCTACATATTAGCTACGATTTCAGACCTAAACTTTTTGCACTTGGTCTAAATTGGAAGGTGAAATAATTGACAGTGGATCGTTAATGAATAATTAAGTTTTTTATACTGGCAGCTGAAATTAAATCCACCCAACGATTATTGGTCATCATATAATTACAAATTGGTCTCCCGTTTTAGTATCTTTATACAAAATAAACCAGCTATTATGCGCAAACTTCTCATTCTCCCATTTTTCATTTTCTCTTTCTTTCAAGTCTTAGCACAAACACATCCTTGTGGCTTTACGGATATAATGAATAACCGATTCAGCGAAGAACCTTCTTTATTAGAAATGCGAGAAGCTTACGAAATTGAGATTCAACAAATCATCAATTCGAAATCTAGCTTTGCACAAAAGACAATCCCTGTAGTTATTCATGTAATCTATAACGACAGTTATTCAAACATATCTTCTAGTCAAGTTTCGAGTGCAATAACAGCAATAAACGAAGACTTCAATGCAGATAACTCTGATTTCAGCTCTGTTATCTCGGCTTTTAGTTCAATAAAAGCAAATGCAAACATCAATTTCGAACTGGCAAACTTAGATCCTGATGGAAATACAACTACAGGAATTACCAGAACACAATCAGACTTAACCGACAGCGCAGGAGAGAATGTAAAAGCATTGGTTAATTGGGATTCGAACATGTATTTAAACATCTGGGTAGTCGATAATATTGAAAGTGGTGCGGGTGCTTATGCCTATTATCCAGGAACCGCTCCTGGTGGAAACGAAGGGATTGTATGTAGACACAGTCAATTTGGTACTTGGGGAACATCGAGTTCTTCAAATTTTGCGGCCACTACCTTAACACACGAAATAGGTCATTATTTAAATTTAGCGCATACTTGGGGGAACTCTAACGATGCTGAATTAGAATCTAATTGTAACGAAGACGATGGCGTTAGCGATACTCCAAATACAACAGGAACACTATATGGTTGTAATACCAACCAAACTACTTGTGGTTCTTTAGACAATGTTCAGAATTTCATGGACTATACCGAATGTACAAACATGTTTACTACCGGACAGAGAGCAAGGGCACATGCAGCCTTACATTCTTCTGAAGGAGGGAGAGTGAATTTATGGCAGTACGAAAACCTTATAGCTACAGGATTGGTAGAAGATGCCTCTTGTGAAGAGGAATTGATTACAGTACAAATTCAGACTGGAAGTTATGCAAACGAAGTTTCTTGGGTTATTCTAGACCAATATGATGAAGGAATTGCTGGTGGTGGTACTTACAGTAATAACTCTAATTATTATACCTCGGTTTGTTTAGCACAAGGTTCATATACTTTTCAATCTATAGACTCGTATGGTGATGGATGGAATGGCGGCTATTATAATGTACGAAACTGTGATAATGTAATTATTGCAAACAATACCAATCCTACAGGAAATGGTGCAACCGAGAGCTTTATAGTTTCCGACTGTGGTTCAATTCCTGGTTGTACAAATTCAGAAGCCACTAATTACAATCCACTTGCTAACGAAGACGATGGTTCTTGTTTGATCCCTGGTTGTACTGATTATAATGCGGATAATTATAATCCAGATGCGAACCAAGATGACGGTACTTGTATTTTGTATGGATGTACCGATGCGTTAGCAATAAACTTCGATACACAAGCAAATACAGACAACAATACCTGTGAATATGTAACAGTTCCCGAAGTATTTAATTATGAATTAACAGGAGCCAATCATACCATCGTATTACAAGAAGACATGGACTTCTCACTAATAGGTGCTCCTATTTCGAACTCTGATATAATTGGTGTTTTTTACGACGATGAAAACGGAATTGAACATTGTGCCGGATATGCAGTTTGGCAAGGATCTACGAATTCTATTGCCGCACAAGGCGATGATGCTACAACAGAAGCAATTGATGGCTTACAAGAAGGCGATATTTTCAAATTTATAGTATGGGATCAATCAGAAGATATTTACTACAATTGTATTGTACATTATTTAATGTCTATGCCTAACCAAGAAAACTATAGCACCAATGGTATTTCTGCTATTACAGATGGCTCCGCAATTCCGCCGGTTACAAGTCAGCAAATAGATTTAGTTTCTGGATGGAGTATTTTCTCTACCTATTTGGTATTAGACAATATGGATGTTGCAGATGCACTAAGTCCTATTTATGAAGATATTGTAATCGTAAAAGACTTTCAAGGATTAGCTTATTTACCTACCTGGAATTTTAATGGTATTGGAGACTTAGTATACGGTGCAGGTTATCAAATAAAAACGAGTCTAGCTTCATCTTTAGAATTTGTAGGTACCTATCCACCACCCGAAGAAGCTCAAATTATACTTCCTACCGGATGGAGTGTCTTCGGTTATTTACGAACAGAACAAGCTAATTGTAATTTAGTCTTCAATTCATTAAATACTGATGAGGTAGCAATAGTGAAGAATTCACTGGGTCAAGCTTGTTTCTTCTCTTGGGGTTTTAATGGGATCGGAGATCTTAAACCTGGAGAAGGTTATCAGATAAAAATGTTTAGTACTCAGACTCTAGAGTTTAACTCCAATTTGGAAGGGTACTAAAAGCAGCACGCTATTAGGTAAATCATTATTTATTAAACCAACAAAAAAGCCCTTCCGAATTGGAAGGGCTTTTTTGTTAAGAGTATTTCTAATTAGCAACTAACACAATAGTAGCTGGAATATCAATACTCTCGTTAAAGGGATAATCAAAGAGTAGATCCATAGAATTGGCAGTTAAGTTAGAGATCGTTAGCACATAAACTTCTGTACCATTTTCTATTGTTAAAACAGAACCATCAACGATCCAAGTTCCACTAAGGTCCAAAATAGACTCTTCTCCCTCTTCACACAAATCGATATTATCTTCCATTGAAACAAAATTGTCTTCTTGAAAAATAAAAAGATTGTCGTGTGTACAAGGAGGAATCAAATCGGTTAAAAGAAGTAGATCTATTTCTGAATCTCCCAAGTCTCCTGTAACAGATTGAATTAACCAGCTACTTTCTTGTAAAACAGTTGCCGCATCATAAGTACAACCGTCAGCTTCTACTGCATCTGCATTGTAGTTAAGAGCTAATTCGTCCATACAACCGGTGATTACAGGATCCTCTATAGGGTCTTCTTCGCAACTTGTAAAGGCTATAGGAAAAGCTAATAGCCAGATAAATTTCTTTAAGTTCATTTTGTGTAATTTTTATGCAATTTACAAATCTTCAGGATATATCTTACCAGAACAATGATCTTTAACAGAACCTGTTACAGAAGACAGTACATTTATTTGTTTATTCATTTTCATTAAACCTAAAAAAGCAAAAGCCATTGCTTCTTTACTCTCTACCAATTTCGGATCGGTTTTAAAAGAAATAGTAGACATTTGGTTCATTCTATTTAGTAAAAATGAATTGAATACGCCCCCACCAGAAACGAATACTGTTTTAAGTTTATACTTAGTAAACACAGAAACCATTTGCAAAGCTACATGTTCGGTATAAGTCCGTAATACATTTACGGTAGATAAATTTTCTTTTTCTATGAGTGGAATTATAGAATTCTGCACCCATTCCCAACCCAAAGATTTAGGTAATGGTTTTAAATAATAATCCAATTTGTTTAAGTGATCTAACAAAGGAAAGTGAATTTCGCCACTTGAAGCTAGCATTCCTTTGTCATCAAAATCGAAACCTAATTTATTCGCCCATAAATTCAAAACTATATTTACTGGACATATATCAAAGGCTACTCTTATTCCATGATCATCAAAAGAGATATTAGAAAACCCACCTAAGTTTAAGCAAACATCATATTCGCTAAACAAAAGTTGATCTACAAAAGGAACTAAGGGAGCTCCTTGTCCACCTAAAAGTACATCTTGAGTTCTGAAATCATAAGCAACAGGGATTTTCAACAAATCATAAATTGGCTTTGGATTCCCTATCTGTAATGTAATCCCATTTTCTGGTTCATGAAAAACCGTATGACCATGAGAAGCGATTAAATCAATTTGAGAGATCAAATTTTCCTCCACAAAGGCCTGTACATTTTCTGCCATCAACAGACCAAAGTCCTCCGATAAATTAGTGAGTAAAGACGATTCAAGAATAGGCGCATTTCGAAGCCGTTCTTTAAAGCAAGGAGTATAATTAATAGTTTTAAAAGTAAGGATTTTATAGCTCCAGGATTTTTCAAAACTAAAACTACAATAAGCTATGTCTAAACCATCTAGTGAGGTTCCCGACATCAATCCAATCACAAAACATTCTTTCATGCTAAAGGAATTTTAAAGAAGCTAAATTGCTCAAAAAAATGTATTTTTGTAGCGATTTTAGAAAAAACTATTTAAACTACATAGGATGAATTTCGAATTAAGCGAAGAACATAAGATGATACGCGACGCGGCGAGAGATTTTGCTCAAGCAGAACTTTTACCGGGCGTAATAGACAGAGATGAAACTCAGACTTTCCCACACGAGCAAATTAAAAAAATGGGGGAACTAGGATTCTTAGGAATGATGGTTTCACCAGAGTATGGCGGAGGAGGAATGGATACCATCTCGTATGTTTTAGCAATGGAAGAGATTTCTAAAGTAGATGCTTCTGCCTCTGTGGTGATGTCTGTAAACAACTCACTTGTTTGTTGGGGTATCGAGAAGTTTGGTAATGAAGCGCAAAAGCAGAAATACCTAACTAAACTTGCTACTGGAGAAATAATTGGTGCTTTTTGTTTATCTGAGCCTGAAGCTGGTTCTGATGCAACATCACAAAGTACAACTGCCATAGATAAAGGGGATCACTATTTAGTAAACGGTACAAAAAACTGGATTACTAACGGAAACAATGCTTCTGTATATATAGTTATTACTCAGACTGACCTTGAAAAAGGTCACAGAGGAATAAATGCACTTATTATAGAAAAGGGTGCTGAAGGTTTTGTAGTAGGTAAAAAAGAAAATAAAATGGGTATTCGTGGTTCGGATACGCACTCTTTAATGTTTACGGACGTTAAAGTGCCTAAAGAGAACCGTATTGGTGAAGATGGTTTCGGATTTAAATTCGCTATGCAAACGCTTTCTGGTGGTAGAATCGGGATTGCTTCTCAAGCATTAGGTATTGCTTCTGGTGCATTAGAGCTAGCTTTACAGTATTCTAAAGAACGTAAGTCCTTTGGTAAACCAATTTGCGAACACCAAGCTATTGCTTTTAAATTAGCAGATATGGCAACAGAAATTGAAGCTGCACGTTTACTTTGTTTAAGAGCTGCATGGCAAAAAGATTCAGGAATTGACTTTACTGAATCTGGAGCGATGGCAAAATTATTCTCTGCTGAAAGAGCAATGCATATTACTACCGAAGCTGTTCAAATTCACGGTGGATATGGTTTCGTTAAAGAATACCACGTAGAGCGTTTAATGCGTGATGCCAAGATTACACAGATTTATGAAGGTACTTCTGAAATTCAGAAAATTGTAATTTCTAGATCTATTCTTAGATAATATATAAAATACTTCTGATGGATATTCTCTGTCAAATCCTATAAAATGCCTCGAAATGTTCGGGGTATTTTTTTTGATTAAAAACAACGATACTAACACTTATTAATAAGCTTATAAACAAGTGTAAATATGTTTGTAAACATATAAACATAGTGTTCATATATAAACTATCAACTGAATTTAAACAAGTTACACATTAACAACTATGTTAATTACTAGATAAATTACGAAAATACGCTAGTAAGAATATACAATAACTAACAATACATAGGTAAACGTGAAACGTAATACCGAAAACGTATTCTTAGATAAACTCTGGATGACAACTGTAAACTAAGAATGTGAAATATTGAAGTCCTTCGACAGACTCAGGAGGATAATTTGTTTATTTTATTGTCAGTCTAAGCTTGACGAAGACCAAAACTCATATCTTTTTTCAATTATCATTTTCAAATCATCCCCCATCTTAAATAACCCTTTTGACTGGTTGACTATTTTGACAATTCAAAACTCATAATTATTTACTGGTAAGAACAACTCTATTGGCCTGCAAAACAGAACTAAAGCGTGACTATTTTGACAAATCACGAAACCCTTAAATTAATCCTAATACCTTGATAATTAGAAATCGAAAAGCGTATATTTGCGCCTCTCTTCGAGAAAGGGAATTATTAATTAACCGGGTTTCGGACCCTTAAAACAATTAACAAATGGCTACTAAAATTAGATTGCAACGTTTCGGTAAAAAAGGTAAACCAGTTTATCATATCGTAGCTGCAGATTCACGTTCTAAGCGTGACGGTCGTCACATCGAAAAATTAGGTCTTTATAACCCTAATACTACACCTGCAACAATTGATCTTAACCACGACAGAGCTCTTTACTGGGTTCAAGTTGGTGCTATCCCAACGGATACAACTAGAGCAATTTTATCTTACACAGGTGTAATGATGAAAAAACACCTTTTAGACGGTGTTAAAAAAGGTGCTCATACTGAAGAGCAAGCATTGGCAAAGTACGAAGCTTGGTTAGAAGGAAAAGTAAAAGTTATTGGTGATGCATCTAGTGCAATTGCTAAAACTAAAGCTGAAGCTGCTGCTAAAGCACTAGCTGCTGAAAAAGTAGTTAGAGCAAATCGAGAAGCAGCAATTATTGCTAAAAATACTCCTGAAGTAGAGGACGTTGTTGAAGCAACTGAAGAAGCTCCTGCAGAGGAAGCTGCAACAGAAGAAGCGGCAGAGTAATGAAATTGAAGGATTGCTACTTTATTGGTCACGTTAGCCGTAAACACGGATTTAAAGGAGACCTACTTGTAAAGTTAGATGTGGATGATCCTTCGAGATACAAAAATTTGGAATCAGTCTTTCTTGATAGAAAAGGAAGACTGATTCCTTTTTTTTTGAGTTCTTGTAAACTCACTCAAAAAGGATTCCTACACATTCACTTCGAAGGTGTAGACACCGAAATTGATGCAGATAGACTCTGTAAATCAGGCCTCTACCTCCCACTCTCTTTCCTACCTCCTATGGAAGGAAATAAATTTTACTACCACGAAATTGAAGGCTATAAAGTAATCGACCGCTCCTATGGAGAAATCGGGATTATGAAAG
>CAJJAI010000061.1 GCA_905182215.1 Flavobacteriales bacterium UBA6772 | reverse complement strand
ATTTCATGTAAGAGTTAGACCCATCATCGTAGATCATTTTCTTAATATAAACTTGGTTATTCTCTAGATTCTCTTTGTATACTAGACGCCCAATTAGATCGAAGTAGGTAACAGAAACTATCGTTTTAGAAGTACTTAATTCATCTAATCCTATACCAGGAGCATTTAGAATATCTACATAAATCGTAGTACTCACTTCTATATCTCCTGTGTTTACAACTAGTGTTACTGCATAGGTTCCATTTTCTAGGAAGAACACAAGTGGATTGGGTTCAGAAGAAGTTGTTCCATTATCAAAAGTCCAGAATAATTCATACTGAGAACCTAATCCTAAAATAGCAGCAGTGAATTGCATTCCTCCATTCGCCATCCCTTCAGAAAAGAGTTCCACTAGATACATATAGCAAGAACCGTCATCAGTATTTGCTAATGGATTGTAATTAATTGCTTCTATATCTATACAACCTAAAACAACAGGCGTAATACACATACTTAGATCTTCGGTATTTACAAAACTATTGTATTCAACAAAATTAGGATCCATACATCCAGAAACAACAGGAACGCAAGAACCATCATCTGTATTAGCGTCTTCATTATAATTGAAAGCTAAAATATCAATACAGCCCTCAACAACTTCTGTATTACAAGTTCCATTATCTACGTTTACATTAGGGTTATACTCAGTATAATTTTCCTCCATACAACCATAGAGAGTAATAAAGGTACATGAACCATCATCTGAGTTAGCTTGAGGATTATACTCTATAAATAAAACATCAGTACAACCTTCAATTTTAATCGTGTTACATGAGGCATCATCTACATTTGCTAAGGCGGAATATTCTAAATATGTATTATTCATACAACCTAAAACTACTGGAGTTGCACATGTATTATTATCTACAACAGCTTCAGAATTGTATTCTAAGTAGTTTTCATTGGTACAACCTAAGAGTGCTAAATTCATACAACTTCCATTGGCTACATTGGCATCAGCACTATATTCGATATAAACAGGATCCATACATCCTTCCACTATTAAGTTGTTACAAGAATTATCATCCATATTAGCTGGAGGAAAAAATTCTAAGTAAAGATCATTAGTACATCCCCAAATTGCAAAAATAGTACAGCTACCATTATCAATATTTGCATTGATATCAAACTCAACAAACAACTCGTTCGTGCAACCCTCTACTTGACAAGAACCATCATCGGTATTTGCATTTTCATCGTAGTTTAAAGCATAATCTATTGTACATCCATAAATCACAAGTATAGAACAAGTACCATCATCAACATTTGCCATACCATTGAACTCGATAAAACTCTCATCAGTACAACCTTCTAAATAAGGTAAACAAGAATCATCGTCCACATTTGCAGCACTATTGTAATTGAAGGCTGACTCATCCATACAGCCTAAAATTGCTGTAATATTACAAGATCCATCATCCATTGTAGCTTCAGCATTATATTCTGAAAAGTTATTATCTGTACAACCTAAAATATGAGCAATACAAGAATCGTCATCTACGTTTGCTGTTTCATCATAGTTTTGAGCATCAGTATCAGTACAACCAAAAATCGCAATAATTTCACAAGAACCATTATCTACAGTAGCTTCATCATTGTATTCTGAATAAATAGCATCCATACAACCCTCAATATTAGGGATACAAGAGTCGTCATTTACAGTTGCTATTTCGCTAAAGTTTAATGCCGTTTCGTCCATACACCCATTTATTACGACAATTATACAAGAGCCATCATCGGTATTAGCTTGTTCATTGTATTCTATATAATCAGGGTCAGTACAACCTAAAATTGTTCCTTGTGGAAAACCAAAAACAGCTCGAATACTTAAGGCAAACTCCTTAGGTATTACATCATAAGTAGGATTCATACTCGTAGAAATCATAGTTAAAGCATTTGCACTTCCTTCATCTTCTTCTGTAGATGACCATAACCAAGTGGTATTTCCTTGATTCATGAATTCCAATTCACCAGTTGGTAAAATTACACCTCCAGACATCTGACTATTAAATCCCGATGATTCATTCATTTGATGATCTGTAGCGGTAAAGTTTTCGAATAGAGATTCGAATTCTTGAGCCCTTGGCAAATGCCAAGAAAAAGGAACTGAAGCTCCAGCTGCTGCCCAAGTATAATAACGACCATTGATATCCGAATTATATTCGTCTAATCCAGTATAAATAAATCCTTCATCGAATTGGGTCGCAACACCATTAGGAATAGGAGTCGTATTGGTTTCAGAATATGCATAATTTAAGTTTTCTGTCATCCAACAGTTCGTTCCAATTAAAACCGATCCATATGAATTCCCATCTCTTTCATCCTTATAATGCATTCCACATATCCAATCTTCAAGCTGGAAAACACAAGGGTCTTGCGCTAAATTTAGAGTTGCCTCAGGGTTGTAATTTAATGCGTCAACATTTGTACAATCATCTACAAAAGGTATACTACATGAGCCGTCATCGAAATCTGCTTCAAATCCTTGTGTATGATATTCAACATAAGTATTATCCGTACAACCAGGCGAATAATAGCATGAGCCATCATCGTCTTCAGCTGTATTGTCGTAATTATTAGCTTCGGTATCCATACAACCCATTATGATGTAATCGTGACAACTAATATAAGCCTCCCAACCAGAAGACCCTCCCCACCAAAGAGTTGAAACAAACGTAATAGTTAAACAACCTGTAGCATTTCCTTCACTTGCAACAATTGTTTGCCCTAATAATGACGCACCCGTACCAGTCGTTAAGATGGGGTTTGCAGTTCCCATGCCATCATAAATAACAATAGTTCCATCAAAACCTAAATCAAATTCTGTAAATTCTATTTGAGAAGCAAAACCTACTTCGTCTGGGCAAATGCGAATAAATAAATCCTCTCCAGGTTCATAAAACCCATCTGGACCACCAGAATCATATAATATGCCATTACATGTATTCAAATTAAACAAGTCGCCAATAATATATTCTTCTGGATCGACTATTACATCAAAACTAGACTCAGTAGAGCAACCTTCGGAGTCTATAATAGATACAGAGTAATTACCAGAAGTTAAATCAGTAATAGATTCCGTAGTTTCTCCTGTAGACCAATAATACTCAAAAGGTTCATTCCCAAGTGTAATATTTAAAGTTGCAGTTGCATCACTTGCATTTTCTACAGATTCGAAACTTGCAATCACATCTACATCAAAACCAAAACAAGGTCCATAGGTTGTACAACCAATTTCTGCAGCCCAACCTGGTTCTGTAACAGAACCGTCAGTAGTAAAGGTTAACGTTAAGGCTCCCGATTCATTAGTTGATGAGGCATAATAGGTCTGACTGTTCAAACTAGTTCCATTTGATGCAGGAACTAATATAGGAGCGTTTATACTCTCACCATCATAAATGGTAACATAATCACAACAAGTCTCTAACTGAAAACTTGCAAAGTATAAGGAAACAAACTCACTATCCACCTCTGGATAAATAGAGATAGTATAATTTTCATTATCTAAATATTCTCCTGTTAGACCTCCGGAATCATATAAAGTTCCTCCACATGTTGTAATCACTTCAGAACTTGATATATTGAACTCACATGAACCATCATCAATAACAGCATTGGGATTGTAATTGATAGCTTCCAAATTAGTACAATTAGCATCAGAAGAAGGAATACAGCTAATTAAAGCTTTCCAACCTGATGAAGTTTCCACAGGATTGTGATTAAATTCAATCGTTAAACAGCCAGATTCATTGCCCTCAGTGGCTGCATAGGTCTGAAACAATAAATCAGATCCTAGAGCTCCTACTAAAATTGGACTTATCCCCTCTTCATCACCATCATAAATAGTCATATTACCAAAAAAACCTAAATCAAATTCTTCAAAAAATAATTGAACTGAGCCACCTTCATCTTCAGGATAAATATGAATTACACCACTTTCACCTAATATAAAATCTTCTTCTGCACCTCCAGAATCGTATAAAAGACCATCACAAGTAAAAACATCTAGAACTTGTCCCATAATATAAACACCCTCTTCGGTTTCATATTCACACGAAGCATCATCATCTGTAGCAAAAGGATTGAAATTTATGGCTAAAGGATCTGTACAACCTGGAATTAAAACAACATCAGAAATTACTTGTATGGTATAATTGGTCGTCATTACTTTATCTCCTAAATTAGTTCCACTTTGATTAGAGATAAGACCCGCAACATAAAAAGTTACTGTCCCCTCAAAACCAATTGGGGCAAACCACGAACTTTCCCAAACAGCGTCTTCATCAAAAAAGGTTCCGTTGCTGGTATGTGTTAAATAATTTCCAGAAACTTGAGTGGTAATAAAATTAGTGATAATAAATTCACCTATCGAATTACCATTATCATCTTCTGCAACCATTTGGAATCCAAAAACGGATTGATCATCAGAATATAAAGAAACAGATAGTGGATAAACTCCATTATTAGTGACTTCCATGTTACCATTATCGAAAGAGATATCTATTTCGTCAGAACCAGAAGCAGAAGGACCGGAATGACAGCTATAACAAGTACTCCCGTTATCACCTGGAGAACCAGTCTTACCGTTTGGCGCCCCAGAAGCATAAGAATGAGCTTGTTGTGGAGTGTAATAAACAATACAGAGGATACATGCGAGTACCCAAAAAGAATGTAAAAATTTCTTCATAGTAAATTGATGTTGAATTTAAGTGGACAAGATACAAATACTTGCCCGAACTTTCTACTCAAAAATTGTTCCTAATTGCAGTATTGTGGAACAAATAAACAATTTGATTCCTACTAGAACAAAAAAAGTAAACCGCCAAAAAAGCCCTTGTTAAAATACATTAACAAGGGCTTAAAAAGGGCGGCGACATACTCTCCCGATATTACTCAGTACCATCTGCGCTGATAGGCTTAACTTCTCTGTTCGGAATGGGAAGAGGTGATCCCTATCGCAATAACCACCATAAATCGTATGTGCGTTTATAGCACTAATATCTCATATTAAGAGAAGGAAAATACACAATAGTTGAAAAAATTTGTTTGAGGAAGTTTACGGGTAATTAGTATCACTCGGCTTTGATGTTACCATCTTTACACCTATGACCTATCAACGTAGTCGTCTCCTACGACCCTTAAAAGAAATCTTATCTTGAAGTGA
>CAJJAI010000060.1 GCA_905182215.1 Flavobacteriales bacterium UBA6772 | reverse complement strand
AATTTTTAAGAATGTTTAAAAGAGATTATTTAACCACTAAATCAAGTGTTTTTTTACTGTCTAAATAGGCTTCAAATTTATCCCCAGCATTCATTTTACCTACACCTGAAGGAGTTCCAGTATAAATTAAATCTCCTTTTTTAAGTGTCATAAACTTAGAAACATATTCAATAATAGTATCTACATCAAACAACATTTGACTAGGGTTTCCTTCTTGTACTTTAAGTCCATTTTTAAGTAAATAGAAATCAAGTGTTTTCAATTCTTCTTTGGGATACCATTTCCCAATAGGAGCAGAACTATCGAATCCTTTTGCTATTTCCCAAGGCAAACCTTTTTCTTTGCATTCTTTCTGTAAGTCGCGCGCAGTTAAGTCTAGACCTAGGCTAATCTCATTATAGTACTTATGTGCAAACTTTTTATTTATAGACTTCCCCACTTTCATGATTTTCACAACAAGCTCTAGCTCATAGTGCACATCATTACTAAATGGAGGAAGATAGAATTCGTGTGTTCTTAATAAAGCAGTATCGGGCTTTACAAAAAATATAGGCTTCTCAGGCACAGGATTATTCAACTCCTTAGCGTGATCCACATAATTACGTCCAATACAAATTATCTTCATCTACTTTTAGTATTTAGTACAAAGTACTCAGTATTTGTTTTTTCAAACTAAATCTTCAACTTACTTATTAAAACTTCTAATCTTAATTGCTGTAAGTACCTTTTTAGTATAACGAGGGAAATCTGCATTTTGAATCCATCCATAATAGCCAGGTTCTTTAGCCATTACCTCTAGCACCTTTTTACCTTTATGTTTTCCAAAGTTGAAAATCTCATCTCCATCAGTATCAAACTTAATCATACCTGCTAAATCTGCATTAGGCTGATGAGGTTGGGTAAAATCTGCCATAGACTGAGAATCGTTGTCCAATTCTTCGTAACGCTCTACTTGAGCTTTTAAAATCTCGTAAGTAGCTCTCGTATCCGCTTCGGCGCCGTGAGCACCTAGAAGGTCTTTATTGCAGTAAAACTTATAAGCAGCGGTTAGTGTTCTAGGTTCCATCTTAAAAAATACAGACTGTACATCTATAGAACGTCGATTTTTCATGTCGAAATCTATATCCGCTCTAAGAAATTCTTCTGCTATTAGCGGTAGATCAAATCTGTTAGAGTTGTAACCCGATAAATCAGAATCTTTTATAAAACTATAAATCTCTACAGCAAGCTCTGGGAATGTAGGACAATCTTTTACCATCTCATCGGTAATACCGTGTATGTCTGAAGATTGTTTTGGAATAGGCATTCCAGGATTAACTTTCCAAGTTTTACATTCCTCAGTCCCATCATTTTGAACTTTTAGAATACAAATTTCTACAATTTTATCTTTCCCAACTTGAATACCAGTGGTTTCTAAATCGAAAAATGCTAAAGGTCTGCTTAACTGTAAATTCATAATTTTTATCTTAAAAAAAAGCACCAACTTTAGTTGATGCTTTTAGTAATTATATACTTGTGTTTGGATCAAATGCTTCTAAGTAGTCGGAGAACCTTTTGAGGAACATCCCACCTAAAGAGCCATCTACAACCCTGTGGTCGTAAGACAGTGAGCAGAACATTTTATGACGAATTGCAATTACATCACCCATGTCTGTTTCTATAACCGCAGGTTTCTTAACAATTGCACCCACAGCCATAATAGCCACTTGTGGTTGGTTGATAATAGGCGTTCCCATTATATTCCCAAATCCACCCACATTTGTTAATGTGAAAGTACCACCAGAAACTTCATCTGGTTTTAAATCGTTACTTCTAGATCTACGAGCAAGGTCGTTTACCGCTTTCGTAAGACCTATCATATTTTTTTGGTCAGCATCTTTAATTACAGGAACAATTAGGTTTCCTGAAGGTAATGCTGCAGCCATTCCTACATTAATGTGCTTACGCTTGATGATGTTTGTTCCATCAACAGCCACGTTAATCATAGGAAAGTCTTTAATCGCTTTTACTACCGCATCTACAAAGATAGGAGTGAAGGTGATTTTTTCTCCTTCGCGCTTAAAGAATTCATCTTTTACTTTATTTCTCCAGTTAACGATGTTGGTAACATCGGCTTCAACAAATGAAGTAACGTGAGGAGAAACGTGCTTAGACATTACCATATGATTGGCAATCATCTTACGCATACGATCCATTTCTATAATCTCATCTCCTTCCATTGCTGGAACTTTAGGAGCTGAAATTGCAGCTACAGTAGCTGTGCTTGCTGCTGGCTTACTTGCTTTTGGTGCAGGTGCCGCTGCAGGAGCAGAACTTCTATTTGTTAAGTAAGCTAATATATCTTTCTTGGTAATTCTTCCGTCTTTTCCAGAACCAGCAACAGACTCTAATTCTGTCATGCTCATTCCTTCTTCTTGTGCTATAGAACGTACAAGAGGAGAGAAGAATTTATTTGAATCAGAAGATTTTGGAAGCGTAGTCTTTTCCATTGCTTTTTCAACAATTTCTTCTGCTACGGCTACTTCCTTAGGAGTTTCTTTACTTGCTTTTGGTGCAGATGAACCAGCTGCAGAAGCATCTGTTTCTATAATTGCAACAGCTTGACCTACAAGAACAATATCATCTTCGTTGAATAATTGTTTAATAAGAACACCTTCTACGGCAGAAGGAACTTCAGAATCGACTTTGTCAGTTGCTATTTCAAGGACAGATTCATCCATTTCAATAGTCTCACCAACATTTTTGAGCCATTTAATAACGGTTGCCTCAGCAACACTTTCACCCATTTTAGGCATTATTAATTCTACTTGAGCCATAAGAATATTTTGATTTGTTCTAATTCAATTTTTCGTTGTGCGAAGATACAATAAATGCCCTTTTGTACCAAGAAATAAAATTTACTAAAAGCTTTAGCTAATACGATTTAAATTTTTCAAAAGAATATCAAAATCATTTTTCACCTGATACTCCTTAGCATACAGCATGTTGAGTTTGAAAATAGTGCGTTCTGTAAGCTTTGATTTTAGATGAGATACAGGATTTAGCACCCCTTCTTTAATTTTAGGTAAGGCATCCTTTTTACCTATTTCGTGGTACGAAACCCAAGATTTCACTCCCATTAATACAAGTAGGATGTTTTTTAATACGTTTAAAAAATTCTTGTTTAAAAGAATAAGAATCGGTGAGAAAGCCAATAGAACTAGGCTTGACGTAATATCGAAAAAGCGCTTATTACGAATGTTTTCTTGCTTATTAATACTGCTTAATTCAAAGGCGTAATGCTCTCCTTGTGTGTTTATAGAGTTAGATCCTATAACATACAGGCTTTCTTCTGGAGCTATTTTAAAGTCTAAATCGTGCTTATCGATTACAGACATATGGGCGATTATTTCTTGTGCTGATAAGTCTTTAGAACAGAAAATCAATTCGTCTATTTCGTAAACACCAACAGCTTCTTCTAATTGATTTATTTGTCCGAGGTATAAATCGTGTTTTTCAATCTTATTTTCGATATGTATAAAACCTATAAAGCCCGTTTGTATGTCTGTTTGTTTTAAAAGGTTAAATACGCGAATACACTCTTCTTCAGATCCAATAATTAAAAACCTTTTCTGAATGATTTCTCCCCATTGGAAAGATTTTAATTTAAAGAGTTTGAACAAACTTCTGGATAAAGTAAGTGCTATACCAGACCAAATCCCTCCCATTAAAATTAAGGCTCTCGAAAAACGCAATTCTTCCGGTAGTAAAGAATAGATTGCCAGTAGTGTAATTAAGCCATAAATGGTACCTCTTACCAATTTAGAGAGTTTAAAAGGCTTGTCGTAAACACCACTAAGTTTATCTATTGCTAGCCATATTAAAATATAGGCTGGAATAACTACTTGCCAATATATGTCTGGATATGCGCCCCCTTCAATATATCTATGGTTTGCTTCCCAGTAATTTTTAAGGTAAATCATACCCACATAAATCAAACTTACATCAAATATTGGGAGTGCTATCGTTTTTACAAATCTTGCACTTATTGATGCAAGAGCACGTAGGTAAATAGCAGTATTTATTAAAGAGCTAAAGAGCCAAGCATTCTTGGTGCTAAAATGTTTTTGAGCGAATATAATCATCGCTTTGTAAAACATAAATACATAGTTTAAACTCCCCTTTTTAGTGCTCTCTCCCTTGTAATGAATGATTCTAGTTTCTGGGAAATAATAGTTTTTATAACCGCCCAAAATTAAACGATACGATAAGTCTATATCCTCACCATACATAAAGAAAGTCTCGTCTAGTAAGCCTACTTTGTCTAAAGCTTCCTTTCGCATTAGCATATAAGCACCCGCCAAAATATCGGCTTCGTTGGTTTCGTTTTCTGGTAAATGCCCTAGATGATACGCTCCAAATCGTTTTGATTTCGGAAAAATCTTTGAAAGTCCAAATATTTTATAAAATGCAACTGCGGGAGTAGGGAGACTTCTTTTAGACTCAGGTAAAAACTTCCCTTTTCCATCTACCATTTTTACACCTAATCCTCCAGCTATAGGATTGGCATCCATAAATGCCACACTTTTCTCAAAGGTGTCTTGCTCTACAATTGTATCAGGATTTAAAAGTAGAAAATACGCTCCTTTTGCAATTCGCATTGCTTGATTATTAGCAACCGAAAAACCCGTATTTTCCTTATTGGCTATCAAATTTACCCATGGAAACTTCTCAGCAACCATCTCTACAGAACGATCTACCGAATTGTTATCTACCACAAAAACCTCCGCATCCATATGCTCAATAGCTTTGTGTACAGATTGTAAGCACTGTTCTAAAAAGTACTTTACATTGTAGTTAACAATTATAATGGAGATTTTCATTGAATCTTAGCTGTTAATAGCGTTTTCGTAGGGCAATCTATTTACAATAGATCTCCCTAAAGTAATTTCATCAGCGTATTCCAATTCATCACCAAAGGCAATTCCTCTAGCAATGGTAGAAACTTTAATAGCGTAGTTTGTTAATTTCTTAAAAATATAGAAGTTTGTGGTGTCTCCTTCCATAGTACTACTCAGCGCAAATATTATTTCTGTAACCTCTCCATTTGCAACCTTTTGTAGTAGGCTATCTATAGATAAATGTTGAGGACCTATTCCTTCCATAGGAGATATTACTCCACCTAAAACGTGGTATAAACCTTTAAATTGTTGTGTGTTTTCTACTGCCATTACATCCCGTATATCTTCAACCACACATAGGGTAAAAGCGTCTCTACTAGGGTTTGAGCATAACTGACATACTTCAACATCCGATATATTATGACATTTTAAGCAGTAACGAATCCCCTCACGTAAGTCTTTAATTGCTGTAGCAAAACGATTTACATCGTCTTTTTCACGCTTCAACATATTTAAAACCAAACGCAGAGCTGTTTTTTTTCCTATTCCAGGGAGTTTAGAAAACTCTTCTACAGCCTGTTCTAATAATTTTGATGAGAAGTTCATAGCCCAAAAATAGCTTTTTAACGCATAGTATCAATAGTAAATTATATATTAGATTTTTTAAAATTCAGCTATGACACCTACTTTAATTATCACCGTTTTAATCGCATATTTTGCTTTGTTAATCTTTATTTCAAGGATTACATCTAAGGAGGGAGACAACGAAAGTTTTTTTGTGGGTAAAAGACAATCTCCTTGGTATATTGTAGCTTTTGGAATGATTGGCGCAAGTCTATCGGGTGTTACTTTTATTTCTGTTCCAGGTTGGGTGGCTAGCTCTCAATTTTCGTATTTCCAAATGGTTCTGGGGTATTTAGTTGGGTATGCTGTTATTGCAACTGTTTTAATGCCTTTGTATTACCGATTAAATTTAACCTCTATTTATACTTACTTAGAAGATCGTTTTGGTTTTTGGTCGTATAAATCGGGTGCTTTTTATTTCCTTTTGTCTAGAACTATAGGAGCAGCTTTTCGGTTATTTTTAGTTGCCAATGTTTTGCAAATTCTCGTTTTTGATGCTTGGAATATTCCATTTGTTGTAACCGTAGCTTTAACCATCGCTCTAATTTGGGTGTATACTCATAAGACAGGTATAAGAACAATTATATGGACAGACACACTACAAACCCTCTTTATGCTCGTAGCAGTGGTCCTGTGTTTTTATTATGTAGCAGATGCAATGGACTTTAGTTTGACTACAGCCATTGAGCAAATTTCACTTTCTGAGTATTCAAAAACCTTCTTTTTTGACGATGTAAGCAGTGCCTCTTTCTTTCCTAAGAAATTCTTTGCGGGTGCTTTTTTAGCGATCGTGATGACCGGTTTAGATCAGGATATGATGCAGAAAAATTTGTCTTGCCCATCTATTAAAGATGCCCAAAAGAATATGTTTTGGTTTAGTATTGTATTGGTCTTTGTAAACCTATTATTTTTAGGGCTAGGAGCATTGCTGTATCTGTTTGCTACCAAGTTTGGGATAACTGCTACTGGCGACGATTTATTTGCTACCGTTGCGATGCACGAACAAATGCCTATTGCTGTTGGTTTATTTTTCTTATTAGGACTAATAGCAGCCGCTTATTCAAGTGCCGATTCTGCGCTTACTGCTTTAACAACCTCTTTTTGTGTAGATTTTTTAAACATCGAAAAGCGGGAAGAGTCTAAGCAGGTTAAAATTCGTAAACAGACTCACATTTTGTTTTCTGTAATTCTGTTTATTGTAATCCTCATCTTTAAACTCATAAACGACGAGAGTGTAATTTCAACCTTGTTTAAAGTGGCAGGGTATACGTACGGTCCTTTATTAGGAATGTATGCCTTTGGATTGTTTACCAATTGGAGGATTAAGGATAATCTAATTATTCCTGTTGTTGTACTGGCGCCAATCTTAAGTTACGTACTTCAACTAATGGCACCTATTTACTGGGGATTCCATTTTGGTTTTGAACTACTAATTGTAAATGGAGCGCTTTGCTTCTTGGGGATGATTCTTATTAAGAAACCTAACTGATCCCTTATATTTTGTGGTGAATACTCAATTGGATTTGTGATTTTGTCCAATTATTAGTGGATTGTTGCATCACTCCCAATTGTACATTTAATCCTTTCTTAATAACATAACCTAAGGCCGAGTAAAAACGGTTTCTATCGAAAATCTCTACAGTATTTCCATCACCAATTTCTCTTTGTCCGTTAATGAACAATTCATTGTAAAAGGCAAGGTAAATGGTATTCTTTTCGAAGCTAGATTTGTTGAGTGGTACATTTACAAACAGATTGTAACGGTATCGCGTTCTAAAATCCTGATTTCCTACAAAACGCTGCTCATAACGGAAACGGTGTTTGGTGTATAAACGTTCCCCAAAATTAACAGGAAACAAAGCTTCTTGATAAATTCTACTTTCGGCTTTTGTTTCAGTTGGATCGCCATAAGTACCAGTCGTAATATTCCCATAACCTAATGTTAATAAAACATCAGCGTTTTGAGACTTGTAAGTAAGGCCACCACGAAGTAGTAATTGCTCTAAATCTCCACCCATATCCCAATTACGAAATTGGATATCTCCCTGAACACCCCAAGAACTTTCATTAATAGTGGTATTGAAGAAATACATATACCATGCACCCATAGCGTTTTCGTCTATTTGTGCACTGCTTGTTTGGCTAAATGATAAAATGCTGATTGCAAGTAATACTAAAGTCTTTTTCATCTTCTATTGATTTTTTAATCAGGAGCGAAGATAAAAATTTATCCCTAGTAACTACGAACCACTAATTGGAGAATTGAAAATTCCTACTGCCAATTCTGCCCATAAAAGTATAAAGGCCAGAATAATTATAATCAGTAGGACGAGGTAGTATTTGGAGGTTTTAATTTTCGAATAAAGCATTATAGTCAATAATCCTGTACCAAATAGGAGTAGAACTGCAATCACAAAATCATTAAGTGACCAATTAACTTCTGTGCTAAATTGCATAGCGATTAGTGGAATGCTCAATATACAGAGTGTGATTACTCCTAGGATAGTGTTTTTAGAATGTAGATTCATTTTGAAATGATTTACCTCTTACTGGAATTGTCTTAGATAATGAGTAATTCAAATTATTAACAAATGAAGTGTTTGAAAAAACGCATCTAATTATCATTTGTTTTATTTCGTTTCAGAGCGTTCTTTTTCAATTTTAAGTATGTTGTTTTGAATGTCTTTCATGATCCATTTACCCCACCAACCTGCATAAAAATTAAAGGTAGTTTTCATTTTGAAATGGCTGTATAGATGAAGTCTATGTATTCCATTCCCTAATTCTTCAAGCTCATAAGTTCCATTCAGCACATCAAAGTAATCTCCTCCAATTAAGATATGTTCATCTAGCGTAGTAGACGGAATATCATAGGTATTGGCTCTTATGGTGAAAACCATTTTTTCACCATCAATATATTCTGTAACGGTTTCGTTAAAAACCAAACCATTTGTAAATATTGCCTCCCTAAAAGCACCTACACCTTCAAAATCTAATTCTGCTTTTACGGGTCTAGGAAATCCTAAAAAGTTACTTAAATACCCTTTATCCTCTTCTTCTGAAATTTCTTTTACACTTGTAACATTATCCCATATTTCTTCTGCTGGGGCGTTTATGTCAATGTAAGTATAGGCTTTATAGGTGCCAGGAATAGTTTCTATTAAACTTTCGAGAGGTGAAATAATAAAAGGGAGTAAAAACAGTATTGAAATGTTTAATTTATCATTTCGTTTATTTGATTTAAGATAGCCACCTATGAAACCTCCAATACTTGCGGCAAATAAAAACAAGGGTAATATCATTAGCCAGCATGCCCAACCCTCAATTGCCAAGATTATCGTAATAATTAAAAATAAAAATATCGGAATCCAAGGCGCAAAAAATTTGTAAGAACTTTTTTTGGCATTTTCAGTACTGGATAAATACACTGTTAAAGTTCCAACAATTGTTGGTAATAAAAATAGGAATGTAAGTGTCATAACACCAAACATATCCTCCCAATTTTCAATTCCAAAAAGCAGCCTTAAAATTACTGCATATATAGTTGGGATTGAAAATGCAATTAATGTCGTTTTTAATGTATTGTTCATTGTTCAGAGTATTGGTGTTGGTATATCATACTTAATTTGATATTTCCCTAAATAATCTCACTTAGATTATAAATTTAAATCATTCGTAAATATATGTATAATAAGAAGATTCCTACTCCTTAC
>CAJJAI010000059.1 GCA_905182215.1 Flavobacteriales bacterium UBA6772 | reverse complement strand
TGTGGTACTTCATCGCGAGGTGAGCTAGTTGGTGTTCAGGAATTAACAGAGTTTTACCCATCCGACCCTTACGGAATGGTTTTTATACCTCGTGGTACTTTTACCATGGGTGCTAATGATGGCGATGTACCGTATGCACATACGACTCCAAAAAAGCTTGTTACAATGCATGCTTTTCATATGGATCAAACCGAAATAACAAACAACGAGTACCGTCAGTTTGTTCACTGGGTAAGAGATTCTATCGCTAGAACACTACTTGCTGAAGGTATGGTTGAAGGTTATGAATATATTGAAGAATCTGCTGATGGTGAGTTTCTTGAAAATCCATACCTTAATTGGAATGTACCTTTAGATTGGAGTAATACTGACGAAGAACTTCAGATGGTTCTAGAAGAAATGTACCTTCCTTTAGAAGATAGAATTATGGGTCGTAAAGAATTCGATTCTCGTTCTTGGAGTCATAACTATAGTTGGGTTGATAAATCTCCTGCTGCTCAAAAGGCCAACAGATTTGATCCTGAAACTAAAACTTACAGAGAAGGTTTTTCTCGTCAGAATTTAGTTCACCAAAACGATGTATATGTTTATCCAGACACTTTAGCTTGGATGCACGATTTCTCTTATACTTTTAACGAACCTATGTTTGATACTTATTTCTGGCATCCTGCTTACGGAGAATATCCTGTAACTGGTGTTAACTGGGAGCAAGCAACTGCTTTCTGTAATTGGAGAACAAACATGCGTTTAGAGCAATTATCTGACTACCAGCAAAAATACGAAACTGAATTCCGTTTGCCTACAGAAGGAGAATGGGAATATGCAGCTCGTGGTGGAAAAGACAATCAAATTTACCCATGGGGTGGTCCGTACTCTCGTAATAGTAAAGGATGTTTCTTAGCGAACTTTAAACCAATAAGAGGTAATTATATCGCTGATGGTTATGCTTTTACTTCACCATCGGTATCTTATTGGGCTAACGATTATGGCTTATACAATATGTCTGGTAATGTGTCTGAGTGGAGTTCTACTCCTTTTGAACCTTCAGCTTCACTATTTGTATCTGATATGAACCCTTACTACACTTATGATGCTGCAGATGATGCACATCCTATGTTGAAAAGAAAAGTAGTTAAAGGTGGTTCGTGGAAAGACGTTGGTGCTTTCTTACAAGTAGCTGCAAAAGATTACGAATACCAAGACACGTCCAAATGTTATATTGGTTTCCGTTGTGTTAAAACTTACGCAGGCGTTCAAACAATTAATTTCGGATACTAGTAATTACAAATACAAACTCAAGAGATATGAAATTTTTAGAATCAAAGAAAGGGAAGAATTTTATGGCTAAGCTCTACGGTATTGGAGCTGCTGTAGTAATTTTAGGTGCCTTATTCAAAATTCAACACTGGACTTTTGCCGATGAAATGCTGATTGTAGGTTTAGGTACTGAAGCAATTATTTTCTTCTTCTCTGCTTTTGAGAAACCTCATGCAGAATACGACTGGTCTTTAGTATATCCAGAATTAGCTGGAATGAACGATGACAGTATGAGTCCTGTTAGAGAACTTGACAATATGCTTGAAAAAGCAAAAGTTGATGGAGAGCTTATTAAAAGTTTAGGCGAAGGTTTACGTAAAGTAAATAAAGCAGCTAACGGTATAGGTTCAGTTACAGATATTGCAGATAGTACTCAAGAGTACAGTAAGCAAGTTACTGCAGCTGCTAAAAAGCTTGAAAATATTAATGGTTTGTACGAAGCACAGATAGCTTCTTCTACAGAACAAACTGAAGCTACTCGTAGAATGGCTTCTAATATGACTGCTTCTTTAGATAATGCACAACAAATGCAAGTCGAATTGGAGATGTTAAGCAAAAACTTAAATGCATTAAACGGCGTTTATGGTAATATGCTTAATGCGATGAACTATAATAAATAAACCTGTTATTAATTCGTAAGATTTAGAAAGTATGGCAGGAGGTAATTTATCACCAAGGCAAAAAATGATTAACATGATGTATCTCGTGTTAACTGCATTATTAGCCCTAAACGTATCGAAGGATATCTTAAAAGCTTTTCAAAAAGTGGAAGGTTCTTTGAGTCAGGCAGTTGAAAATATAGGTATTCAGAATAATTTGATGTATTCTGAGTTTCAAAAAGCTGCAGATAACAACCCACTTAAGGTTGGAATGTGGAAAGATTTGGCTTTTGATATAAAAGACGAAGCTACAGGTCTTAGAATGTATATTGGAGAGCTAAAAGATTCTCTAATTACTAAAACGGGTGGTTACGATGAGGATGGAGCTTTAATTGGGATGGATAACCTTGAAAAGGTTGCCAACGAAATGTTAAAGAAACCTAAAAAAGGAGCACTTCTTAAAGCTGAAATTGAAAAGTATAGAGACTCAATGTTGTCTATCGAAGGAGTTTCTGATAATGAAGATTTAACCTCACTGATAATTAGTACTTTCAATATTGATGATATTATTATTAAGAATCAAGCCGTCCTTTGGGAGGAAGATAGATTTAGTCATTACCCCTTAATTGCGGTACTTACTTTCTTAACACAGATTCAAGGAGATGTTGTTAACATAGAATCTAAAGTAGTAGATTACCTAAGAAGTAATATTGGTGCGGATGATATGAAGTTCTCTACTGTAGCTGCTCAGGTTATTTCGCCTAAGAACTATGTAATGGAAGGAGATAGTTTTAAAGCTACTATTTCTATTGCAGCTTACGACGATTCTCAAACTCCTACTATTATTGTTACGGATGTGTTTATCGGAGATACTTTACCTGATTATTCTTTTGCAGACACCATTCCTGTGTCTTTAGATGGTCGTGGTATGTATAGTATTCCTGCAAGAGGAATTGGCGTTCAAAAAAGAGCTGCTAAAATCCTTTTAACTACCGAAAATGGAATTAAGGAATATGAAGAGATATTTGAGTATCAAGTAGCAAAACCTATGGCGGTTGTATCTCCTACTAAAATGAATGTTTTTTATAGAGGTGTACCCAATCCAATTGAGGTTTCTGTACCAGGTTATTCGCCAGAAGACTTAACGGTTTCTGGAACGAATGTTACCTTAAAGAGAATTAAACCGGGTCAGTACGAAGCCACAGTTCGCGATAAAGCTAAAGGTGATTCAAAAATCACTGTGAAAGCTAATGGTAGAACTATTGGTAAACCAATTGAATTTAGATTAAAAAGAATACCTTCTCCTTCTGCTAGTATTAACGGAAAGAAAGAAGGGGTAATGTCTAAAGGAAAGCTTAGTAAAGCACAAGGTATTGCTGCTACGCTTCCAAATTTCCCTTTCGATTTAAAGTACACTGTAGAATCTTACGATGTACGTTTAACAGATGGAGAATATACAAAGACAATAAAAGTGAAAGGGAACAAGTTTACTGCTGAAGTTAAAGAAAAGATCTTAAAACTTAAGCCAGGTTCCGACATCTCATTTACCAATATTAGGGCTAAGGGTCCTGATGGACGTAAGCCATGTGGTGCTATAATTTTGACAGTACAGTAATTTAAATACGCAAGGATCATGAAAATCTTTAAGGTTGCCTTTACAGGATTAGTATTATTAGCGGGGTCTTTTACATTCGCTCAAACCAATGTATTGGATCATAATCCAAATGCAAGTGCTTTAGATGGTCACGCTTATGTTAAGCATCACGACTATCAAAATAGAGTATTGGACTATCCTTTTGTAAGAGAAGATGATATTCTTTGGTCTAAAACATATATCCAGCGTTTAGACTTAAGACAAAGAAAAAATCACCCTTTATATTTCCCTACGTATCCTGTTAAAACTGGTGGTGGTGAACTTAGAATGAATTTGGCCGCTAATCTTTTAAAAGCAGTTTTAGAAGATGAGTCCTTAACAGCTTACGTGGATGAGTACTTTGATGAGGTTGTTACCAAGGAAAAGGTTGAGAAGTTGCTTTTTGCCATCGATACTGTAGAGTACGAAGATATTGATACAGGTGAATTGGTAAGTGAAATCGATACCATTAAAGTAGAGAGTAAAGACATTAAGGAATACTTGATTATTGAAGACCGCTTCTTCGATAAAAAGAGATCTGTTATAGATGTTCGTATTCTTGGACTTTGCCCAGTTGCAGAAATCATGAATAAGGAAACTCTTGAGATTGAAAAGGTTAAATTATTCTGGATTTGGCTTCCTGAAGCTCGTCAGATATTAGCAAATGCTACGGTGTTTAATACTAATAATAGAGTTGAGAGACTTACTTACGATGAGTTTTTACACAAGCGTTTATTTGCTTCTGTAATTACCAAAGAGACTAACTTATACGACAGAGCTATTTTTGAGTATAAAAAAGACAGAATGCACCAACTCTTAGAAGCTGACCGCATTAAAAACGATATCCGTAATATGGAATCTGATCTTTGGGAATACTAAAATTACTTTACCTAAAAATATTAAAGCTCCCAATGGGAGCTTTTTTCTTATGAAGCAATTTGATTATATAGTAGTTGGTCAGGGATTAGCCGGCACAATTCTAACCTATAGATTACAGAGTGAAGGGAAGTCTGTATTGGTGATTGACAAGCATAGAGAGGTAACCTCATCTAAGGTCGCTCCAGGGGCTTATAATCCTATGGTTTTAAAGAGGTTTACTCCTTGCTGGAATGTTGATGAGCAACTAGAACCACTCTATTCGTTTATAAGTGACTTTGAACAGAAATTTCAAGTTACTATTCACGAGCCTATTAAACTACACCGACTATTTAAATCGGTGTTAGAGCAAAACTTATGGATGGAAAAGTCCGAAAAAAAGAGTTTATCTGCCTTTATGAATCCCAACTTTATTCCGAATACAAATAAGTTTATCGAGGCAGATTACGGTTTTGGTGAGGTGAAACATTCTGGCCGCGTAAAGTTAGCTAAAATGATTTCCACCTTTAAGGCACATCTAGTAAAACAAGACTGTTTATTAGATCAGGATTTTGATTTTTCAGACTTAAGCTATTCAGACGATTCCGTGACTTATAAATCCTTTACTGCTGGAAAGATTATTTTTTGTGAAGGACACCGTTTGAGTTTAAATCCATTGTTCAACTATTTACCATTAATGCGTACCAAAGGAGAGCTTTTAACTGTTCGGATGAAAGGCTTAGATCTTAAAGAGCATTTAAAAAGTAGTGTTTCCATTTTACCTTTAGGAAATGACTTATACAAGGTTGGTGCTACCTTTAATTGGGATGAAAAGGACGAAATTTGTACTGAGAAAGCGAAAGTAGATTTACTAGCTAGATTGTCTACTTTTGTAAACATTCCAGTTGAAGTAGTAGAACATCAAGCAGGTTTGCGTCCAACTGTTAAAGATCGAAGAGCTTTAATAGGACAGCACCCTAAATTTAAGAGTTTGTTTGTTTTTAATGGATTAGGAGCTAGAGGCTTGCTTATATCGCCATTGCTTTCAAAGGAATTTGTGCAGTACTTAGAAGAAGGTACATCTTTAAATTCAGAAGTAAATATTAACCGTTACCAAGATAATTACCCATGTTAACATTACAAAATATAGGCGTCCAATTTGGAGGCGAAATTCTTTTCGATGACCTTAATTTTATGGTTAATAAAGGCGATAGAATTGGACTGGTTGGGAAAAACGGTGCGGGTAAATCTACTTTACTCAAAATTATATATTCTCAAACAGGATTTACTTCTGGTACAGTGAGTCTACAGAAGGAAAAAATTATTGGGTATCTATCACAAGATATAGATTTTGAGTCTGGCTGTACCGTACTTGAAGAATCTGAAAAAGCCTTTCCTCGAATTAAATATTTACAAAAGGAGTTGCTTTTTATTCAGGATCAATTGGTTACAAGAACCGATTATGAATCTGATTCATATCTTGATATTATCAATAAATCTACCGAGTTTGAACATGAACTCAATTTAATTGGAGGTTATACTTTTCACTCTAATATCGAAAAGGTTCTTTTTGGTTTAGGTTTTAAGTCTGAAGACCTAAACAATAAAACTGAAACTTTTAGTGGAGGTTGGCGTATGCGTATTGAATTGGCTAAAGTCCTTTTGAGTAATCCAGATTTATTGTTACTCGATGAGCCTACAAATCACTTAGATATTGAGTCTATTGTTTGGCTAGAAAGTTTTTTAAAATCTTACAATGGTGCTGTTTTATTAGTCTCTCACGATCGTGCTTTCTTAGATCAAGTAACAAATAGAACTATTGAAATCGCGAATGCTAAGGTGTACGATTACAAAGCACCCTACACTAAATATTTATTATTAAGGGCAGAACGTATCGAACAGCAATTATCGATGCAAAAGAACCAAGAAAAAGAAATTAAACGTACCGAGGAACTTATAGATAAGTTTCGATACAAAGCAAGTAAAGCTTCTTTTGCACAGAGTTTAATCAAAAAGCTCGATAGAATGGATCGTGTTGAAGTTGATAATAACTCTCTTAAAAAGATGAATTTTTCTTTTCCAATGTCAAACGATTCTGGGAAAGTTGTGCTCGAAATCCAAAACTTGTCAAAGGCTTACGATAATAAGAAAATTATATCCAACCTTTCTATGCAAATAGATAGAGGAGATCAATTGGCTTTTGTTGGGCAAAATGGACAAGGGAAAACCACTTTATTGAAATGTATTCTTGCACACACCGAGTTTTCTGGTGAAATTAAACAAGGACATAATGTGAAGCTCAGTTATTTTGCGCAAAATCAGGCCGAACTTTTAGATCCTACCAAAACCGTTTTAAGTGTTATTGAAGATGTAGCAGACGATTCGCTTCGAGCTAGATCTAGAGATATGTTGGGTTCGTTTTTGTTTTCGGGAGAAGATGTAGATAAAAAAGTAAGTGTTCTTTCTGGTGGTGAGCGCTCTCGATTGGCACTCTGTAAAATGTTACTTCAAAGTTCTAATTTATTGGTCTTAGATGAGCCTACAAATCATTTGGACATAAGCTCTAAAGAAGTACTAAAAGCAGCATTACGAGCTTATAAAGGCACCTTAATTATAGTTTCACACGATAGAGATTTTTTAGCTGGACTAACCAATAAGGTAGTTGAGTTCCGTGATGGATTTATAAAAACGCACATTGGGGATATAAACGACTATTTAAGTCTTCGCAAAATTGAATCTATGCGTGAGCTAGAGAAAAAGACTAAAGTAGAAGTGAAGCCTACGGCAGTCCCATTAGATAGACTTGAGAAGAAAGCACTCGATAAGGAAATTAAGAAACTCTCCAATCAATTATCTAAAGTAGAGCGTCAAATTTCTGATTTAGAATCTCTAATTGAAGCCAACGATATAGACTTGGCAAATCCATTAAAGAGTGAATCTTTATTAGCAGATGAGACCTTTTTTAAGAATTACCAAGCTTCAAAAGATTCCTTAGAAACTTATATGGAAACTTGGAGTGAATTGGAAGAGCAATTAGAATTACTACTATCCAAGAGACCTTAAAATATATAGTAAAAAAGAAAAGCGCCAATTGGCGCTTTTCTTTTTTACTATATATTTACTTTATTTTTTTCTCTACACTTGCATCGTTGTATAAGTAAATGAGTGTTGTTCCTTTTAAACTATCCTCAGGATTGACTTCTTGTCCTAACATATTTACAACCTTTACTAAAGATCTAATATCATTAGGATGCATGTCGGTTGGTAAATCAATAACCCATTGTGGTACAGTAGCAGATATATCTAATCTCTCGCCTTGTGTATCAGGGAAGAAATATTCTGGGATATCCTGAGTGGTTTTCAATTGGTAACCTTGTCCAGGAATTAAATCTCCGATACCATTGAATCCAAATTCTGGCCAATAAACTTCAGCGTTATTGTTTTTCACAATTAAAATTTGCTCAGAAATTGCATCTAGAGTTGCAACCGCATCTTGAGCAACGGACCTCGTAAATCCGATAATATTCCAACCTACTGTGATGTCAATTAAAATTGGGCTTGATAAGTCTTCTATCTGACTCAAATACTCACCTTCTAAAATTTCAAAATTGGTAATTGTGATGTCTAGTAAATTTGCAGCTGCTATTTGAGCTTGGTTTGCAGACTCTATACTAGCATTTATTTCTTCTTCTGCAGTTTGTGCAGCTAGTTCCGCCGATTCGATAGTAGAATTCAATTCGTTTTGAGCGACCACTGCAGCTTCATCTGCTGCAACTATTGTCGCAGTAAGTTCAGTTTCCATCGCTTCATAATTGGTAATTGTTATGTCTAGTAAATTTGCAGCTGCTATTTGAGCTTGGTTTGCAGACTCTATACTAGCATTTAATTCTTCTTCTGCAGTTTGTGCAGCTAGTTCCGCTGATTCGACAGTAGAATTCAATTCGTTTTGAGCGATCACTGCAGCTTCATCTGCTGCAACTATTGTCGCTGTAAGTTCAGTTTCCATCGCTTCATAATTATTACTTAGTGAAGTGTAGTTATCTGATAATGTTGAATAGAGTTCATTTAAAATGGTAAACGTAGAATCTAAAGCCATGTATACATCTGTAAGATTGTACATCTCTTGTTCAGAGTCATTCAGATTTTCACTTAGATCGGTAGAAAGAGCTTGCCATGTTTGTATACATGCACCTTCCAGTTGACAAGATGCAGTGCTATCAAATTCAACAAAATGATCGTCTATACATCCAGGTAGACCTTCACAACTTCCGTCATCTTCTTCTGCTACTTCGTTGTAGTTACAGTAGCTTTCGTCCATACATCCATAAATAGTTACATTTAGATCTATTTCTGATATTACAAGTAATCCATTGGTTGTGTATCCAGGAAACTCTGGGTTTGTATTAAAGGCCATTACATCACCATTAGCATTAATAACAGCAAAAAGAAGTTCATTATCTCCAGCTAATAATCCTTCAATTTCTTCTGTTGATGAATCATCTCCCCATAAAGCCATGCTAAAAAAGCCACTTTGAATTTCTGTAAGTCCAACACATTCTGAAATTACTCCATCGTTGTTTAGATCTGAAAATGCCGCGATTGTACTTCCTTCTAAACCTAATGTATTATTCAGGTTAAACCCTAAAGTCATATTTGCACCGGTATTACTTGGACTAACGAAATAAGAGGCGCTTATACCTAAATCTGAAGTTTCTTTAGTACAAGAACCATCATCACAACCAGCAACATATCCTTGGTGGTAATATTCAGTATATGCATCATCGGTACAACCAGGGATTGTACACGAACCGTTCTCTATAGTAGCGTTAGGCGTATAATTACAAGCATCAACCTCAGTACAGCCATTTAAATAACAAGTTCCATCATCGTCTGTTGCTTCCTCATTAAAATTTTCGGCCCAAGTAGAAGTACATCCGTAAACACAAAAAGGACTTGTTAGTCCAGGTGAACCCTGTACCGCTAATCCATTTGTAGTATAGTTAAGAGGAGTAGACATCTCAACATTGTAAATATTGTTACCCTCTATTAATTGAAAGCTAATTGTTTCGTTCGCCATTGCACCATCTAATTCAGTTGTAGAGCTATCATCTCCCCAAATTGCAATTGAGGTTTGACTTACACCAGTTACATTGGCCGATCCAACCACTAAGCCAGAAGAAGATATTGCAATTAAGTATGCCTCGGAATCTTCTAAATCCAATGAGTTGATAAATGGAGTTGTTAGCATTAGCGTCATGTTAGCTCCTGTATTACCTTGGTAAGGTGCAGGCATATCGCATTGTGCGCTTGCTAAAAAAGAAAATGAAATTGCTAAAATAAAGGAAAGTAATCTTTTCATCTTTAGGGGGTTTTAGTTGTTTTAAAGCAATGATTACTACAAAAATTGAGCCATATATATTGCTTAATTAGCTTTAAGTAAATGTATACTAACTGTTGCTTTTTCACGGTCTGGAAAACTAAAAGAATACTTAGTTAAGGGTTGTAGACCAGCATGTTTAGCTGCATTTAAAAAACAGTCTAATTCAATTATATACTGATCCGTATAACCATGGGTAGCATCGTATGGAGTACATAGTGTAGTTCCAATATTTCTAGAAGCTATTTGTGTTGGTATCGAGTGCAGTTCAACTAGTAGTAAACCATATTTTTTGAGGTAAGGTGTCCAAGATTTTAAGTGATTCCTTAAGTTTTGAAATAGTTCATTATTTGGAACTCTTCGGCCACGAGATGCAAAAGCACCATCAGATTTACATTGCAAATTGGTTGTTTCTGGTTTTTCGTAAATTCTGTTATGATCTAAAAACGTACGTGTGTTTAATAAGTCACCTAATTCAATGTTGTGTTTTGTTTTCAACATTTTTGCAAGTGTTTTCGGATCGCTAATATCCCCAAATTCTACTTCAGCCCATATATCTGCTTTCTCCATAGTATTTCTTGTAGCTACACGAGCTTTTTTGTTGTAATCCACTCCAACTACAAATAATGGGTGTTTATCTAATATTTCGCCTCTTTTTGTTTTGTTATAAATCACATCAAAAACATGTTCTATAAAAGTACCATCACCACAGCCTACGTCAATAATTCCTTTGGGTTGTTCTTCGATGGGTTTGTTAAAGAGTTCTATAATAATTTCATCTACCTTTTTGAAATACGTTTTATGAGCGCCGCCACTTCCCCACACATTCATGTATCTGTACACATGACTTTCGTGTCCTTCTGAATCTGTTTCCCATAATTCGTTAGGATCTCCAGTTAATAAAGTTTCCAGTTTGGCAAAAGTAGGTAAGTACGATACGGTTACTCCATAAGCACTCGCTCTCTTTAAATAGTATAAGCCTTTGGCGTTTAATTTAACAGCGGCTTGCATTGAATCTATAAAATCGCAGGTGCGTAAAACCTCTAAAAACCATCTAAAAACCTCTTTCGGGATTTCTAATACTTCAGCACTTATTATGGTATTTAGATTAAGAGCGTCTAATTTCCCATTGATTCCAAGACCTACAATTGTGGGTCCGAGTAAAAGGCCTTCCATATGTATATACATCCGATTCGTTATATCGCTTCGGTTTAATTTT
>CAJJAI010000058.1 GCA_905182215.1 Flavobacteriales bacterium UBA6772 | reverse complement strand
ACCTTCAACAGAGTTATTTGCGGAAGAGAAAAAGGTATTAAAAAACCTTAAAAAATCTATTTTGATGGTTGCCGGAACTGCAGCTCAGAAATTAGGAGACAAACTAGCATTAGAGCAAGAGGTAATGATGAACATATCGGATATGATTATCCAAACCTATATGCTAGAATCTACCTTATTAAAAACTGAAAAGCTAATTGCTAAATACGGTAGAGAAGCACATGAAGACAAGGTTTCTATCACTATTAGCTTTATGTACTCTGCAGTAGAAGAAGTACGCAAAAATGGTAAGGAAGCTCTTTATGCAATTCTTGAAGGTGATGAGCAAAAGATGTTACTCATGGGATTGAAACGCTTTACAAAAGTACAGCCAACAAACCTTAAAGAACACCGCAGAGCAATTGCTAAAAAACTAATAGAAGCGAATACTTATTGTTTTGACTAAATCAGATGTCAGCTATTCGAATGAAAAAAAAGAGCCTCTTTGAGGCTCTTTTTTTTAATCATTATTTTCAACAAAAGCTTTAAACTGTTTCATCCATTTCATACTCATTTTTTTTAACAGGCTTGGAAATAACTTAAACATAAGTTTAGGCACAAAATGATGAAATGTGATGTAATCCACTTCGGAGGTATACAAGGTTTTTTCACCCCATAAGCCTTTAAATACTGTGTTACGTATTTGTCATATGCTTGTGCACATAGAGTCCTTTTTTCTCAAAAGGAAACTTATAAAGCAGAATTGTTTCTTCCAAAATCATCGAACCACAAAGCAGCTACCATTTCTAAAGATGCATTTATTTCTATTTCACAAGTAAATTTCATCTGCTCAAAATTAAGTATACTACCTATTCATCAAAATACTTTTGAATAATATGACTCACATATTCTCTATGCACATTTGTACTTGCACCCGATGAATTGGAAGTATTCATTTCCTTCAAAGTAGTGGTTAACTGACTAAATAATTGCGCTCGTACTTGAGAACTTGATGCTTTATCTTTAGAAGCACGAATCAATCGATTTACATATTCAACTTGTAAATTCTGACGGAAGCTAGTAACCGTTTTATTTTTATCCGCTTTAAAAACAGCCTCGTTTAAATCTTTAAAATAAGCACTTAAACTATACTCGTTTCCATACAGAGAAGAGTTTACCATTCGGTTTAATACATTCCTGTGTAACAACTGACCTAAAACCATTTTCTGAATACTCAATACACGTTCGTGAATTTTAGGATCTTCGCCACCGTAAGGAGCACTAAAACCTCTACGTTGTTTTTGTAAGTAAGGATATAAAGCCTCCGCATTTTCAAATGCATTTGGAGCAAAAGCATATTTCGCTAATGCATTCATAGCTTCTTTTTGATCCGAATAAGAAACAGGCGTAAAAGGTTTAGAGTCGGCTTCTTGTCCAACCATAGCTCTATTGACTCTAACACCCGCAATTTGACGACTGATAATTTTTAAAGAGGTAGAATATTGTCCAGACAAGGTGTAATATGAGTTGAGTAATTCTTGATGTGAGCTCCCCTCCTTGCGATAATTATCTAATAGAGTAGGAAGAATTTTGTTTACCAATTTAATACGGTCAATAGCATACAAAACGGGTTCCGAAGTTAAATCGTAAATCATCGCATCGGGATCCATTCCTTTTCCTGTACCACGCATATCATCAGCATCGTTGGCAAAAGCGTGTTCGTGTTTAGTACTCTCACTTAAAATAGAATTCAATCCTTTTTCATCAACCTCAGAATACGCAAAACGAATAGCCCAATGGTCGTAAGGACCAGGAATGGTATCGTAATACAATCCTTGGTTTTCTGGTTTTAAACTAAAGTTGATGGAAGGGTATTCCATAACCGAAGAACAAAGCCCTTTTACATAGGTTGTTTCCTTGTTTAAAATCTCTTTATAAGTTAATAAGTTTGAACCTTTAAAGTTGTGATTTAACCCAAGGGTATGTCCTACTTCGTGAAGGACTAATCTTCGTAAAGATTCTCTGATTAATGTTTTCTTACTCGCCTCAGAAAGCTCCATCGCATCAACAGCACTTTGAGCAAATAAATTATTCGATTGCATTAAAGCAGAAGCAGAACAGTAATGTGCATCCATCGGATTTTCTTCATCTAAAAACAAAGCTGTGTTTTCGAATAATTCTCCTTGCTGAATTCTTTTGGTGATATACACCCACTCCAACATAATATCAGCTCCTAAGATTTCACCTGTTTTAGGATTCACAAAACTAGGTCCGTAACCACCAAAAGGAGGGTTAGGTGAAGAAGTCCAACGCAATACATTATAACGAATATCTCCAGCATCCCATTCGGCATCGTCAGGCTGAATTTTTACTTGCACGGCATTTTTAAATCCAGCACTTTCAAAAGCCAAGCTCCAAGATTCTACACCCTCTTTAATAATTGCTCTCAATTCTAAGGGAGTTGAATTTTCAATCCAATAAACTAGAGGTTCTATAGGTTCAGAAATTTCCAATTCAGGATTTTTCCTAACTAGTTTCCATCGGTGAACTAAATCTCTATAATTTAACACATCGGTAGTAGTCATATCGTTTACCTTAGTGGTAAAAAAACCTACACGAGGATCGTCGAAACGCGGCTCAAAATTATTATCTGGCATTTCAATTAAAGAATGTTGCACTAAAATATTTACGTAGCGAGAATCAGCTACAGCAGAAGTTCCAGATTTTTTAGGCAAAGCATTATCGTAAGCGTATTGCACAATAATATCGGTATTTTCTGGGTAATTTTTAAGTTTGTGGTATTTGGTTTTAGTCTTACTAAGTTTCCCTATTTGGAATCCTTTAAAACCAGGTCTCGATGCTCTTTTTATTTGCTGTAAAGACTCCGATAAAAAAATCTTATCTGCATCAATTAAGTATTTAGTACTGTCCTCGCTTATTGCTAAAATAATTTCGCTAACCATTACAGGCTTATTTACATTCGCCTCTGCCGAACGCGCAAGGGCACTTGTAGAATCAAAATAATAACTTGTATTTTCCTGAATAAACTCTATACGATCGTAGTATTTCTGAATTTTAAAGACCTTAGAGTTTCTGAAGTTTCCTCTAAAAAAGCCAGCATCTGTTACCCCATTTTCTATATATGAAAAATGAATGTATTCCTTATTTAACTGCTCTTTGGTAATTTCCAAAAGCAATTTACCTTTTACATTATCGCGGTACAGCGTAAAAAGACCTTCAATTTTTTCAGTATTTTTTATTTTTTGCTTGTATTTATTTTTAGCAGATTTCTTTATAGAAGTCTCTGTTTTGGCTTTCTTCTTTTTAAATAACTGAGCTTCGCAGGTTTGCGAAAAAGATAGGGTGGCTACTAAAAATCCAAGGGTATAAATCCAATTTCTCATGCTACTAATTTTAAATTTTGAGTTTCAAAGATAAACCTTCATAGCAAATATCATACATATTTGTTGTTGGTTCTTGGTTGTTGGTCTTCAACGGCTCAGAAAGCAAGGTAAGAGTTGTGAATTATAAGTTTTGAATTTTATTTAAACGTTTAGATTGATAAAATATAAACAAACACAGGATTTACTATTCATCATTTTCCGTTTTATCCATTTACCATTCACGAATAACGTCTTCCGTTTTCCCTTTCACGGATACCGAAAGTCTATCTTTGCACCATGAAAATTGAAACGCACCAATTAGCCAACGGCATACGTATTATCCACCACTCTATAAACAGTGAGGTAGCACACTGTGGCATAATGATAAATACGGGCTCTAGAGATGAGGCTGCCACAGAACAAGGGATGGCTCATTTTATAGAACATGCTTTATTTAAAGGCACAAAAAAACGGAAGGCTTTTCATATCCTTAGTCGTTTAGAGGATGTTGGTGGTGAGTTAAACGCTTATACGACCAAAGAAGAGACTTGGTATTATTCTACTTTCATGAAAGAATACTACGAGCGTTCTATAGAATTACTTACTGACATTGTTTTTCAATCTACCTTACCCGAAAAGGAATTAGCTAAAGAAAAGGATGTGATTATGGATGAGATACACTCTTATTTAGACAGTCCATCGGAAGCTATTTTTGATGATTTTGAAGAACTCATTTACAAGGAACATCCAATAGGCTGTAATATTTTGGGTACTAAAGAAACACTAAAAACTTTTAACAGTATAAAGGCGAAGAACTTTATGCTGAACCATTACCATACCGACGAAATAATTCTAAGTTCAGTAGGTAATATAGACTTTAGTAAATTAATAAAACTAGCTGAAAAACACTTAAACAATATACCCGCAAATTTACGAGAAGGAACGCGTTTAGAGATAAACGAATACCAAACAAGAGAACTTCGAGTAAAAAAAGACATAGTTCAGGCGCATTGCATCATTGGAAATAGGGCTTACAGTGCACACGATCCAAAAGCAAGAACACTTATTTTACTGTCTAATTTACTAGGAGGACCCGGAATGAACTCTAGACTGAACCTAGGGATTAGAGAGAAGTACGGATTTACTTACACCATAGAATCTAATTACACTACTTACTGCGATACTGGATTATGGAGTATCTATTTTGGAACTGAACCACATAGTGTACAAAAAACCTTAAAGCTTATTTTTAAGGAATTAAAAAAATTAAGAGAAGTTAAACTAGGTCCACTACAACTTCAAAAAGCCAAGCAACAATTAATTGGACAATTGGCGATTGCACAAGAAAACAACTGTAACCTAATGCAGTCTATTGCTAAAAGCTACCAAGCTTTTGGACTTGTTGAAAGTGTGGAAGAAGCCAAAAACAAAATCCTTGCTATTACAGCAGAAGACTTACAAGAAGTAGCAAAAGAAGTATTCGACGAGAAATTACTGAGTACCCTCATCTACGAACCCAAAGAAATATAAATGGAATTCATTTCAAAAGAACTCGACAATTATTGCAACGAACATACTAGTTCTGCCTGTGAAGTTTTAGAAGAATTGAATAGAGAAACACATACTTCGGTATTAAATCCACGTATGATTTCCGGGAATCTACAAGGGCAGTTTTTAAGCATGCTAAGTAGAATGATGAAACCTAAATGCATTTTAGAAATTGGAACCTACACAGGCTACTCGGCAATATGTTTAGCTAAAGGAATGCCTGTAGATGGTGTATTACATACCATAGATGTAAACGAAGAATTAGAAGAAATGAATGCTCGCTATTTTAAAAAAGCAGGCTTTGAACACCAGGTAGTACAGCATATTGGCGATGCCAGTAAATTAATTTCTGATTTAGAACTAAATATCGATTTGGCTTTTATAGATGCCGATAAAAAAAACTACCCATTGTACTTTGATTTACTCATAGAAAAAATGAATCCTGGAGGGTGGATTATTGCAGACAATGTACTTTGGTCTGGGAAAGTGATAGAGGAAGTTAACCCGAGTGACAAATCCACACTTGCCCTTTTAGAATACAATCGCAAAGTTCAGGAAGATCCTAGAGTAGAAAATCTACTACTCCCTCTTAGAGATGGCTTAATGATTTGTAGAAAAAAGGAATGATTTTTGTACTCAATTTATTTTTACTGAATTGAAACAAATATTTATTTTGAAAAAACTCTTACTCCTTTTTATACTTAGCATTTTTAGTCTTTCCACTTATGCAACGCATTTAATTGGTGGCGAAATGACCTACAATTGTTTGGGCGATAATTTATACGAGATTACTTTAATAATGTATGTTGATTGTGGGCCAAGTAATACCACTGGTACTACATTCGATGCTACTGGAATTCTTTCAATCTACAATAGCTCTAATCAATTAGTAGAATCTATTACTATTTCTGAACCTGAAGAAATAGAATTAAGCGATGAAACAGTTGGGAATGATTGCTTAGAACTACCCGCAGATTTATGTATTTTAAGAGGGGTTTATACGGTAGTAGTTGAACTTCCTCCAATTGTTGGTGGATACCAATTAGCCTACCAACGATGTTGTAGAAATCCGTCGATTATAAATATTGTTACACCCGATTTATTCGGAAACACCTACACCACAAATATTCCAGGTTCAGAATTAGTTTCCGATTGTAATAGCAGTCCATCTTTTGAAGACTACCCACCTTTGGCACTTTGTTTAGGAGATGATATAAATGTAAACTTATCAGCTACAGATCCAGATAATGATTCTTTAGTGTATTCGCTCACAACTCCAATTCACGGAGCAGACAACCTTAACCCTATGCTCATAACCCCACCACCATTCTCAACTATTCCATGGGCTACAGGTTATTCTGCCAGCTATCCAATTGACTCAAGTCCAGCCATTGTAATTGACGCAAACTCAGGTTACATTACTGGTACTCCTACACAAATGGGAATGTATATTGTTGGTGTTCTGGTTGATGAATACCGAGAGGGAGTACTCATAAATTCTATTGTTCGTGATTTCAGGTTCATGGTAGTCGATTGTAATATTATAACTGCATCTAGTCCTTTATCTGATTGGATTTGTAATGGATTAACCGTTAACTTCACCAATTCGAGCGTAAATGCAGTTACCTATTTATGGGATTTAGGAGTTGGATCGGCAACATCTACAGACTTTGAACCCAATTATGCTTACCCCGATACAGGAAATTATACTGTTACCTTAATTGCCAACCCAAATACAGTTTGTGCAGATACCAACACTGTTTCATTTTCTTTGTACACAGAATTAAATCCTATTTTCACTACCCCAGAGCCACAGTGTTTAGCTAATAATTCTTTTTCTTTTGAAGGGGATGGCTTAATTCCAAGTGGATCTTATGTTAATTGGGAGTTTGGATTATCTGCCAGTCCAACAAATTCTGATGAACTCAATCCAAGTAATATTTCATTTCCTGCAATAGGAACCTATCCAGTGAGCTTTAATGTACAATACGAAGAATGTGATGAAACCTATACAGCCAATGTAGTTATTTTTGAGGAAGATATATTCCCAGTAATCCCAAATCTTGATTCACAATGCTTAGATGGAAATGCATTTAATTTTTCAGCTCTTGGAACTTATCCAACTGGATCAGCTTTCGAATGGAATTTTGGTTCAAATGCAAGCCCTCAATATTCATCAGATCAAAACCCTAGCAGTATTACCTTTTCTACTTTAGGAGAACAATCTATTACTTTAAACGTACTATATAATGGTTGCGAAAATGCAGTACAAAGTACTGTTGAAACATTAGATCATATAAATGTTGAAATTCAAAGTTCCCCAACAGAAGGCTGTGAACCATTTACGGTAGAATTTGAAAATCTACTACCCTCAAGTGATTTTGCATTTAACTGGGATCTAGATAATGGAATTACATCTACTTCACCAAATCCACAAAATACATATATGGAAGGTGTTTTTAATATTTCGCTCACTATTATTGACCTAAATACTTTATGTGAAGGCAACCTATATTTAGATAATTATATTACAGTATTACCTCAACCTATTTCAGGATTTAGCATTTCATCTGACAGTTTAATTTATGGAGAAGATATTGTAATAACAAACAGTGCTTTGAATGCAAACACTTATTTATACGAATTTAGCTCTGGAAAAATAAGTACTGAAGAAGAGCCTACTTACATCATTCCATCGATAGGAGATTTTACAATCTGGCAATTTGCATCAAATGAGTTCGACTGTATAGACTCTACGAGCTTAGACTTAAACATTGTATTCTACCACACATTTTGGGTTCCAAATGTATTTACACCAAATGGGAATGCTACTAACGATTATTTTTTCCCAATCTACACTAACGTAGAAAGTTATAGAATGCAGATTTTTGACCGATGGGGGGAAATAGTATACGACAAAGAAGGTGTACAACCCAAATGGGATGGACTTGATTACCTATCAGGTATAGAATCTAAAAGTGATAATTATGTATACCTGATTAATTACTATACCATTGAGGAAATCACCTACCAAGTAAAAGGTGTAGTTACACTTATTCGCTAAGTGGTAAGGAGATTACTTTTGTTCCAGAACCATTAGGAAAACTAATACCTAATAAGCTAGAAATTGTAGAGGCTATTTCTGTGATAGCGTATTTTTCAGAAGTTTCTCCAGCTTGCACCTTCCAACCGAACCAAATTAAAGGCACATGTTGGTCGTATGTATAACCAGAGCCATGAGTAGTTCCCGTATGAGAATATTCAATCCATGCCGGCTCTAATACTAACAGTACATCGCCAGACCTTTTTTGATTGAAACCTCTTTGTAGAGAAGCTAAATCTCCCCTTGTAAACTCATTATTTTCTAGAGTTCTTCCACAAACAGCTTTTTGAACGCCATCGTAACGCAACATAAAATCTGCTGCTTGCTGTTGTACTTCTTCTAAGCTTAAATATTTTTCAAAAATCAAATCACGATTCAAAAATATCTGTGCATTCCCATAGCTTTTCACCCATTCCCCAAAACCGTAAATGTTTTGTAAAAACTGCTTTAATTCTCTTATTGGTTCTTCAGCTTCAAAATAACCCGCGGGTACATTTCTATCCATCAAATAAGAAGGTGTTCTTACAGCTCCATGATCTGCAGTAAGGAAAACCAACACATTTTCTTTTCCAATATTTTCATCTATATAAGTCAAAAATGCTTCAATATCTCTATCGAGTCTCAAATACGTGTCTTGGGTTTCTTTTGAATCTGCTCCAAACTGATGCCCGACATAATCGGTAGAAGAAAAACTAACCGCTAATAGATCCGTAAATTCATCTTGTCCTAAACGCTCCCCTTCAATAGCAGCAATAGCCATGTCTGTAGTAAGAGAATTCCCAAAAGGTGTAGACTTAATCAAGCCTTTACCGTTCAGTTCTACTAAACTGAGTAAGTCGTGCGGGAATTTCGGATACTTCTCACCAATAAACGCCTCTTCGTAAACACTATTATCTACTAAACTCTCATCGTATAATTTAGAGTTAAGAAGTAGCTCCCATTTCTGAGAAAGATACGCCTCACAATGATCTTTTTTATTAAACTTCTGTGCCCACTTAGGTAAGCGAAGGCCATAGTAAGAACTAGAAACAAAATCACCAGTTTCAGAATCCAACCAAAAAGCAAAATCACCCATATGCCCTGCCGGTAAAACGGCCGAACGATCTTTTAGAGCAACACCTATTACTTTAGACTTATTCATTGTAAACAAACGAAGCTCATCACCAAAGGTGGTATTCAACATTTTTGAAGGAGACATCTTTCCAGATTCATTATCTGCACCAATAGTGTTCATCTCGGCATCAGAAACACAGTAGCTATATTCCTCAACATTTTTATCGTACCAAGAGTTAGCAATAATCCCATGACTACTAGGTGTTGCACCTGTATAGATAGACGCATGACCGGGTCCAGTATAAGTAGGGATATAATTATAGTTCGTATTGTTACAGTTATACCCTTCGGCTACTAAACGTTTAAATCCACCTTCCGAAAATTCATCCCAATACCGATTTATATAATCAAACCTCATTTGATCGACTACTAAGCCTACCACTAATTTTGGTTGCTCTACTTGAGCTATTAGACTTATGTGAAGCGATAAAAACAGAAGAGTAAACAGTCTCATATTATTGATTTTTATAAAGGATAAAAAGAAGAAATAAACAACAAAGGATACTTAAAAACACATTGGCTACCGCCATAAAAATTTGTCCATTTTTAAGCATTTCAAAAGTTTCGAAGCTAAAGGTAGAGAAAGTACTAAAGCCACCACAAAACCCAGTGATTACAAAGAGTTTCCATGTGTTACTCAAGCCAAACTTATCTTGAAAGAAGTAGACAAAAGCAGCCAAAATTAGGGTACTCAATAGGTTTGAAAAAAGAGTGGCATACGCAAATGTAGACGCCACATACGAGGTAGTAAGTTTCCCTAGCCCGTAACGAGCTAAACTACCTAAGCCTCCACCAATAAAAATTGCGACTAAATTCATAGGGCTAATTTATACTTTTCTTTGATTTTCAAAACAATACACCACACAATTTTAGCAATAAATATTCCTAAAATAGCGCCACCTATTACATCAAATGGATAATGTTTCCCAACATATATTCTACTATAAGCGACTATTGTAGCCCATGAATAAAGCACATAAGGCAAATGTTTACGCTCTGAAAAGAGTGAAGAAACGATAGCTGCAATTGCAAAAAAGTTAGCAGCGTGAGAGGACACAAAGCCATACAAACCTCCTTTTGAAACCAACAATCGTATTTGATCTACCAGAGCAGGTTCATGGCTGGGACGCAAGCGCATAAATACATTCTTAAAAGCATGTACTGAAGTTAAATCTGCTAAACTCACCACAATAAGAATGAGCACTAAGCCTTGCCAAAAAGACGTACGGTATTTTTTTATCAGCAAAAAAATAATGAAAAGGAAAAGAGGAATTGCTGATTTTGTACTAGAGATAAAAACAAAAAAAGAATCAAAAGTTTTTGTTCCTGCACCATTTAGCAGCAAGAAAAACTCTTGATCCAATTGTATTAATTTATTAAGCATTTAACTGTTGCCAGATTAAATCCTTTAACTCCATTAATCCTTGCTGAGCTACAGAAGAAAAGAAGACTGTTTTAACTCCCTTAGGAAGAGTTTCAGCAACTTCTGCTTGAAGTTCATCATCTAACATATCTGATTTAGATATCGCTAATAAGCGATCTTTATGCAGTAATTCTGGATTGTAGAGTGCTAATTCGTTTAATAGAATTTCGTATTCCTTAGCAATATCATCGGCATCAGCTGGCACCAAGAAAAGCAGAGTTGAATTACGTTCTATATGTCTTAAAAAACGTATACCTAATCCTTTACCTTCGTTGGCTCCTTCTATAATTCCAGGAATATCGGCCATTACAAAAGAGCGATTATCGCGGTAAGCTACAATACCTAAATTAGGTACTAATGTAGTAAAGGCGTAGTCGGCTATTTTTGGTTTAGCAGCAGATATTACAGACAATAAAGTTGATTTTCCAGCATTTGGAAAACCTACCAAACCAACATCAGCAAGAACTTTAAGTTCTAATATATTCCAACCTTCTTCTCCTTCGATTCCTGGTTGCGCATAACGTGGAGTTTGGCGTACTGAATTCTTAAACCAAGAATTCCCTCTACCTCCTAATCCACCCTTACGGATAATTATTTCTTGACCATGATCGGTAACTTCAAAAATAATTTCTTGAGTTTCTGCATCACGAACAACGGTTCCTAAAGGAACATCTATGTATTCATCTTTTCCGTCGTCTCCAAAACTATTATTCGAAGAGCCTCCTCCTCCAGCGCCACCTTTTACGTGTCTTTTATACTTGAGGTGGAGTAAAGTCCACATTTGATTGTTTCCACGAAGGTAAATATTACCACCGCGTCCACCGTCTCCACCATCGGGACCACCTTTAGCAGTTAGTCTAGAGCGATGAAGGTGTACAGAACCAGCACCACCGTGACCGGCAGCGCAATGAATCTTTACATAATCGACAAAATTGGATCCGTTTACAGCCATTTTAATTAAACTAGTGCGTCTATTACTTTACATAGGCTGTTGGTAATAGATTCTATAGAACCGATTCCTTTAACACCTACAAATTTATTTTGGGCAGCGTAATAGTCTTTCAAGATTGCGGTTTCGTTTTCGTAAACTTGAATTCTATTTTTTATAATTTCTGGATTTTGGTCGTCTGCTCTACCGCTAGACTTCCCTCTTTCCAAAAGACGAGTAACTAATTCTTGCTCGGCTACTTCTAATGCTAACATAGCAGAAATAGAAGTTCCTTTAGAACTTAAAAAAGCATCTAAGGCTTCAGCCTGTGCATTTGTTCTAGGAAAACCATCAAAGACAAAACCTTTAGCCTCTGTATTAGAGTTCACTTCAGCTTCTAACATTCCAATCGTAACTTCATCGGGTACAAGTGCACCCTTTTCGATATACGATTTAGCTAGTTTCCCTAATTCGGTACCTTCTTTCATATTGTAACGGAAAATATCTCCGGTAGAAAGGTGTACTAAATTGTACTTATCAATTAATAGGGCAGACTGAGTTCCTTTTCCTGCACCTGGAGGTCCAAATAAAACTAAATTTAGCATACATTTTTTTTAGGCTTTCGCCAATTGATAAACGTTTTTCAAATTCCGACCCAAACCATTATAGTCTAAGCCATAACCGACAATAAAATCATTGAGAATTTCGAATCCGACAAAGTCAATTTCTCTTTTCCCTTTGTAGGCTATAGGTTTAAAAAACAAACTTGCAATTTGCCATTCTAAATCTTGTGCCTTAAAGATTTCATCAATCTTTAAAAGTGTTCCGCCAGTATCTACAATATCTTCTAATACGATAATTGCTTCTTCCGCAGAAACGTCTTTTAAACCGATCAACTCGTTTACTTTCCCTGTACTTACCATACCATCATATGAACTCAATTTCACAAATGATATTTTACAATCGCCAGGATAAGCGCGAAGCAAATCGGATGCAAATACAAAAGAGCCATTCAGGATAGCAACAAAATGGGGCGTTTTTCCTTTCATCTCTCTAAAAATATCGTGTGCCATTTCTGATACACGCTCTTTCAAGGTATTCTCTTCGAGATAAATTTCAAAGTCCAAATCGTGAACCCTTAGCTTTTTCATACGGCGCAAAAATACAAATTAATGAAGGATAATAGTGTGCACAGCACTTAGATTTAAGATTTTATCTTATTCTTTTATATACATCCCACTATAAGGGGCAATAATTTATTTTTTAAATTTCTCTTCATACAAACTTACCCAATCCAAAACAGTCATTTTACGGACTAATTTGGCTAGTAGTTCATATGGAATATCGTCTGTTTTTTTAAAACGAATACAGCTTTTGCCCATATCTAATTTTCGCTTACAATGCTTTGGATATTCCTCAACAAACCAATCATATAAATTTTTATCGGCATACATCCCCATATGGTAAAAAGCAATAAAATTCTTTTGGGAAGCGATATTTATAAATGGCAATGGTAAAGAAGGATCGCAATGATAACCATCAGAATATAGTGAATGAGGGACTATATACCCAATCATTCCGTAAGACATTTCTTCGGTAAATCCTTCAGGGATATTCTCTTGAATAAGAGACCTAAGTTTAGAAATGACTATGGCTCTTTCTTCTGGTAGTTGAGACAAATAATCGTCTGGACTTGTTGCAGTGTATTTCATTAACCAATGCTCAATATTACTACTGCACTAACAATGGTTGGCAAATACGCGAACCATCAGCTTCTAACTCAATAATATACATACCAGAACCTAAGAATCCCTTCTCTAAAGTATATTCGAAATCATTTATAGCCTCATTAAACAAAACTTTACCTTGTAGATTGTAAATAGTTAAAGTCTGTATCTTACTAGAATATTTAAGAATAGTAAACTCGCTCATTGGATTCGGGCTCATAGTAAACGAAGCTTCCTCTACACCTTCATCAACCGTCAACAAACCATTAAGAGTGTATTGTTTAAAGAAATCCCAAATTACTTCTGAGGCAATAATATCGTGATTAGTACTTGGTAAAGGAATGATACTACCAGGCCAAGTATGACCGCCCTCATTTATTCTATAATGCTCCACAGAAGAACCATTATCGCGACCTGTGTATTTAAAATGTGTTACTGTAGACATGTCGGAAGTTGAAATATCTTCTAGCTCAAGTTCAGATTCTAGCATACAATTATTGTGATTAACCCAAAAGTCAACAACTTCTTCAATAGGCATCATCGTTTGAAAACTACCCGTACTACTCGCTCCATTATAAGGAACAGTTCCATCGGCAGTACCGTGAATCTCTAAAACTGGTACCGCACGTTCAGGATTACAGTTGTCTAATATGGCATTATTCATAGTTCCGGTTACAGAGGCTATGGCAGCAATTCTATCAGAAAGCTCACAGGCTGAATAGTAACTCATAAAACCACCATTAGACATGCCACACATATACACCCTGTTAGGATCTATATTGTAATTAAGAATCATAGAATCGATTAATGCCTCTAGATACCCAAGATCATTTACTGATTCGCCTAAAATTTCTGAATTCCAAAAAGTAATTCCGTATTGATCTGTAGTACCATCAGGAAAAACTACTACAAAATCATTCTCCTCAGCAACAGCATTCATATTAGTGTAAAAAACTTGCTGAAATGCATTGGAAGTATACCCATGTAAATTGAGCACTAAAGGGCTGTTATCTGAAAAATTAGCCGGCAAATACACTTTATGCATACGGGTAGCCCCTTCAAACTCAAAAGTTTCATCGATTATTTGGGCAAATGAAAAAAGAGAGTTGATCAATAAAGCGACAAAAAGGTAGTTGGATTTCATAAAATAAGTTTAGCTCAAAAATACGTTAGTTTTATTTAAAGAGGGTACAGGGAAACTATATTATTGATTTTAAGAACTTTCGAGTAATTGCTTTTTTTAGCAGTAAAATGATTTACAGAATATTAAAAAAAACCATAATAGGTCTCGGTATTACAGTTTTGAATTTAACGACATCCACCCACCGCCATTATGTGCGTCTATACCAGCAGACTTTAAAATGAGTGTTGCTTTTCCAGAACGCATACCAGAAGCACAGCATAAAATTACAGGGCTATTTAAGTCAGTAAGCTTTTTAATATGCAATTGAATTTGTTGTAAAGGGATGTTTTCGCTACCATCGATGTGACCTTGGTTGTACTCTACCACAGAGCGAACATCAACTATAGTTGCTCCTTTAACTCTAAGAGCTTTATAGTCTTTAGCTTGGAATAACTTTTTAAAAAACGCTAACATAATTTATAGTTTTTGTGCGTTTACATTAGTCCAACCACCACCATTATAGACTTCTTCAAAACCTTGAACTTGTAAGTAATCTGTAGCCTGACCAGACCTACCACCCGAAGCACAACATAAAACTAAAGGTTGCATTCCTCTTAATTCTTCAACTCGTTCGACTACATCATTCAATGGGATGTTAATAGAGCCATTCACATGCCCTTCTGTAAATTCCATAGGTGTTCTTACATCTACAATACTTACTTTATCTGAATTGATTAATTCTTGTAAATCCATTTTTATTTGTTTTTTGATTCCACAAAAGTCGGAATAATTATTCACTTGAATTGTGACTAATTTATAAATTTGAAATATCTCAATTATGACTAATTGAGTTCAAAAACCTCGTCTATTTCAGACTAGACATACTAAAAATTGGGTTTTTAAATATTGGTGAAAAAAATAAACCTTATGTGCGTATATTTTAATATTATATAGATATTTGAGTAAATTCCAACAAGAAACAAAACGCATCTCATGATACACGACTACATCATAATAGGTGGAGGTTCAGCAGGGTCTGTCCTTGCCAACCGCTTAAGCGAAGACGCATCGAATAAAGTCTTAGTGCTAGAGGCTGGAAGACCAGATTACACTTGGGATTTTAGAATTCATATGCCGGCCGCATTAACTTATTTACTTACTGGAACCAATTATAACTGGGGTTACACCTCGGATCCGGAACCGTTTATGTACGACCGTAAAATAGCCCAACCCAGAGGTAAAGTTTTGGGCGGTAGTAGCTCTATAAATGGGATGATATGGATACGTGGTAATGCAATGGATTTTGATAAATGGGCTGCAGATGATGGTCTTGATAAATGGGATTATGCACACTGCTTACCTTATTTCAAAAAAGTAGAAAACAGACTTATCGGAGGTGATGATTACAGAGGAGATAAAGGAAATTTAAAGTTGACGACTCCAGATTGCAAAAACCCCTTATTTGATGCTTTTTTCAACTCTGTACAAGAAGCAGGATATCCATTAACAGACGATGTAAACGGACAACAACAAGAAGGTTTTGGTAAGTTCGATCAAACAATTCACAATTCTAGAAGGCTGAACGCGGCACGAGCTTATATTCATCCGATAAAACATCGTAAAAATTTAAATGTAATTACGCAGGCAATGGTAATGCGCATTCTTTTTGAAGGAGATACAGCCGTTGGTGTAGAATACAAAAAAGGTAGAAAAAAATACAAAGTATACGCAAAAGAAATTATTTGTTGTGGTGGAGCTATTAATACACCACAATTACTACAAGTTTCTGGAATTGGAAACGCCGAACATTTAACAAGTTTATGTATTCCTGTAGTAAAAGATTTACCTGGAGTTGGTGAAAACTTACAAGATCATTTAGAGGTTTATGTACAATGGGCTTGTAAAAAACCTGTAAGTATGTATCCAGCGCTAAGTCCATGGCGTGCACCAAAAATAGGATTCGACTGGTTGTTTAGAAAAAAAGGAATTGGAGCGACTAACCACTTTGAAGCAGGAGGATTTATCCGAAGTAATGAGAGTGTGGAATACCCTAACCTACAGTTCCACTTCCTTCCATTAGCAATACGATATGATGGAACTGCGCCGAGTGTAGGTCATGGTTTCCAATTACATGTTGGTCCTATGGGAACAGATGTAAGAGGAAGAATAAAGATAAAATCTGCAGACCCACTTGAATACCCAAGCATCTTATTCAATTACTTATCTACTGAAAACGAGCGTAAAGAATGGTGTGAGGCAATACGGTTGTCCAGAAAAATTATAGAAACGGACGCAATGAGTGACTTGATGGGGGAAGAATTATCTCCCGGAAAACATGTACAAACAGATGAAGAGATACTCGACTTTATTGCAAAGGAAGGCGAGAGCGCCTACCACCCTTGCTCTACTTGTAAAATGGGACTTGATGCTATGGCTGTAACAGATGCTAATTTAAGAGTACATGGTATAAAAAACCTTAGAGTAGTCGATGCTTCTGTATTTCCTTATGTAACAAATGGAAACATCTACTCGCCCGTAATGATGGTAGCAGAAAAGGCCGCAGATCTTATATTAGGTAAAGCCCCTTTAGCTCCAGAGTACCACGCTTATCATAAAAAGAATAGTTAGATTATTCTACTTTGCTCTCTGAATCTACTTGGTATTCGCGGAGCGCTTTTAAAATAGAATAACATAAAACTAACATGAGTACGCAGACAGGTAGCCCAGTAACCAAGGAACCTGTTTGCAGTGCTATTAAACCACCTCCAAACACGAGTGTAGCAGCAACAACTCCTTCTGCTAATGCCCAAAAAATACGCAACCACACATCCGTTTTTTCTCTTCCACCACTTGTTATAAAATCGATTACAAGAGAGCCACTATCTGATGAGGTTACAAAAAATATTATTCCGGCTATTACTACAAACAAAATACTAAAAAAGGACAAAGGAAAATGTTCTAGTAAGCTAAACAAGGCAGTTGTAATATTCTCATTTACGGCCTCGGTAATTCCTCCCTGTCCAAAAAGCTCAATATGAAAAGCGGTACTTCCAAAAATTGAAATCCAACCAATATTTACTACTGTTGGCGCAAGTACTACACCTACAATTAATTCTTGAATTGTTCTTCCTTTAGATATACGAGCAATAAATAGCCCTACAAAAGGTGCCCATGCAAACCACCAAGCCCAATAAAAAACGGTCCAGCTAGCCATCCAGTTTGTACCTTCATACATTTCCATCCAACTAGCTGTACTTATAAGGTTTTGCAAATAATAGCCAGTACTTTGAACAGTAGACTCCAAAATAAATAAGGTAGGACCTACAGCTAACATAAATAGGATTAATACAATTGCCATTCCGGAGGCAATTTTACTCAATATTTGAATTCCTTTATGTAGACCTGAAACAACCGAAACTGTTGCACATACTGTAATTATTGCAATTAATAACACTTGTATGTTGGTGTTCTCTGCAATACCGAATAGGTAATGTAAGCCCGAATTTATATGTTGGATTCCTAAACCTAGGGTTGTGGCTAGTCCGAACATCGTTGCAACTACGGCAGTAACATCAATAAAATGTCCTATTGGACCTCTTAATCGTTCTCCAAGTAATGGATACAATACCCAACGAACACCTAAAGGAAGACCCCGATTGTAACAGAAAAAGCCAATAGACAAGCCCATTAAAGCATAAATAGCCCAACCGTGCATACCCCAATGCAAATACGAAATATTCAAAGCGCTTTGTGCAGCTTCTATAGTTCCTGCTTCACCATAAGGTGGATTTGAAAAATGTAAAATTGGTTCTGCTACACTGTAAAACATCAATACCAAACCGATACCTGCGTTAAACAACATACTGAGCCAAGCCCAAGTACTAAATTCAGGCTTACAGTCAGGACCTCCAAGTCTAATATTCTTAAATCGACTAAAAGCAAGATATATACAGAATATGAGGATTATATTTACTGATATTACGTAAAGCCAGCCAAATTTTGCTGCTATAAAATCTTGGATAGATTCAAAAAGCACACTTATTGACTCTTGGTATATAAGTGTAAGAGTTACAAAAAGGACTATTAAAAATGCCGAAGGGAAAAACACCCATGGTTGAATGCTTTTATAAAAAGGTCTGGCAGTGGTCTCTTGTTCTTCGATAGTGGTTTTCCTTAAATGTGTGTAGTGTGTGATAATTAAGGCTAATCAGGAAATAGTTACTCGAATTCGATAAGAATACAACCATATTTAAGTCTTACTAAAACATTTCGCTAAAGTAGTAAAATGCAATAGATCGAACGATAAACTAATAAAAAAGGTGTTTTTTAATGATTAAATCGTGAAAAGAGGAAGAAAAGAAAACTAACTACTTACCAATAGACTGTAAAAGTGTCGATGCGAAACAACTCGAATTAAATCTATCTTAGTCAAACAAAACAAAAACTATGCTTTTTGATATTTTAGATATTTTAGGTACTGTCACATTTGCAGTTTCGGGAGTACTTACAGCACTTCACAAGCGCATGGACACATTCGGTATTTTCATAATCGCCTTTGTTACTGCAGTTGGTGGTGGAACCTTAAGAGATGTATTAATAGTTAATACTCCAGTAAGTTGGATGCTTGATGTTAAATATATTTATTTCATAGCGCTTGCAGTGCTTTTCGCACTAGTCTTTAAAGACCGACTGAAACACCTTAGAAATTCACTTTTTCTTTTTGATACTATTGGATTAGGAGTATTTACTATTATTGGAATTGAAAAAGGATTAGACATAGGGCTCCATCCTATCATCTGTATTGCTTTAGGAACGATGACCGCATGTTTTGGTGGGGTTATACGAGATATTTTAAGTAATGAAATTCCAATTATTTTCAGAAAAGAAATCTACGCAACAGCTTGTATTATTGGTGGAGCGAGTTTTTTAGGCTTAACAAAAATTGGTGTATCAGAAAACTTAACCTACTTGAGCACTGCTTCTATTATTATACTTATTCGAGTTTTAGCTATTAAATACAATTTAAGCCTGCCTTCATTTTATAAAACAACAAACAGCTAAAAGACCAATTCCTCAGTGACTCTCAGAGGATACTTGCGGGAAGTGATTAGAAAGAATCAAATCGTTGATTCTAAGAAATTCTATTTAAAAACTAACAATTCATTAGTCGCATAAATAGTAATTCAAATTGAATTTTTAGAAGGTGCACAAATTAATGCGATAGAACCGAAAACTACAGCTAAATAGAGGTCCATTAAAATCCGTTTGAAAATCAAACGAGTTTTAATAGACTTTAAATTCTACTCAAAAAACAAAGAATATCCCTCTAAATGCAGTTTCAGTTTTTCAACTGCAAGAGCAGAAACTTCAACATCATCTTTAGCTATATCTTCAAATATTACAACCATAGGAATTAGGTAATTGTGCAATTGATTATGAGCTTCACCTGTCATAGAACATTTGAGAAACAAAATCTGAAATTCATATTCTAAATTAGACTGTAATACTGAATAATAGCGCGAAAAACCTTGAACTAAGTTTAACATTTTGGCTACACCTTGGGTAGTTTCAATATTGGCAATCCATGGCTCATCATTTTCTAAACTAATTTCCATATAATTTAAATCGGAAATACTTACAGGTTTCGATTCCTGGGAATGTGTATTACAAGAGGAAGAAAATAGTGTAATCGCGAATAGGCTTATTAGTGTTTTCATCGTTCTAAATTAAAAGTTAAATTTTAGTCTGCTATAGACCATGTCATTATCGTTAAACTGTCCGAATAATCCTTTTTCTCCAACAAAAATATTTGCACCTAATTCAAAAGAATATGCATTAATGGTTCATCAAATTTAAGATAGAAGCATAGTTTTCACTTTATATATCTTACTTTTTTAGACACTAACTATCTTTTGGAATGATTCTTGATATATTAAAATTGTTCAACAATTACTGCTATTTATTAAACAAAAAGCCTTTTAAGGCTTAAATTGATGTAATGTTGAAATACCTAAAATTAAAAAACTTTAAACGACCTCAACTATGAAATTTTCTACCATGATTTTAGGATTCCTAGTATATCTAACTGCTTTTGCTTCGTCTTCAGAATGTGATTTAAACTTTAATTATACCAACACGGGTTCTAACATGACTTTTGCCTTACCTAACTCCTCGATTGAATCGATTGAAGAATTAGGAACTGGGACTTTAGGTGCCTTTTTCTTAAACAATCAAGAAAACTTGGTTTGCGCTGGCTCAACTTTGATTAATGGTATGGAAACTGCTTTCCCAATTATGGGAGACGATTTAACTACAGACGATATAGATGGGTATTTAATAAACCAAGAATTAAATTTAATATTTACTACTGAATACGGTACTCAATATAAACTAATATCTTCTCCTAGTCAAGGGTATGAAATTAATGGAATTTACTACGTAGATTCTTTTTCATTCGAAATGATTGAATGTGGAAACGAAATCTTTGGATGCATGGATGCTGAG
>CAJJAI010000057.1 GCA_905182215.1 Flavobacteriales bacterium UBA6772 | reverse complement strand
TTCTTTTCCTCTAGTACTTTCAATACTGTTAATTACTGCTTATTGTTAGCTCTAAGGTGCTTAATTGACTTGGGCGACCTTCTGAGTCATTCGGTTTTAGTAGTTCCTTTGTTCAAAATATTGAGCACAAAAAAAGCTTGTCTCTGTGAGACAAGCTTTTTTATATATGAGTGTTTATCTAATTTCTTAGAAGAACAAGCTAAAGTTTACACCTAAGTTAAAGTGAGTTCCTTTAAGGTCGTGATTTTCGATTAATTTGTTAGTAGCATCGTATTCTTTTTTCTCACCGTTCATGAAAGTTAAGTTCATAAAAGGTTCAACAGCGAAGTGCTCTCTCCATACAATTGTATATCCTAAGCCTAAGTTAAAGTTTAAAGATTTTGTAGCTTCTTCTACAACTTGATCAATTTCATATTGGTCAACAATAACTGGAGTAAGGTCTGCATTATAAGCAGGAACTGCACCTGTAGTACCTGGAGCAACTAACTCTCCATTTAAAGTCCAGATGTGAACGTTATCAGTCATAACTCCTTTGAAATCTTCATTACTAACACTTTTACTGCTTAAAGAAACCTCAGTAAATAAGTTGTTAGAAACATAGTAACGTCCAAACACACCTATTTCAGCTGTGTTGTCGTTTAATTCGTAAGCACTTTTATCAGTGTTATCGTTTTGGAAATTAACCAATGCACCAATAGCAATACCATCTTGTACAAAGTAACCTACTTTAGGCGTAATTGCAAGAGTGTTAATGTTTTGCTCAGAGAACTGGCTTCCTGCACCTAGCAATACAGTACCTTTACGAGTTTGTGCATCAGATGTTAGTGTAAATGCTAATACCGCTGCAAGTGAAAGAATAATCTTTTTCATAACTGTTTGAAATTTGTTTCTTGTTATTTTCTTGTCTTTGAAAGCGTGAATTTAGTAAAAATTCGGCTATATCAAAGGATTTGTTTGTTATTCTTGTCTTTCAAGAAATAATTGTGCCATTTGTTAATTATGGAGTAAAGAAAGTGAAAATATCTTAAAACCCTTTGTGTACTTGAGTTTTAGTTTCAATTTTATTTAAAACTGCCAATTTGTTTCGGTTGTTGTAGTGTTTTAACCATCTTAATGGCTCCTTTATTTCTGCTATAGGAAACAAAGTAGCATCTGGTTTTTGCAAGAATTTAATGTTTTTAAGTGCTCTATCGTCAATCCTGATATTCATATTACTACAGATAATCTTATTCAGTCCGAGTATTTCGTCCGTTACATCATCTTGAATATAGTAGATGCTTTCTCCGTTACCCATTACATTAATAGAATGTAAGTCGTTTTCTTTAAAGTTCGCCAGCATGTTTATGCCACTAATTTGGTTAAAGGATATACTATCGAGCTCTGAGGATATAAACGCATTTTTGTTAAGGTATACCTTCTCTAGCTTATTGCTGTCTAAAAATAGTGAAATAGTATCTGCAGTAAGCTGAAATTCTTCTAACCACAATACAGGTTCCTGGTTTAAATAAATCAAATTACTTTGGGTATTAAAGCTCAACGAGTCACTTTGGCCCGTAATCGTAGTACTTTTAAAATTAACGTCTTTATACGCCTTTACTATAGTAGATGCTGTAGTTTGATAATTAATTAAAGTGTCGGCAGTTAAATAGAGTGTGTCGTCATTAAAAGGAAAGTTCAGTAAGGTATTTCCGTAAGACAGGCTGTGGTTCATTTGGTCTGTAATTATGCAAGTGTCTGTATACAGGGTATACGAGTCTTTGCTTTGGGTAATTTTAATCCGATCACTTAAGAATGCATTTCCAGCTATTTGATCGATCCATCCTTCTTGAGCAAGGATTTTGATGTCTGAATTTTCTATTTCTCCATTCGATCTGAAGGATGCAAATTCAGAATCTAACCAATAGTATAAAGTATCTGCTTTAATTATCTCTTCTCCTTCTATAATAAGTACATCTCCAAAGAAGTCGAATTTTTCTATACTAGAGTAGTATACGCCCTTATTACTCCAAAGCGATTTCTCCTCATTTGTTATACTGGCTTTGGTGTCAAAAAAGCCTTCGTTTGTTGCGAAGTTGTAATTAAGCTGTTCAGTAAGTAATTTCATGTTCTTGTGATTGAAACGAACATTTTGGTGTATTTCTGCTAAAGCGTGATTTCCGTGATACAATAAGTAGTTCCCTTTTAAATTCAGGGTGTCTCCTTGCCAAATATTAATATTACTAAATGCTTCAATTTTATTTTCTGTAGCATAATAATAGGCACTGTCGCAGTTTAAATACCTACCTTCGTGTTTGGTTCTTACATTGCCTAATAATAACTGTCGGTCTTCGCTAATCTTCTTGTTAAACGAAATTTCATCCGCATTAATAATTTCAATTTGAGTTTGCCCAATAGAAAGATTGCTCAGTAAAGAGAAGCATAAAAAAATGGAGTATGTAAAATATTTAGTCATAAAAAAAGCCCCTTTGCGGGGCTGTTTTTTTTTATTTGTGATTGTAAATCGTTTGAGTTCTATCAGGCCCTACAGAAACAATAACAATTGGAGTTTCTAGTTCCTTTTCTAGATATTCAACGTAGTCGGTAAGTTCTTTAGGTAATTCCGACATTTCGGTTTTACCGGTTAAGTCTTCTTTCCAACACGTAAATTCTTTATAGATAGGCTCAATTTTATCTCCTTCAATATTGTATGGAAGGTAGTCTATAATTTCGCCGTTGTATTTATAATGTGTACACACTTTAATGGTAGGGAATTCACTAAGAACATCCGCTTTCATCATCATTAACTGTGTAACACCGTTAACGTTTATTGCGTATTTTAAGGCTGGTAAATCAATCCAACCACATCTACGAGGTCTACCTGTAGTTGCACCAAACTCGTTTCCAGCTTTTTGTATTTCTGCACCTGTCTCATCTAATAGTTCGGTAGGGAATGGTCCACTACCAACACGTGTTAAATAAGCTTTGAATATTCCGAATACATCGCCAATTCTGTTAGGCGCAATTCCTAAACCAGTGCAAGCACCAGCGGAAACAGTATTAGAAGAGGTTACAAAAGGATACGTTCCAAAATCTATATCTAATAAAGAACCTTGTGCACCTTCGGCAAGAACTTTTTTACCCGCTTTACGAGCTAATTCTAAATAGTGTTCACTATCAATAAATTCGAGTTTTGTTAATCTCTCGATCGACTTAAACCAATCTCCTTCTAAATTTTCTAAATCGTATTCAAAGTCGTATTGCTTAAGCAATTGTATGTGTTTTGCTACAAGGCTATCATAACGTTCTTTAAAATCAGGTAATTCAATATCCCCAACTCTAAGTCCATTTCTACCTGTTTTATCCATGTAAGTTGGCCCAATTCCTTTAAGAGTAGAACCAATTTTAGCTTTTCCTTTTGCGTGCTCCGAAGCAGCATCAAGTAGTTTATGGCTAGGAAGGATAAGGTGTGCTTTTCTAGAAATTAAAAGTTTTCCATCAAAGTTTACGTTTAGTTTCTCTAAACCTTCTAATTCCTTTTCGAAAATTACAGGATCTATTACCACACCATTACCGATTACGTTGAGTGCGGTAGGGTGAAATATACCAGAAGGAATTGTATGAAGAACGTGTTTTATTCCGTCAAATTCTAAGGTGTGCCCTGCATTAGGACCTCCTTGGAATCGTGCAATAATGTCGTAGTTTGAAGTTAAAACATCAACTATTTTTCCTTTTCCTTCGTCTCCCCATTGAAGACCTAAGAGAACATCTACTGCCATTTTTTTGTGCTTAATGTGTTTGTTTAGAGGTACATTCTTTACATGTACCATACATGTTTAGTGCGTGGTGAACCACAGTGAAGCCTAAAGCTTCTTCAACCGCATTCGTAATATTCTGAATCCGAGGATCGCAAAACTCCAATACCTTTCGGCATTCGGTACATACTAAGTGATCGTGTTGTCTGTTACTGAAGCTTTTTTCGTACTGAGCTTGATTTTCGCCAAATTGATGCTTGCGGACCAAATTACAATCCAATAACAATTCTATCGTGTTATAAAGCGTAGCTCTACTCACTCGATAGTTTTGGTTTTTCATTTTAATATAGAGTGTTTCTATGTCAAAATGATCGTTGTAATTGTAAATTTCCTTGAGTATTGCAAATCGCTCGGGAGTTTTTCGTTGCCCGTTTTGACCTAGATATGTAGTAAAAACCTGTTTTACTTGCTCTTGTATTTTCTTGCTCATTGTGTTGAAATAGGAGTCAGAAACAAGGCGTAAAACTAAGCATTAATTTCTAATTCAGCTTAGTAATTAGGTACTTTTAAATTTGCGTTTTACCGAGGTGATTCCTTCAGCTTTTTTTAGCGTTTCTATTACCGAAGTTAAGCTGTTTTTGTCTAGAATTACTACCGTTATTAAACCGTCAAATATTCCATCTACACTACTAATGTTAATAGATTGAATGTTTATTTTAAGATTGTTCGACAGTATTTGAGTTACCTCTGTAACCAGTCCAACTCTATCTATTCCTTTAATGTTTAGTAATGCTATAGATTCTGTATTAGTGCTATCTATCCATTTTGCTTTTAGTATTCTGTAGGCGAAATTAGATTGTAATCGCAATGCATTTGGACAATCGTGGCGATGTATTTTAATTCCTTCTCTAATAGTTGTGAACCCAAAAACATGATCTCCCGGTATTGGAGTACAGCATTTAGAATAGGTGAAATTGAGTTTTTCTTCAGTATGACCAAAAACCAAGGTGTCGAATTTAACCTCTTCTTTTTGTTCTATTTGTTTATTCGACTTGCGGTATATTTTACTCTTTAGGTATTGATACCAACTATTTTTGTTGAGTACAAATTCTTTTATATTGGTGTTGGTGAGTACACCCGAACCAACATCAAAAAAGAGGTCTAAGCTTGTTTTGTATTTAAAATAACTGCACAATTCGTTTATTACGCTATCAGTAAAACTAAGTTTTAAATGTTTTAGTTTTCTTTCGAGAATTTCTTTTCCCTCTTCTGCAATGGCCTTTTTAGCATCTTTTAAGCTGCTTTTAATTTTGTTTTTAGCCTTCGCTGTAATTACATAGTTAAGCCATGCCTTTTTTGGCTTTTGATTATGAGAAGTGATCACTTCAACTTGATCTCCGCTTTTTAATTTATGACTTAAAGGAACCAGTCTTCCATTTACTTTACAGCCTAAACAAGTAGCTCCTAGTTGAGAGTGGATATCGAATGCGAAATCTAAAACCGAAGCACCCTTTGGTAATGTTCTCAGGTCTCCGTTTGGTGTAAATACAAAAATCTCTTTTGAGAATAAGTTGAGTTTAAATTCTTCTAGGAAGTCAACCGCATTAGATTCTGGGTTCTCAAGTAATTCTCTAATTTGATTTACCCAATCTTCTAAATTACCTTCTTTAGAAACGCCCTCTTGTTTGTACTTCCAGTGCGCAGCATAGCCTTTCTCGGCTACCTCATCCATCCGTTTTGTACGTATTTGTACTTCAACCCATTTACCTCCAGGGCCCATAACGGTAGTGTGTAGCGATTCGTAACCGTTTGCTTTGGGTGTAGAAATCCAGTCTCTTAAACGGTCTGGATTAGGTCGGTAATTATCTGTAATTAATGAGTAGGCTTTCCAGCAGTCTGATTTTTCATCTGCTATCGTTGACTCTATGATAATACGAATTGCAAACTTGTCGTATACTTCATCAAAAGAAACGCCTTGACTTTTAATTTTCTTACAAATAGAAAAAATTGATTTTGGGCGTCCTTTGATAGAGCATATTAAACCATGACTTTGTAAGGTGTCTTTTAATGGTTTTGTAAACTTTTGAATGTATTGTACTCGAGCTTTTTTTGTTTCATTTAGTTGTCTGGAAGTGTCTCGGTAAATATCTGGTTCTGTATATTTTAAGCCTAAGTCTTCTAATTCTGTTTTAATAGTGTACAAGCCTAATCTGTGAGCTAAAGGAGCGTATATATATAAGGTCTCAGAACCGATTTTTTGTTGCTTATGCCTTGCCATCGAATCGAGGGTTTGCATATTGTGTAATCGGTCGGCGAGTTTTATAAGAATTACACGCACATCATCAGAGAGGGTAAGGAGCATCTTTCTAAAATTCTCTGCTTGTATAGATATATCTTGTTCGGCGAGATCAGTGATTTTTGTTAAGCCATCAATTATTTGACGAATTTTCGGATTGAACATCTGCTCCATGTCCTCCAATGTATAATCTGTGTCCTCTACAACATCGTGTAAAAGGGCACATGCAATAGAAGTTGCGCCAAGTCCAATGTCTTTAGCAACAATTTGTGCTACCGCAATGGGATGAAATATATAGGGTTCTCCACTTTTTCTGCGTACGCCTTTGTGAGCTTCTACAGCAAGATTAAATGCTTTGCGAATGAGCTTCTTATCCTCGCGAGTAATGTCGCTGTTGCATGATCTTAAAAGTGTTTTGTAGCGTTTTACAATTTCTTTATTTTCTACCTCTATCTCTACTTCGCTCATCTTAAAAATCGTTTCTATAAACCTAAGGAAATTGTTTAAATGAAAAAAGCCATGAGGTTTATTTCATGGCTTTTTTTTTAGCTTAATTTGAATTGCAAATTAATAACTGATAATTGCAAGCTAATTTATTTTTTAGCTGGAAGAATCTTAGTTCTTACCTCTCCAAAACCAACTCTATAATTACTTGCTTGGCAATGGGCTTTCATAATTACGCTGTCGTTATCTTGAATAAACTTACGCTCTGTGCCATCAGGCATAGTCATAGGTTTAGTTCCTTTCCACGATAATTCTAACATAGAGCCATAAGCTTCGGGAGTGTTCCCAGAAATTGTCCCAGACGCCATCATATCTCCAGCATTAATATTACATCCATTTACGGTGTGATGTGCCAACTGCTGTGTCATATTCCAGTACATATATTTGTAATTGGATTTTGATACTGTATGTGATTCAAAGCTGTCTGAAGTAATTTGAACTTCTAGTTTGATGTCGATGTTTTTATTTCCTTCGAATTCTAAATAAGGAAGAATTTGCGGTTCTTGCTTTTCTCCTTCTACACGGAAGGGTTTTAAAGCGTCAAGAGTTACAATCCAAGGAGAAATAGAAGAGCCAAAACTTTTACCTAAAAAAGGTCCTAGAGGAACGTATTCCCATTTTTGAATATCTCTTGCAGACCAATCATTAAAAATACACATTCCAAAAATGTAGTCATCTGCTTCGCTTGTAGAAATAGTATCGCCCATCTCTTTTCCTTGCCCTGTTACAAAAGCCATTTCCAATTCGAAGTCCATTAATTTACAAGGACCAAAAACAGGAACGTCTGCTCCTAAAGGTAATTGTTGTCCTTTTGGACGGTGGATGTCTGTACCTGATAATACAATAGAAGAAGCTCTACCGTGATATCCTACAGGGATATGTAGCCAGTTTGGTAAAAGGGCATTGTCTGGGTCTCGGAACATACAACCCACATTATGTGCGTGCTGACGACTAGAGTAAAAATCGGTATAATCGCCAACCTGAACTGGCATAACCATTTCTACTTCTGTAATCGCCGAAATAATTAATGCTTTATGTGCTTCGTCCATCGTGGTATTTGCATCAAAAATTTCTGCAATACGATCTCTAACTGCACGCCAAGTAGTTTTATTTAGTTTTAAGAAAGCATTTAACGTTTCTTGGGCGAATATAGTAGCGTCTAAATCTATTCCATCAAAATAATTTAACTCGTTTAGTGGGTTTAGGTCAATGGCGAAATCACCAATGCGTGTACCTACACAAATGCTATTGTTTGTTTTTTTGAACACTCCAAAAGGAATGTTTTGTATAGGAAAATCAGAGTCTTTCGAAACTTCTATCCACGATTTTCTATTCGGATCGTTTGCTTTTATCATCTTAAAAAATTTTGTACAAAAATAAGGTTTATATTTGCATCCGAAATCACGAAACCAACATTAATCATCAAACTAAAAAGATGGAAAGAGATCAGCAAATTTTTGACTTAATTCAAGACGAACACGAACGTCAAGTTTATGGAATTGAATTAATAGCTTCAGAAAACTTCGTAAGCGACCAGGTAATGGAAGCTGCAGGATCTTGCTTAACGAATAAATACGCTGAAGGTTATCCTCAGAAAAGATACTACGGTGGATGTGAAGTAGTAGATGTAGTAGAACAATTAGCAATTGATAGAGCTAAGGTTTTATTTGGTGTAGAATATGCCAATGTGCAACCTCACTCAGGTTCGCAAGCTAATGCTGCGGTGTTTCATGCTTGTTTAAATCCAGGTGATAAAATTTTAGGATTCGACCTTTCTCATGGAGGTCATCTTACCCACGGTTCTCCAGTTAATTTTTCTGGAAAATTATATAAAACCTCTTTTTACGGCGTAGAAAGAGAGACGGGTAGAGTAGATATGGATAAGGTAGAAGAAGTTGCTTTAGCCGAAAAGCCAAAATTAATTATTTGTGGTGCTTCAGCATATTCTAGAGATTGGGATTATGCACGATTTAGAGCTATTGCAGATAAAGTTGGGGCGGTGTTAATGGCAGATATTTCTCATCCAGCCGGTTTAATAGCGAAAGGAATCTTAAACGATCCTGTTGAACACTGCCACATACTTACAACTACTACTCATAAAACGTTAAGAGGTCCACGTGGAGGAATGATTATGGTTTCTAAAGATTTTGAAAACCCTTGGGGTTTAAAAACTCCAAAAGGGAAAGTAAGAATGATGTCTGCTTTATTAAATTCTGCTGTTTTTCCAGGAATGCAAGGTGGACCTTTAGAGCATATTATTGCAGCTAAAGCAATTGCTTTTGGTGAGGCACTAACAGATGAGTTCTTTGAGTATACATTACAGACTAAGAAAAATGCGAGTGCTATGGCAGATGCATTTATGGCTAAGGGTTACGATGTAGTTTCTGGTGGAACCGATAATCACTGTATGTTAATAGACTTACGTTCTAAGAACATTACAGGAAAAGATGCAGAGAATGCTCTTGTAAAAGCACACATCACAGTAAATAAAAATATGGTTCCATTTGATACTGAGTCTCCATTTATTACTTCAGGAATACGAGTTGGTACTCCAGCACTTACAACCAGAGGTTTAAATGAAGCGCATATGGTGCAGATTGTAGATTTAGTGGATGAGGTTATAATGAACTTCGAAAACCACGAGGTACTTACCTCTGTGGGAGATAAAGTAAATGAGATGATGGAAGCGTTTCCAATTTTCGCATCATAATTAGGTTTTACATACATTTTAAAAGAGGTCGTTTACGACCTCTTTTTTGTGCCACAAATAGTTTGATTTCTTTTAGCATATTTGGTGTTGTTGTGCTCTGGATTGATGTTGAATTTTGTTTAGCATAGTTTTTGTTGCCAAGTCCAAAGTTTTAGTAGTTTTACTACTTGTGAGAATTTTATTTTAAATATAGTTATATGCGTCTATTTAAACTTGTTTTATCGATTATACTTTTGTTTCCAGCAGTGTTAAATGCTACTCACTTAATTGGTGGAGAAGTTGTGTATACTTGTTTAGGTGGTGATCAATACGAAATAAAAGTAATTATTTATAGAGATTGTGGTCCTGCTAATACTAATGGAACTGGTTTCGATGGAAGTGGGGTAATTACTATTTACGATATGAACAATAATCTAGTAAGTGAGTTAAGTCATGGTTCTGTTTTTGAAGAATACGTGGTAGATGAGTTTACAGACGAGTGTTTAACTCTTCCGCCTGAACTATGTGTGGAAAAAGGAACGTATACGGTTGTTACTACTTTACCAAATAATGGTCAAGGTTACCAAATAGTATATCAACGCTGTTGTAGAAATAATCAAGTATTAAATATTGTTGATCCAGGTGATTTAGGTTCTTCATTAGTCGCATATATTCCGCCAATTTCTGGAGCTGCTTGTAATAGTTCTCCAGCATTCGATAGTTATCCGCCAATGGCCTTGTGTTTAGGTTCTTATGTAGAAATAAGTCAATCGGCAACTGATATTGACGGTGATTCTTTGGCATACTCTTTAGTTGCTCCCTTTCATGGCTCTAGTGATATGAACCCAACAGAAACATATGCACCACCATATGCCGAAGTACCATGGGAAACTGGGTATTCTGATGCTTATCCAATGGATTCAAATCCAATAGTAGATATTAATCCCAGCACTGGTGTAATTACCGGAACGCCTACCCAAGAAGGTTATTATGTAATTGGGATAAAAGTAGAGGAATATCGAAATGGTGTATACTTAGGAGAGATATTAAGAGATTTTAGATTCTTGGTTGTGGATTGTGAAATTGCAACTGCTGCATCGCCAATAGCCGATGTCTATTGCGATGGATTAGATGTGACCTTTACGAATGAAAGTTTAAATGCATTCGATTATTATTGGGATTTCGGAGATCTTACAAATACAACCGACAATTCTACAGATACAGAACCTATTTATTTGTATCCGGATAGTGGAACTTACGAAGTAACATTAATAGCAAATCCGGGCTCTTTTTGCACCGATACCGCAGTTATAAGCTTTTCCCTTTACCCTAATGTGTACCCTTATTTTTCTTTACCACCTACAAATTGTGATGAGAACGCGGTATATGATTTTTACGGCGATGGTGTAATTCCAGATAATGGTAGTTTCGCTTGGGATTTTGGGGCGAATGCAATTAGTCAGTTTTCGAGTCAATTATCTCCACAAAATGTGAATTTCACCACAGATGGTGCTCAGCAGATATCCTTTACTGTAAGTTATTTGGATTGTGAAGAAACCTACGAGCAAACTCTTATGACCTCAGGAAATGACCTTAGTTCAATGACTTCAACCTTATATGAATTATGCGAGCCTCAAACAGTGACATTTACTGCTAATAGTAGCTCTTCAGCTGCTTTGGTTTACGAATGGGATTTAGGTAATGGAACGAGCTCTAATCTTTCTAATCCAGTTGTACAATATGACCCCGGTGTGTACGATGTTAGTTTATCGGTGATGAATACTGAAACGGGTTGTGAAAGTTTGCTTTCAGAAGAAAATTGGATAACCGTATACCCGCAACCTACCGCAGTTTTTGAGGCTAGTATTTTTACAGGTTGTGAGCCCTTAGAAGTTGATTTTGCAAACCTCAGCCAAGATGCCGATGACTATCAATGGACTGTAAATGCTGCATCTGTTAGTATAGATGAAAGTTTTAATTATACTTTTAATGAAGGTGAATTCGTTGTGGGACTTCAAACGTCCAATGATTATTTTTGTAGTCAAGATGCTTATATGGAAATTGATATTTTGGCATTGCCAGTGGTAGAAGCTAGTTTCGAGCTAAATTATGAATGTAATGAAGATTTAGAAATTTCGATTACTGATAACTCAAGTTCATATAATAGTTTGCTTTGGGATTTTGGCGACGGAAATCAAGTTAATGGTGCTTTAGGTTCGTATGAGTATGCAAGCGAAGGTGAGTATTCCGTAAGTTTAATAGCTTCAAACCCGGAGTCTTGTAACAATACAAGCACATCGACATTTGTAATCTCAGTAGCACAACCTCCAATTGTTGAGTTTTCCACTATTCCAAATGCCGATTGTGAAGCTGGAATTGTAGAGTTTCAGAACCTAAGTATTGTGTCAATGTTCGACAATGTGCTAAGTTGGGATTGGGATTTGGGTGATGGAGCTACAAGTCAGTCTTATTCAGTGAGTCATGTTTATTTGGAAGAAGATGTGTATTATGTGAGTTTAAGTGTTGAGACCGATTTAGGTTGTGAGGATAGTTTTGGTGAGAATATAGATATTGGTTTTCTCCAAAAACCAATTCCACTATTTACGTATACTATAGATTCGTGTATTCGTGAAGTTGAGTTTGTGAATGAATCGGAACTCTCAGATAATTATGTTTGGGATTTAAATGGTGAGGAGTCTATAGAGGTAAATCCTATAATGGCTGTAGAGGTTGGCGGTGTTTATACGATTAGCTTAATTGCAAGTAATGAGTTTTGCTCAGAAGAATTAACTCAAGTTATAGATTATAATGCGGAGTCTGTTTATAAGTACGTATTTGTGCCAAACGTATTTACTCCTAACGGCGATTTAGAAAACGATGAAATGCTTATTAGTGGTTTAAATGAATGTGAACCAGTAAGTTTGAAAATATTCAATAGATGGGGTGTTGAAGTCTTTCATACCTTAGCTCCTATAGCACAACCATGGAATGGTAGGAATCATTCTAATGAGGTTGTTGAAGGAGTGTATTTTTATTTATTAGAGCTCGAGCATCTTAGTATTACCGGTGATGTTACAATCTTTAGGTAATCATTTTAATGAGTATTTATTCTATCTGATGCGCTCAAAATTAAAATTAACTGAATCTTCATTAATTAATTTTCATCTCTTATCCTAAAAGCTATCTTTGCAACTCTAAAATTTAGCTATGAAGTGTGGAATTGTAGGATTACCTAACGTTGGTAAATCAACCTTATTTAACTGTTTGTCGAATGCAAAAGCATTGGCAGCAAATTATCCCTTTGCAACAATAGAACCCAATGTAGGAGTTATTCCTGTGCCAGACGATAGAATGGCGAAGTTGGAGGAGTTAGTGAAGCCCGAAAAAATGCAACAAGCAATTGTAGAGATTGTAGATATTGCTGGACTGGTTCGTGGAGCAAGTAAAGGTGAAGGTCTAGGAAATAAATTCCTAGCTAATATTAGAGAAACACAAGCTATTATTCATGTATTACGTTGTTTCGATGACGATAATATTACACATGTTGATGAATCTATTAATCCTGTACGTGATAAAGAAACCATCGATATAGAATTACAGATTAAAGATTTAGAATCTGTAGATAAGAAAATCGACACCACTAAGAAAAAAACTCGTACTGGAGATAAAGAAGCTGCAAAGCACCTTTTAATTTTAGAAAAATACAAAACTCATTTAGAGTCTGGACAATCTGCACGTTCAATTGATTTAACCCAAAAGGAAAAAGAGATTGTTGAAGATTTAATGCTTTTAACAGATAAGCCTATCTTATACATTTGTAATGTAAACGAAGATGATGCTAATACTGGGAATGCATATGTAGAAGCTGTTAAAGAAGCTATAAAAGATGAAGATGCCGAAATGCTTGTTATTGCTGCAGGAATGGAAGCTGATATTATGGAACTAGAAACTTTTGAAGAACGTCAGGAGTTTTTACAAGATATGGGCTTAGCAGAACCAGGCGTAAAAAAGGTTATTCGTACTGCTTATACTTTGTTAAAACTTCAAACTTATTTTACCGCTGGTGTAAAAGAAGTTAGAGCTTGGACTATAAAAGAAGGTTTTTCTGCGCCTCAAGCAGCCGGTGTTATTCATACCGATTTCGAAAAAGGTTTTATTAGAGCTGAAGTTATTAAATACGATGACTTTGTTTCTTTAGGTTCGGAATTGGCTTGTAAAGAAGCTGGTAAATTATCTGTAGAAGGAAAAGAATATATTGTTCAGGATGGTGATATTATGCACTTCCGTTTCAATGTTTAATTGTTGATAAAATTGTTAGAGCTTTTGTGAGGATAAAGGCTTAACAACTACTAAAATAAGTACTTTTAAAGAGTAGTATAGGTTAGCCTATACTACTTTCTTTTTTATAACACATTCAATAAATTCTAATGGCAGAGAATCAATACACAGAAGACAGTATCCGGTCGTTAGACTGGAAAGAGCATATTCGCTTACGTCCAGGTATGTATATTGGTAAGCTCGGAGACGGTACCGCTCAAGACGACGGTGTTTACATTCTTCTTAAAGAAGTGGTAGACAATTGTGTAGATGAGTACGTGATGGGCCACGGGAAAAATATTGAGGTTAGTGTTCGTGGAAAAAAAATTACAGTAAGAGATTACGGTAGAGGTATTCCACTAGGGAAAGTAATCGACTGTGTCTCTAAAATTAATACAGGAGGTAAATACGATTCTAAAGCCTTTAAGAAATCCATCGGATTAAACGGTGTCGGTACAAAAGCTGTAAATGCTCTGTCCGATTATTTTAAAGTTCAATCGGTAAGAGACGGAAAAACTAAAGTTGTTGAGTTTCACCAAGGAGAAGTTGTTCTAGAAGAAGATATTCAAGAAACCTCTGTACGTAAAGGAACTAGAGTCTCTTTTATCCCAGACGAAACGATTTTTAGTAATTTTCGATATGTAAACGAGTATATCGAGAAGATGATGTGGCATTATGCTTATCTGAATACTGGACTTACTATGGTTTATAATGGAGAGAAATTTCATTCTGAAAATGGATTACTCGACCTTTTAAATAACGAGATTACACAAGGAAGTACCCATTATCCGGTTATTCATTTACTAGGAGAAGATATAGAAATTGCGATGACCCATATGCGGCATCAATATGGAGAGTCGTACCATTCTTTTGTAAATGGACAGAACACCACAATGGGTGGTACTCATCAAGCTGCATTTCGTGAAGCTGTTGTAAAAACGATTCGCGAATACTATGGTAAAAATTACGAAGCAGCCGATATACGTCAGTCTATAAATGCCGCAGTTAGCATAAAGGTTATTGAACCTATTTTTGAATCTCAAACAAAAACCAAATTAGGTTCTGCCGATATGGGGCCAGATCTTACTACAGTTAGAACCTTTATAAACGATTTTGTTAAAAGTCAACTAGATAACTACCTACATAAAAATCCTGTTGTAGCAGATGCTCTTCAGAAAAAAATATTATTAGCAGAGCGAGAGAGAAAGGATTTAGCCGGAATAAAAAAACTCAGTAGAGAAAGAGCTAAAAAATCAAACCTTCACAATAAAAAATTACGCGATTGTAGAGTACATTATAATGAGGTAAAAAAGGAACGCCACTTAGAATCTACTTTATTTATTACCGAGGGAGATTCTGCAAGTGGTTCAATCACAAAATCTCGTGATGTAAATACGCAGGCTGTATTTAGTTTAAAAGGGAAGCCTTTAAACTCTTACGGTTTAACAAAAAAGATAGTTTACGAAAACGAGGAGTTTAACCTCGTGCAAGCAGCGCTTAATATTGAAGATGGTTTAGCCGATTTACGTTATAATAATGTAGTTATAGCTACCGATGCCGATGTCGATGGTATGCACATTCGTTTATTATTAATTACCTTCTTTTTACAATTCTTCCCCGAGTTAATTCGCGAGGGACATTTATATATTCTCCAAACACCATTATTTAGAGTTCGAAACAAAAAGGAAACAACCTATTGTTACGATCAAGTAGAGAAAAATAATGCGATGGAGAGATTGAATGGTAAATTGGAAATTACTCGATTTAAAGGATTAGGTGAGATTTCTCCAAATGAATTTAAAGGATTTATTGGAGAGGATATTCGTTTGGAACCTGTTATGATCGGTAAAGAACAATCCATTCCAGATATGTTAAAGTTTTATATGGGTAAAAATACACCCGATCGTCAGCAGTTTATTATTGAGAACCTTCGTGTAGAAAAAGGAGTAGAGTAGTTATGAGTGAAGAAACAGAATATTCTGAAGATAACTTCAATGCCGAAGAGCAAGAAGTAGGTACAATAACCCATGTTGATGGGATGTACGAGAGTTGGTTCTTAGATTACGCATCTTATGTAATTCTCGAAAGAGCTGTTCCCGACATTCACGATGGATTGAAGCCAGTACAACGTCGTCTTCTCCATTCTTTAAAAGAAATGGACGATGGTCGTTACAATAAAGTAGCCAATATTATTGGTAATACCATGAAGTACCACCCACATGGTGATGCTTCTATTGGAGATGCTTTAGTAAATATGGGGCAAAAAGACTTGCTTATAGACATGCAAGGTAACTGGGGGAATGTTTTTACTGGAGATAGAGCCGCAGCACCCCGTTATATTGAATCTCGCTTATCGAAGTTTGCCTTAGATGTTGTGTTTAATGCTAAGATTACCGAGTGGATTCCTACTTACGATGGTCGTACTAAAGAACCGGTTACACTTCCCGTAAAATTTCCATTATTATTAGCACAAGGAGTAGAAGGGATTGCGGTTGGATTGTCAACCAAAATTATGCCTCACAATTTCATCGAACTTATCGATGCTTCTATTTCCATACTAAGAGGTAGAGGACAAAAAGTATATCCAGATTTTCCAACTGGAGGGATTGCCGATTTTTCACAATACAACGATGGACATAGAGGTGGTAAAATAAAAGTTCGTGCTCGTATAGAACAAGTCGACGCCAAACTTTTAAAAATTATTGAACTTCCTTTTGCTACCACCACTTCTACTTTAATAGATTCGGTGATTAGAGCAAACGAAAAAGGGAAGATTAAGATCAAGAAAATTGAAGATAATACAGCCGAGTTTGTAGAAATCCTCATTCATCTTCCTACTGGAGTATCACCAGATAAAACCATAGATGCTTTATATGCATTTTCAGATTGTGAGATTTCTATTTCACCGAATGCATGTATAATTAAAAACGATAAGCCTTATTTTCTGACGGTCTCCGAGATACTAAAGCAATCTACTGCGCATTCTTTAGCTCTGTTAAAAGCAGAATTAGAAATTCTATTATCAGAACAACAAGCTTTGTGGCATTTTGCTTCTCTAGAGCGTATTTTTATTGAAAATAAAATTTACCGCGACATTGAAGAATGTGAAACTTGGGAGGCAGTTATAATAGCAATTCGCGAGGGATTAAATCCTTATATAAAACATTTAAAAGAAGATGTAACAGACGAGGATATTGTTCGTCTTACTGAA
>CAJJAI010000056.1 GCA_905182215.1 Flavobacteriales bacterium UBA6772 | reverse complement strand
CAGTCTGAGGCTATCGAAGCACTCTCCAGTTTAACAATAATTTTCAAATCAACTCATTTTCAAATCTTCAAATTATTTCTGTCAGTCTGAGGCTCTCGAAGACCTAGCCAGACTTTAAATAGATTTTTGACAGCACGACTATTTTGACCTTTCCCCAATGACCCTTTTCTCCGCCGATCCGTCATCAAACAGATCTATCACAATTCCAAAATAGTGACTGTTTACGGATCTTCCTAAAACATCCAGGGACTTTACTAGCTTACGAGGATTTGATCTTTCAACAGTTTCAATTCCGATCCCTTCACAATTAGGAGCTTCTCCATTTTCAGAATAAAACACTCCATTTTCTACTGACCAATGCAGCCATTCGCCTCCATTGCCAGTTTCCCAATCGTTTAAATCGAGATAATGAGCGCCATCTGTAGTCCCTCCAACTTTATATACGGTAGTTGCTTTAGAATCAAAATCCCACGTAAAAGGGATGCCTTGTTGCATCAGTTCGGGAGCATTTCCCGACTCACAATTCATCTGTACAAAAAAGGCATAATCGTCGTATTCTGGCCACTCTCCATAAACGGCTCCGATTCCAGTAGAGTCTATGCATACAGCGGTATACTCATCACAAGCAATTCCAAATGTTCTTGTTTCGAGTTCGTTATTCATTCTTGCCATAAAGGTAACCAAACGCCCTTCTCGCTCTCGTTCGCTAAAGTGTGTGTCTGTAATGGTGTTTTCCAATAAAGGCACTTCTAAAAAGTCGTTATGCCCAAAAGTCATATAGGTATTGTATGGATCTTCCAAAGCTTCGGAGCTGTACACTGTTCCATTTTCTGCCGAAAAATAAGAACTCCCTAAAACTGCCATACCCGCACTAGTTCCACCAATCACTCCTTTTTTTATGTTGATGTGCTCGTTCAACAATACTTCGACTTCAGAGTCTTTCCAATAATTTATATAATCCGATTGATCGCCACCTGCCATCCATATAGCTTCTGCATTGGCAATTTTCTGCAAAACATACGTATCGTTAGCGGCACTGGCATTATTAAAAACAATGGTTTCTACAGAATTTACTTCCACTCCTAAGTCCTCATAAAAATAATCGTTGTATCCATCAGATCCACTTGCCCGAAGGACTAAAATATCTCCGCCATTCGCCTTTTCTAAAAACCAAACCATTGCTCTATCGTCCTCAGTTGAACCTCCCATGAGGCAAACACCGTAGTCTGGATTTGTAATTTTATCGGTAGAATTTCCAGTAAAATAAGAAGTGTACGATTGGGCATTTACAGTAAAACAAGCCAAGCTAAATAGGGTGAATAAAAGTGTTTTCATGGTATTAATATTATGTTTATCCGCTTGTTTGCAGAATGCTAAATTTAGGCTATAAATGCTAAACAGTTAAAAAACGTGTTGTAGTTATTTTTCTGGATGAAAAGAACCAAAAATCATGTCTTCAATTCTTTCTTAACGTTCAATAAGCTTTAAAATGGCTAGTAAAATAAACTCACTAAACTCCTTTCGGTCGTTTAATTCAAACAATATTTTACTACGCTCATTTTATACGCCTATTTCTCTAAAAGAATAGAGGACGAGTAATAAAAAGGTAGGTGAATACTCAAATGACAAGATTATTTATGTTCCCTATAATCATGCGAATAAACATATTAATTTTTAGAATTAAGGATATTTAAAAGCTCGTTTGCGCACTTTTCGGTCTGTTCCAATGGAAATAAATGCCCTCCATTAAAAGCTATAAAAGTGGTGTTCGGAAAAAGAGGTTCCACTTTGTCTATGGATCTCGTAACCGCAATAGTCCCTTCTGTCGCATACAGATAAAAACTAGGAATGTTGAGTGTTATTTTTCTGTAAAAAGGAGGTGTTAATGCGAAAATTTTGGTCTCTACTTCTTTTTTAAAGCGTAGTGTAATTCCTTCTTTAAGGTCTGTGAATCCGTATTTAATATAGTTTTGAAAGGATTGTTCTCCGAAGTTTTTAAACAGAAACTTGGTTCGCAGTTTTGAGGCTACAAATTCTCTATCGGGAAAATGATCGGAGCGTTTGGCGGATTTCTTTGCCAAGGGCATAATGTATTTAGAAACTCCGAAGCACTGTGATACTGCCAAAATACAGCGTATTTTTTTGGAAAGTACCGGCGGATCCATCATGATAATCCCTTTAAATAATTCGGGTTTTTGTTGTGCCGCTAAAGCCAAACATACTGCCCCAAACGAATGCCCTATTGCCCAAACTGGCTCTGTATAGTTTTCTTCAAAGTAGGCAATAATTTCGGGTACTACATCGCTCCATGAATACTTGACCCTATAGTTACCATGTGCTAATAATGGGATATAGTCAATCTCATAATTTGGAATTCGTGAAAATAAATCGCCATATACCTCAGCTGGAAATCCATTGGCATGTGCAAAAAATATTTTTTCTTTCATGGCTCTAAGGTAATGGAAAAGGGGTAAGTAGGTAGTAGGGAATGGTAATAGGTATTTGTTTGTTTATTTGTTGTCAGTCTGAGGTTCTCGAAGACCTTTCCTGTTAGCACCCATTGTATCCTTCGAGTGCCTCAGGAAGACAATTAGGTTGTCATTATCTTTGTTTTAGTCAAGGCTTACTCCCCATTCCCAAATCCTTTTTGTTTTTGTCAGGCTGAGGCGCTCGAAGCCCCTTTTTTTAATTTTCTACCAACTACCAACTACCAAAACCTATATTGACTTTACCCAATTTTAATATCCTTTACCCCTAATTGAATAGTAGTTTTACCTTGCCATACATTTTCTTGTATTGCATAGCATATGTCGAAAGGAAGTCCTTTAGATATATAAGAATCGTGTTTCCCCAATTTAAAAGCAATACCATTCATTTCAGAAAGCCTTTCCTTTTCGGTACACATATGTAGTTTAAGGTGTTCTTTTTCTGCTCCCACAGCTCTACTGTATCCTTTGTCTAAAGCATTTTTTGTAATAAATAAAGGCGCCATGTTTTAAGGTCCAAAAGGTTCAAATTGCTTGAGTATATTATTGAATCCTTCTGTTATATCTGCAAAATCTATCTCTGCGTCTACGTTATATACCTCTACTTTTTGTTCCTCTGTAATCGTTTCAGAAACCACTTTTTCGAAAGCTTCTTTAAAAGCTTCGTAGTTTTTCTCTTTCAAGGTGAGTCCTGCCGCGTACATATGCCCACCAAACTGATCTATATGTTCTTTACAGGCTTCTAAGGCTTCATACACATCAAATCCATGTACCGACCGTACCGATGCTGCTAATACGCCACCTTTGCTTTTGGTAAATACAACTGTGGGTCTATAATAGGTTTCAATGAGTCTGGAAGCTACAATTCCAATAACTCCTTTATGCCATTCTGGATCATAGACTACGGTAGAAACTCTTTCTTCTTCCTTGTTTTCTATTATTTGAGTATGTGCTTCTTTAGCTATTCGCTGATCTTGTGACCTTCTATCGGTATTAAACTCTTCAATTTCATTGGCTGTTTTAATTGCCTCAGCTTCGTTTTCTTCAATTAATAAACGCACGGCATTATGTGCGTGTTTCATTCTACCTGCTGCATTTATACGCGGGGCAATGGTAAATACCACGTCGGTAATGGTCATTTTACCAACGCGTTTATGTTCTTTCATTAAAGCCAACATCCCCATTCGAGGTTTGGCGTTTAATAATTTTAATCCATAAAAAGCCAGCACTCTATTTTCCCCTACTATAGGAACGATGTCTGCGCCAATAGCAACAGCAACATAGTCGAGGTATTCTAAGGCAATTTTCTCATCTAGCTTATGGTGTTTTAAATAGGCTTGCATCAGTTTGAAACCTACTCCACAACCACATAATTCTTTAAATGGATAGTCACAGTCGCTTCTTTTAGGATCTAAAACGGCAAATGCATTGGGAAGTATCTCTCCTGGACGGTGATGATCGCAAACAATAATATCTAAGCCTTTAGACTGTGCATAAGCGATTTTTTCAATCGCTTTTACGCCACAATCTAAGGTAATCATTAGGCTAATTCCTTTGGCAATTGCATCGTCTATTCCCAAGTAAGAAATACCGTAGCCTTCGTTGTATCTATCTGGGATATAATAGTCGCATACTGCATTTTGACTCTTTAGAAAACTATACATCAAACTCACCGAAGTAGTTCCATCTACATCGTAATCGCCGTATACTCTAATGGATTCTTTATTTGAAATTGCAGATGTTATCCGCTGTACCGCCTTGTCCATATCCTTCATTAAAAAAGGATCGTGGAGCATTGATAATTGTGGTCTGAAAAATGTTTTAGCCTTCTCGAAGGTATCTATTTCTCTACTCACCAATAAGGAACAAATTGCTTTCGAAACCCCAAGTTCTTTACTGAGTTTAAAGACCTTTTGACTGTCTGGCTTGGCTTTTAAAACCCATTTTTTTTCTGACATAATGATAGGTTGAATTTAAATATTGAAGGTTGAAAGTCTCAAAATAATATGCATATCCGTTAATTATAGCATGTATCAAAAGGATGTTTATCAAAACAATGGGTAGTAAATTTAAAATTCCTTATATTCTTGTTCATTTTTGCCTTGACGCAAAAACGAACCAAAAAAGTCAAGACTTCTCTTCTTTTTTACGCTACTAAAACTCGAAAATGGCTAACAAAATGAACTCATTTACTTCCTCCGGTCGTAATCTCAAACAGCATTTTGTAAAGCACATTTTTTACGTTTTCTCCACTAAAAGAAGAAATGTCAGAAACAACATTTTAATTTTCTATGCGAATCTCCTTTATCTCTCTGCCTAACAATCTTCAAATTAACACATCATCAAATTTTCAAATCCCTTTTCTAAATTTTATTTTGAATATTTATTGAATGCTTATGGATCAGCTCAAAAAGCTCGTAGACCATTTCTTTAGACAATCCCAGCTCTAAGCCTGTACTCTTACGGGTTCTTAAGATGTCGAAAAAACGCTCTATCTGAAAGGTCATTATATTGTTTTCCTTCTTCGCTTTACCTATCTCCGCTACCATCTCCATACGTTTTTGAATCACGTGCAAGAGTTCGTTATCGTACCTGTCAATTATAGAACGCATCTTGTTTAATTGCCTATTAAAGTCTTCACTCTCGTGAATGGCTTTGGGCATAATTAAATTATTCATCAGCTGATGAAGGGTGTCGGGTGTGATTTGTTGCTTCGCATCGCTTAGCGCTGATGCTGGATCGCAGTGGGTTTCTATCATCAAACCATCCATGTCTAAATCGAGTGCAATTTGACTTAGATCAGAAATTAATGCAGCATCTCCTGCAATATGGCTGGGGTCGCAAATAATAGGTAATTCGGGCATCAAACGTTTTAGCTTGATGGCTAAATCCCATTTGGGAACGTTTCTATAAGGGGCTGCTTCGTAAGAATAAAACCCTCTGTGAATTGCCATCAACTGGCTAATCCCACATTTATTAAATCGTTCTAAAGCTCCCATCCATAATCCTATATCCGGATGTAATGGATTTTTCACCATTACCGGAATATCTACTCCTCGTAGTGCTTCCGCAATTTCCTGAACATAAAAAGGGTTTACGGTGGTGCGGGCACCGATCCATAAATAATCGATGTTATTTTCTAAACAGGCTTCTACATGATGTGCATTTGCCACTTCTGTAGCTACAGGCATTCCTGTTTCTGCTTTTAATTCTTGTAACCAAGCTAGTGCAGGTTCACCAATACCTTCAAAAGAACCGGGTCGTGTACGGGGTTTCCATACACCTGCTCTAAAAATGGAGGCGTCACCTTTTTCTGCTATTGCTCTTCCTGTTTCTAAAACCTGTATTCTGCTCTCTGCTGAACAGGGTCCTGCAATTAAAAAAGGTTTGTCTGCTTTTTTAGCAAATAAGTCGTTGGACTTGATATGTAATTCTGTTGGACTCAATTTATTTTTTTCCTTCTATTATAACAACAAATTCTCCTTTGGGAGCTTTGTTTTCAAAATGAACTATGAGTTCGTCTACCGTACCTCTAATGGTTTCTTCAAACTTTTTTGAGATTTCTCTACTCATCGAAACCTTTCTTTCTCCACCAACAAACTCTTTTAGTTGACCTAATGTCTTGATGACTTTATGAGGAGACTCGTAAAAAACAATTGTTTTTGTTTCTTCTGCCCACTCTTTTAATCTTGTTTGTCTTCCCTTTTTAGGGGGTAAAAATCCTTCAAAAATAAATCTATCTGTTGGGAATCCAGATTGCACCAACGCCGGAATTAAGGCCGTGGCTCCAGGTAAGCATTCTGTAGGAATACCGTTTTCTACACAGGCTCTAACCAGCAGAAATCCAGGGTCTGAAATCCCAGGCGTTCCCGCATCAGAAATCATAGAAATTTGATTTCCCATTTTAAGTTTTTCGATAATTCTTTCGAGCATTTTATGCTCATTATGCATATGAAAAGACTGCATTTGGGTACTCACATTTAAGTGTTTTAGGAGCTTCCCAGAGGTACGTGTATCTTCCGCTAATATCAAGTCCGATTCTTCTAAAATCCGAATTGCACGCAGCGTAATATCTTCTAAATTCCCAATGGGAGTAGGTACCAAAAATAGTTTCGACATAGTAATTTTTTACACAAACAAATTAAGTAAAAATAGCGGTGTACAGACCTATTTTTATAGATTTGTTTAGACAAACAAAATTGAATGTTTTTAGAAACTCCCGATAGTAATAAAATTAGTAAAGGCTGGATTGAAGTCATCTGTGGTTCTATGTTTTCTGGTAAAACAGAAGAGCTTATACGCAGGCTAAAAAGAGCTCAATTTGCCCAACAGAAAATTGAGATTTTTAAACCTGCTATTGATGTTCGGTACGATGATGCAAAGGTCGTTTCTCACGATGCCAACGAAGTGAGTTCCACCTCTGTGCCTAGCTCTGCTAATATTTTACTTCTCGCCAACGATGTGGATGTAATTGGAATTGATGAAGCTCAGTTTTTTGACGATGAACTTCCTAGCGTGTGCAAGGATTTAGCCGATAGAGGCATTCGAGTTATTGTTGCAGGATTAGACATGGATTATCTCGGAAATCCATTTGGTCCGATTCCAGCGCTTATGGCAACTGCAGAATTTGTAACAAAGGTTCATGCCATTTGTGTGGATTGTGGCGATTTAGCCATTCATTCCAATCGTATAGTAAGTTCAGATAAATTAGTACATTTAGGCGAACAAGACGAGTACGAAGCTTTGTGTCGTGCTTGTTTCTTAAAAAAGAATTCTTAATTAATGAATAGCTTTTCTTACTCTTTAAATCAGTTAGCTCGTTTTTGTAATGCCCAATTTAAGGGTGTTTCAGAGGATGTAATGATCCATCAATTTTTAATTGATAGTAGGAAAGCACGAAGTGTACACCAGCAACTATTTATCGCTATTAATGGGCTCCGTAACGATGGGCATCTTTTTATAGACGAACTCTATACAAAGGGTTTTACCAATTTTTTAATTAGTGATAAAGACTTTGAAATTGCAAAATATCCAAAAGCTAATTTTCTGCTGGTAGAAGATAGTCTTCTAGCCTTTCAGCAAATTGCGAAAAGTCACCGCCAACAGTTTACGATTCCTGTTATTGGAATTACGGGAAGTAATGGAAAAACCATTGTTAAGGAATGGTTGAGTACTTGTTTACAATCTAAGTATAAAGTTTGTAAAAGCCCAAAGAGTTATAACTCTCAAGTTGGAGTTCCCTTATCAGTTTTAGCTTTAAATAGTGATGCTGAAATAGGCGTTTTTGAAGCTGGAATTTCGCAGCTTGATGAAATGGAAAACCTACAAAGTATTATAAATCCTAGCATTGGAATATTTACCAATATTGGACAAGCGCATTCTGAAAATTTCAAGTCTATAGAAGAAAAGGTAAAAGAGAAATTAAAGCTCTTTACCAACACTCAACAAGTAATTTATTGCAAAGATCACAATGCTGTACACGCTATAGTTTCGAAAGAATTCGAAGGGCAGTTGTATTCTTGGTCTAAGCAGCATACCGATGCTTTTATCTACCTAAAGGATGTTATTGTAGCTATCGACAAGACGGTTATTTCTTTGCT
>CAJJAI010000055.1 GCA_905182215.1 Flavobacteriales bacterium UBA6772 | reverse complement strand
TACAGTACCTGGGAATTTTCCGTGTACAGAGTCGGTACGTAATAAAGAAGCTCTTTTAATAATATTTTGCTCATCGTTGTTACGTAAAACAATAGCTCTTAAACGCAATTGCTCTCCTTTACCTTCTTGCGCCATAAGCTCACGCGCTAATAAACGTCCAATTCTACCAAAACCGTAAAGAACTACATCTTTAGGAGTAATAGAAGTACTCTCGTTGTTTACGAAATTCAATTTTTTTGCAACAAAAGCAGCAACATTAGCAAACTGCTCTTTTTCGTTAATCCACTCGTAAGTAAGTTTACCTAAGTCGATTTTAGAAGGAGCTATAGCAGATTCAGAAATACCTTTAGCAATTGCTAAAGTTTCGAAGATATTAATTGGCTTGTTAACAAAGTTCTTCGCGTATTCGTGAAGGTTCAAGATTTCACTCGATCTTTTGTCTATTAATTGATGTCTGAAAATTACTAATTCAATAGATCTTTCAAAAGATAAATCACTGGTGATTTTAATCAGCTCAATGGCTGCTCTCTCCTCAGCAATACGTGCGTTTAATTCTTCTTGGTAATTCATAACTGAATTTAATTTGTAAACTTTATTAGACTGCGAAAATAGTATATTTTCAGTAAACTAATTTGCTTTTTGTTTATTTTAAAAAGCATTCAAAGCATCTGTTTAAGTCCTTTATGCTTGTCCGTTTCTTTGCAGGCCTTGACAATTTATTTGCTCTGCTGAGGTTTCTTGAAGTGTGAGATTTTTCGAAACCTTATTTTATTCTAAGTTTCACCTTTATTTCTCTTGTCCTTTTCCTCGATGAAAAGAACGAAAAATCATGACTTATTTTATTTATTGACGTTTCAGAATCTTTAAAATGGCTACCAAAATGAACTCGTTTCCTTCCTTCATTCGGTCAGAAAACTCAAACAGCATTTTACTACGCTCATTTTATACGTTTCTTTCTCTAAAATAAAAGAGGTCGGGTAAAAAAAAAGGAAATTAAATCATCAAATAAGTTTAGGTCTTTGTTAGTCATCTGAAAATCTCTTTTTTATCTGAGAAGGTCGGTGTCACAATCTTACTAAGCGTCTACTGCAATTAGAAAAATGACCTTTTGAATGCAGACAAAAAAAAATAGCAGTTTCCTTTAACTCTTAAACGAAGCCTTGGCTACTTTTTATTTTAGGGTACCCGGATAAACCTTTAATGCTTCCTCTAAAATACTTATCGCATCTTTTAAATCGGAAGTGTTTAGTACGTAGGCAATACGAATTTGTTGTTTTCCAATTTCTGGAGTAGAGTAGAAGCCTGCTGCTGGAGCTACCATCACTGTTTTATTGTTCCAGCTAAACTCTTCGAGCAACCACTGTGCAAATACATCAGCATCGTCTACTGGGAGTTGAGCAATACAGTAAAATGCACCTGATGGTTTTGGGCATATTACACCCTTAATGGCATTTAGTCCTTCTATAAGTACATCTCTACGTTCCACGTACTCTTCTATAACTTCGGTAAAGTACGAAGCTGGAGTTTTTAAAGCTGCCTCTCCTGCAACTTGACCAAAGGTAGGTGGGCTTAGTCTTGCTTGTGCAAACTTAAGTGCCGTAGCTATAAATTCGTTGTTTTTAGAAACGATACATCCAACTCTGGCACCACACATACTGTAGCGTTTAGAAACAGAATCTATAACAATAGAGTTTTGGTCTAGTCCTTCGAGTTCTAAAACAGAAATGTGTTTTTTTCCGTCGTAAGCAAACTCTCTGTACACTTCGTCGGCTATAAGGAATAGATCGTGTTTTAATACGATTTCCTTTAAAGAGTTTAATTCTTCCTGAGAGTATAAATACCCAGTAGGGTTTCCAGGGTTACAGATTAATATAGCCTTGGTTTTAGGAGTAATCAACTTTTCGAACTCTGAAATAGAAGGCAATGCAAAACCACTTTCTATACTCGAAGTAATTGGTTTTACCACAACACCTGCAGAAGTAGAAAAACCATTGTAATTAGCGTAAAATGGCTCTGGAATGATAATCTCATCACCCTCGTCCATTATGCTATTCAAGGAAATCGTAATTGCTTCTGAACCACCTGTAGTAACCAATATATTTTGGTGCGCCACTTGGAGTCCAGCATTGTTATAGTAAGTCGCTAATCCTTCTCTGTACGATTGGAATCCTGCAGAATGACTATAGGCTACCACCTTAGGCTCAAAGTTGCGAATTGCTTCTAAGGCTACTTCAGGGGTTTTAATATCTGGTTGTCCTATGTTGAGGTGAATTACTTCTGTTCCTCTTTTTTTTGCGTCTTCTGCAAACGGCACCAACTTTCTAATTGGCGATTCTGGCATTCTTAGCCCTTTGGCTGAAATATTTGGCATCAGGTAGTTTCTAAAATTTAATCAAAAAAAATGTCCCGCATTTACTGCGAGACAAATCTCTTAAAATTTTATGAATTACCTAACTTATTTAGTTGGTTTTGCAACGGGTGAATTTCCGATTGGTTTTTTCACTGGAGTTGTTTGTTCTCCTTCTGCAGCAAGTGTTTTTCCTTTTATGCGGATTACTTTTGTAGCTTCCGTTTTTGCATTTGATGTAATTGTAATACTTTTGTTAAATGCACCAATTCTTTTTGTGTCGTATTTAACTTTAATTACATCTGATGTTCCAGGAGCGATCGGTGCTTTTGGCCAAATTGGCACAGTACAACCACAGCTTCCTTTTGAATTTGAAATAATTAAAGGTGCGTCTCCAGTATTCGTGAATTTGAATTCGTAAAGTCCATTACCGTGTTGCTCAAAAGTTCCGAAATCGTGAATATCTTTCTCGAAAGAGATTTCTTGAGCTTGAGATGCGAATGTACCAGCTACTGCGAATACAATTCCTAAAATTAATTTCTTCATTTGTATGGATTTATGGTTGTTTCTATTTAACGATTACAAATCTATAAGTTTCTCCGTAACTACCAAAGAATACCGCTTTCTATATTGTTAAGACTCTGTTAAGGTTGTATTTGGGCTTCGAGTGCCACAGCCTGACAAAATAAGCTTTGGTTTGAAAAGGTCGAAAGAGTCCTGCAGTCAAAGGGTTGTTTAAGGACGAAATGAAAAATTCGTGAAACGGAAAACGTAAGTAGTTAATGGGTAAAGAGTTTTTGAGTGAAAAATTACTACAACTATCTACTAGGTACTTATTCCTGATTTACCTACCAGTAGGCTGGACTTGTCGAAGGACTTATCTCCTTTTCACGATTTACGCCTCACGTTTTACTCGTAGTAATTCTGTCGAGTCCATTCTCCTAAAACAATGGTAAGTGCATGGCTCACATTCATCGATTTATTATGTCCTTTCATTGGGATGTAAATCGATTTCTCACATTCTTTTAGTAGGCAATCGTCAAGTCCAACTTTTTCATTGCCCACAAAAAATACACATTTTTCTGGTAGTTCTGTTTGGTATAGGTCAAAAGAAGGATCTGCGGTTTCTATCGCCAAGAGCATATAGTCTTCTGGGATGTGTTCTTTCCAGTTTGTGCTGTCGCAAAAATGCCAATCAATCGCCTTAAAACTAGTTTGTGCAGTCCTTTTTATGTTTCGATCCTTAAAGCTAGGTTCGTTGTCAATAAATAAAACTTTAGTACAACCCATATTGTCTGCAAGGCGTAATACACTTCCTAAATTAGTAGGGCTTGTTAGTTTCCAGCAAACTATAATAGGGTGGTTCTTTGTTCTTTTTCCAGCTTCGGAATTCTCAAAAAAAGCTCTCGATTTAATGTATTCTGCCATGTGACTAATATATTATGTTTTGTTGAGATTTCTATAGCTTATACTGTTTTAAAATAAAAAGAGCACAAAAAAAAGCCTAGCATAAATGATAGGCTTTGTTTAATAAATTGTAAAGTATATTAGTTTACTCTCACGTTAACCGCGTTTAAACCTTTTTTACCTTCTTGTAATTCGAACTCTACCGCATCACCTTCGTTAATCTCATCGATTAAACCCGTTACGTGTACGAAGTATTCTGTTTTTGACTCGTCATCTACAATAAATCCAAATCCTTTAGATTCATTGTAGAACTTTACTGTTCCTTTGTTCATAGTAGTAAGATTATGCAGCTTTAACGTTTACAGCGTTTAAGCCTTTTCTTCCTTCTTGTAACTCGAATTCTACTGCGTCACCTTCGTTAACCTCATCGATTAATCCAGTTACGTGTACGAAATATTCTGTCTTTGACTCGTCATCAACGATAAATCCAAAACCTTTAGATTCGTTGAAAAATTTTACTGTTCCTTTGTTCATAGTGGTAAGATTAAGCAGATTTTACGTTTACAGCGTTTAAACCTTTTCTTCCCTCTTGTAACTCAAACTCAACTGCGTCACCTTCGTTAACCTCATCGATTAAACCCGTTACGTGTACGAAGTATTCTGTTTTTGACTCGTCGTCTACAATAAATCCAAATCCTTTAGATTCATTGAAGAACTTTACTGTTCCTTTGTTCATAGTGTAATTTGTAAATTAAAGTGCAAATATAAACATCTTTAATTTAATACCTATCTTTTGTTGAGTTTATTTGAAATAAATAGGGTCAAACCAATGCAGGTCTATTGTTCAGAATCAAAAGTTTTATGAGAATCATGTACCAAACGATTGATTTCTGTCATTTCTATATCTGTTAGATACCGCCACTCTCCGTAGGGTACATCTAGGTTTATGTTCATTATCCGTATGCGTTTAAGTTTGTAAACTTCGTAGTTTAAATGCGCACACATTTTACGGATTTGTCTGTTTAAACCTTGTTTAAGTGTAATTCTAAAGTAGAAGCTATCAATTTGCTCTACTTCGCAGTCATCAGTCACTGTATCCATTATTGGCACTCCATTTCCCATTCGGTGAATAAACTCTTTGGTAATGGGTTTGTTTACCCGTACCTCGTATACCTTTTCATGATTATTACGAGAACGCAATATTTTATTTACGATGTCTCCATCGCTCGTTAGAAATATTAATCCTTCACTGGGTTTGTCTAGCCTGCCAATTGGGAATATGCGTTTCTCAAGACCAATATAGTCTACAATATTATCTCTCTCGGTTTCTGCATCAGTTGTACATACAATTCCTCTAGGTTTGTTTAAAGCTATGTAAACGTGTTCTTCGTTGGGCTTCTCTATTAACTCCCCATCTACATGTACTAAGTCTCCAGAAGCAATCTTAGTTCCCATTTCTGGAACCTTCCCATTTATAGTTACTCTACCTTCTTCTATAAGTCTATCTGCTCCTCTACGAGAGCAAAATCCAACCTCACTTAGGTATTTGTTTATTCTTTTCATTTTAATTTCTTATTTCACCAACAACCAGTAACCAACTCCCCATCGAGTCTTTCAACGACTTTTTGACATCAAGACTATTTTGACTAGTTCAACCAAACCTATATTTTCGTAACTCTAATCTTACGTTTTTTAAGCTTTGTATTATTAAGCTTTTCAATAAGTTCTTCGTGTTTTTCTGTTGGAACAGATACAAAGGCACAGTCTTGTTTTAGCTCAATAGTTCCTAATTCATCGCCCACAAGTCCACCTTGTTTAAAAAAGAGTCCAGCTATATCTCCTTTAGAGATTTTATCTTTTCGACCTCCAGAAATAAAGAGTGTTGTTTTGTGAGTTGTTTCAGGAGGTAATTCTCCAGTAAGTTTCTCCACTTTTAAATTGTCGATAAAGTCAGGTAGTTTTTCTTGTTCCCAGTGTAAAACATAGGCTGTACCACCTTGGTTCATTCTAGCTGTTCTACCATTACGGTGAGTAAACTCTTGTTTTCTAAGAGGTAAGTGGTAGTGTATAATGAATTTTATTTCGGGTACATCTATTCCTCTTGCCGCCAAATCGGTTGCTATAAGTAGTTGATGCGTACCGTTACGGAATTTTATAAGTGCTCGTTCACGTTCTTTTTGTTCCATTCCACCGAAAAAACAACCGTGGTTTATATTGTTGTCTGTAAGGTGCTCGCTAACGCGTTGTATAGATTCTTTGAAATTGCAGAATATTATCCCTGGTTGATTACCTAAATGATCTAAGGCAGACACTAAGGTTTCCATTTTGTCTTTAGATGGCGAAATAATAGCTCTTACTTCCAATTGAGATTCCACCTCTTTAAGGTAGTTTACATACACAGGGTTCTTAAGACGTACAAATTTAGGAATGCGAACTTTTTGAGTAGCAGACGTAAGTATTTTCTTTTCTAGTTTAGGTAGCGACGAGCAAATAGAAGTCATTTCCTTTTCAAAACCAACTTCTAAGGATTTGTCAAACTCATCTAAAACAAGTGTTTTTATAAATGATGTTCTAAAGCTATCTCTTTGTATGTGATCTGAAATTCTCCCAGGCGTTCCCACCAAAACTGCTGGTCTATGCTTGAGGTCTATTTTATCTTTTGAAAAAAGTCGCCCACCATACACCACAGATGTCTTGTAGCCAGAACCCATTTCTCTAAGAACTTGTTCTATTTGTATAGCTAGTTCTCTAGAAGGTGCAACAATTAAGGCTTGTACCTCTTCGTTATTAGGATCTAGTTTTGCTAGTAAGGGCAGTAAGAATGCGAGAGTCTTCCCTGTTCCTGTTGGCGATAGTAATACTGTATCTGAGCTAGAAGAAATAGCTACTTGAGCTTCTTCCTGCATCTTATTTAATTGCGGGATGCCTAATTTCTTAAGTATCTCCTCTTGGGTTTTTATAGTATGCGACATGTGGCAAAGGTATGTTAATTAAGGCTCCAAATTCTGAATATATTTTCAAGACAAAATAGGGTGATTTTCTTTAGTAGAGCACAAAAAAAAATCCCTTCTCGCTAGCGCGAAAAGGGATTTGTATAATCAATTTTGTCTAGTGATCGTGTCCGCCAGGTCCGTGAACGTGACCGTGCTCAAGCTCTTCGCTGGTAGCTTCTCTTACTTCCACTACAGTACCTGTAAAGTGTAAGTCTTGGTCTGCTAATGGGTGATTTACATCCATTGTTATAGTAGCTTCGTTTATAGAAACAACTTTTGCAGGAACCATTTGATTATTTTGGTCTTGTAATGGTAATACGTTACCAACAGCAACCTCTTCAGCTAATTTACCTTCTTTTAAGAACATGTCTTGAGGTAACTCAATAACTGCATCTTCAGTTCTTTTACCGTAAGCATTTTCAGATTTTATACCAAAAGAAAAAGTTTCACCAACATTTAAGTCAATTACTTGAGCTTCAAATTCTGGGATCATGTGCTGTACACCCGACATAAATACTAAAGGCTCTTTTCCTTCAGTAGTTTCTATCATCTCTCCTTCTAATGTGTCTCTAAATAACTTGTAGTCAAGACCTATTACTTTGCTTTTTACTTCACTCATCTGATTAAATTTTTTGCAAAACTACACTTATTATCAGTCTTGTAAAATGTTTTGTAGATTAATTTTTAAGGTGTGAGTTTGTAGGTTTGAATTAATTTTACTAGTATTGTGATACTAAAACGATATCATTATGAAAAACGAAAAAAACGAAAAAAACGAAAAAAACGAAAAAGAAGTAAAAGCGGTAAGTGGTTATGTGTATTTGGCATTGGTCTTATTTTTAATTGTATTTACTATTGGTAGTATTGTTCTCAGTAGAGGGAATCCAATATTCTTTGGTGTAGTTCCAATCGTAATTTTTATAGCAAGGGGATTTTTTATTGTAAACCCAAATAGTTCTAAGGTGTTAGTGCTTTTTGGAGCTTATAAAGGGACTGTAAAAGACAATGGTTTCTTTTGGGCAAATCCTTTTTTTACCAAACAAAAAATATCGTTACGCGCTCGTAATTTCGATAGCGAACGTGTAAAGGTAAACGACAAGATTGGGAATCCGATTTTGATAAATGTTATTTTGGTTTGGAAAGTAAGAGATACTTTTAAAGCGGCTTTTGATGTAGATAAATACGAAGAGTTTGTACGAGTTCAAACCGATGCAGCTGTGCGTAAATTGGCAGGTTCCTATCCATATGATAGTTTTGACGATGCACAATCTGACGTTACACTCCGTTCTGGAATGGATGAGGTAAATGAGGCTTTAGAGAATGAGTTGACTGAGCGTTTAACCATGGCAGGAATTGAGGTGATGGAAGCTAGAATTGGGTATTTAGCCTATGCTCCAGAAATTGCAAGTTCTATGTTAAAGCGACAGCAAGCGGTTGCCATTGTAGCAGCACGTAAAAAAATTGTTGAAGGTGCTGTTGGTATGGTAGAAGATGCCTTGCAACGATTGTCGGATGATAAGATTATTGATTTTGATGACGACAAGAAAGCAACTATGATTAGTAATTTAATGGTAGTTTTGTGTGGTGACAAAGAAGTTACTCCTGTAATTAATACAGGTACTTTACATACTTAGAAATGGCTGACAAAAAATCGTTTGTACTCCGAATAGACCCTGAAACTTTCAAGCAAATTGAGAAATGGGCTGCTGATGAATTCCGTTCTGTGAATGGTCAGTTAGAGTGGATGATGACCAAAAGTTTGAAAGATGCTAAACGATTGAAGCTTAAAAAGAAGCTTGATAAGGATTCAACTAAGGAGTAATTTAAAATAGAAATTATGGAAAAGTGGGAGTATAAAATTGTGAAGTTTTACAAATTGGGAGGCATGTTTGCCTCTAATGCAGTGAAAGAAGAAGAACTTAACTCATTAGGCGATCAAGGTTGGGAATTAGTAACCGTAGATCAACATCGCTATTCCTGGGTTTTTAAACGAAAGAAAAACAGATATTAGTTTACAATGAAAAATAGTCCTGATGTTAGAATAGTCTTTTAAAGACTGTGTCGGAAATAGTTTTGAAACAAAAAAATCGCTCCTTGGAGCGATTTTTTTATGCTAAATATATGAAGTCCTTATTCAACTATCTTTCTCCATCCAAATGGATCTTCCGATCTACCGTATTGTAAATCTTGTAATGCAGTTCTTAATTTAGCTGCATAACTATCTTTAGTAGCAGTAAAGGGAAGTTTCTCCCCTTTATAAGTAATGGAGTTTATAGTTGCAACTGTTGCGGCAGTACCAGCCCCAAATGCTTCTGTAATAGCACCAGATTTATAATCTGCTGCCATTTGTTCGAGATTAATGCGCTCTTCGGTGCACTTAATACCTAAATGTTTTGCAAGTTTTAGTAAGCTGTTTCTAGTTATTCCTGCGAGTATAGAATCGCTTGTAGGCGGGGTAATCAATTCGTTATTTCTTCTAAAGAAAATATTCATTGTACCCGATTCTTCTATGTACTCGTGAGTATCACCATCTGTCCAAACTAACTGTTGGAAACCTTCTTGTTGCCCAAGTTTAGCTGGGTAAAAAGAGGCCGCATAATTACCTGCTGCTTTTGCTGCTCCAGTACCACCTGCTGCCGCTCTAGTATAATCGGTCTCCACCTTTACATGTACCTCTCCTGTATAGTAAGCTTGTACTGGGCAAGTGATGATCATAAAGGTATAATCATCCGAAGGAGTTGCTTTAATGAAATTAGAGGAAGCGAACATAAAAGGTCTTATGTATAGTGCCGAAGTTGGTTCTTTAGGAACCCATTTTGAATCTAATTTCAATAGCTCATTTAAGCCATTTAAGAAGATGTCTTCAGGAATCTCAGGCATACATAATCTCGTTGCTGACTTATTCAGTCGCTTGGCATTTTCTTCAGGTCTAAAAAGAAGAGTCTCGTTTTGAGGTCCTTTATAAGCTTTCATTCCTTCAAAAATAGATTGTCCATAATGCAAAGCATGCAGGGCAGGAAACATATCTAATGTACCGTAAGGTTTAATTTCTGGTGTTAACCATTTTCCATCTTTATAATGTACCAATAGCATATGATCGGAAAAAACCGAACCAAAAGCTGCACCTTTCCACGCGTTCTCATTCCATCTACTTTCTGCAATTTTCTCTATCTTCATAATTATTTAAGGTATCTAAAATCTTGTTGGTCTTTTATATTTAAGAGCGTATTATAAATGAGTTCAACTACGTGTTGTACATCATCTATGTGTGCGCTTTCTACTGTTGTATGCATATATCTTAAAGGTAGCGATATTAAAGCTGAAGCCACACCACCTATAGCAAATGCAAATGCATCGGTATCGGTTCCTGTAGCTCTAGAAGCTGCCTGTCTTTGGAAAGGGATTTTGTTTTCCACCGCAGTATCTATTATTACTTTAAGAAGGTTGTTTTGTACCGACGGTCCGTAAGTCAATACAGGTCCATCGCCACATTTTAGGTCTCCTTGTTTAATCTTATTGATCATTGGAGTATTCGTGTCGTGACATACATCTGTAACTATAGCTACATCCGGACGTATGGTCTCAGCAATCATTTTAGCTCCATGTAATCCTACTTCTTCTTGTACAGAGTTGGTGATGTATAATCCAAAAGGAAGTTTCTTTTTGTTCTTATGAAGCATGCGAGCTACTTCTGCAATTACAAAACCACCAATTCTATTGTCAAGTGCTCTACCTACAAAATAACGGTTGTTTAAAGTCATAAACTCGTCTTCGTATGTAATAACACAACCTACATGAACACCCATTTCTGCTACTTCCTTGTCAGAGATCGCTCCACAGTCTAAGAAAATAGTGTCCATTTGTGGGGCTTTTTCGTCTTTCCCATGACGGGTGTGTATCGCTGGCCATCCAAAAATAGCCTTCACCATTCCTTTGTCGGTGTGTATGTTTACACGTTTTGAAGGTGCTATCTGATGGTCGGAACCACCATTTCTGCGCAGGTATATAAAACCATCTTTTGTTATATAATGTACAAACCACGAAATCTCATCGGCATGTGCCTCTATAACAACTTTGTATTTTGCTTCGGGGTTCACAATTCCTACTACCGTACCATATGTATCAACTATATAGTCGTCTATATAAGGTTTTAGGTAGTCTAACCACATTTTTTGACCTTCACTTTCGAAGCCTGTAGGTGATGGGTTATTGAGGTAAGACTCTAGGAAAGTCAGTGATTTTTTAGAGAAAAAGTTCTTTTTCATTCGCCGAATTAAATATAATTTTTGGGTTGACGAATATACGAAAATTGCTTGGTATATTTGTGAAGACTTAAATAGCTCAATTTTGAAAAAAGAGATTGTTAAAACCACCGATGGTTCTTATACTTTATACGTTCCCGAATTAGATGAAACCTACCATTCTACCAATGGGGCGCTTCAAGAATCTAATCATGTTTTTATTGAGGCTGGATTGAAGTTTTCTAGCTTAAAGAAAGCGACTATTTTGGAAGTTGGTTTTGGTACAGGTCTCAATGCACTCACAACTTTTAATGAGACTGAAAAGTCGAACTTGAATATTGAATTTACCTCTCTGGAAGCATATCCTTTAGAATGGGATGAAGTCTCTAAGCTCGAATATATGAGTATGGAAGGATACCAACAATATGCCACACCTTTTGAGAAAATGCATACTTGTGAATGGGATGACTTTACCAAGATAACAGCAAATTTCTCTCTCAGAAAACTAAACTTAAAGCTACAGGAAGTCTCTTTTGAAAATACTTTCGATATTATTTATTTTGATGCTTTTGCTCCACAAATTCAACCTGAATTGTGGACGGAAGAGATTTTTACACTGATGTATAAAGCCTTAAAGAAGAATGGTGTGTTGGTTACTTATTGCGCTAAAGGAATCGTAAAAAGAGCTTTAAAGAAAGTTGGTTTTGAATTGCAGAGTATTCCAGGACCTCCTGGGAAAAGAGAAATGAGTAGAGCGGTTAAGAATAATTAGTAATTAATTGATTTGATAATTTGGGAATTTGAAAATGGTAGATCTCGAAAAAAAGAATACTTAATCTTGTCCGTCTGAGCTTTGTCGAAGACCACCATTAACGTTTTCCATTTTGACCTATTTATTCTACAGAATAAAAACGCCTTCATTGTCGCCTAATTCTACTGCAACATGATCTTTTATGGAGGTAGAAAGTACAAGGCCAGCATAGTCTGTACGGATAGGGAAACGGTGATGTTTACGGTCTATAAGAGCTGTGACTTTAATCATCTTTACAGGTACTTTAAGAAAGTGTTTTATACCGTAAATCATGGTCTTTCCAGAATTCAATACATCATCTACTAAAATCACTACTTTATTACTAAAGTCTTCTTCTTTAATATTGAGTTCTATTGGGGAGTTGAAAGGTTTTTTCTTGTCTATAGTAACTTCCGCCACTAAAGTAGAAATGTCAGAAATAGATTCTATAAGCTTAGACAATCGATTGGCTAAAACAAAACCATTACCATTTATACCTGCCAATACAATAGAGGATTCCTGGTAGTGCATTTCGTAAATCTGCCAAGCCATACGAGTTAACTTTTGCTCTATTTGTTTACTTGTAAGAATTTGAGTTCTGCTCATAATTTTCTATTAAATACGCTTCGGATTAGTCTCTGTATAAATGCACAAATCCAGAAATTTCTTTTTGCTTAGGTAATGTGTAAATATTTACTTTGTACACAATTCTATAAAAATAAACCCCTTCGGCAACTTCATTTCCACTTTTGTTTAAACCATCCCAGCTAGGGTACTCGTTACCCGAATTTACAGTTGCCATATGTCTTCCCCACTGACTAAATACTTCCATGCTAAAGTCGGTCGATTCACAAATGTTTTCTGCTTCAACTTGATCTTCGTGGTCGTTGTAAGGTTTAAATGTATTGTTAAATTCATCACCGTTAGGAGTAAACACGTTTGGCATATTTAAAGCACAATGACATTCGTTAACAATCAGTGTAACTTCATTTTTTGCTAGTACTATACCGCAGGCATTTTCTATTTCTGCGGTGTAAAAATGCTCTTGGTCAAATTCTATTTCGTCTAGAATATCAGCTACCACAAGTGTGTTTTCCGAGAGAGAATCATGAAGTAAATAACCATCTAAATACCAAAAGTGAGTGTAGTCAGATTGTGTTGTTCCCAATATTGGAGAATCTTCTAAACACATGGTGATTACAGAATCTAAACTCTGTTCTGTGTTTAACGAAACCACAAAATCGTACTGTTCTAAATCTACAGTTACTGTAAAGTTGTCTGTGAGTGTATCTTCTCCGATGTTGATTATCTCTAATGTATAAACGCCTGTGGAATCTATCGTAATAGAGTTGTCGAAGTTGTACGAAATAGGATCGTTATTAAACAACCAAGTAAAGGTAGAATCGCTAATAACAGATGTAGGAAAAACGATAGTTGTGTCTTTTGTTTCACAAATATGAAAATCGGAAAACCAATTTTGTTCCTGGGCTTGCGCAAAAGTGTTTGCGAGGAGGATGCAGATTAAGCTAAGTACTTTTTTCATCTTTAAAGTTTATCGGTTGAATTCGCAACCGTTTATGAAAACTCGGTCTATGCAGTTATGCCCAAAATTATAAGGTATAAAAGAATAGGAAGGTATTTTCTTGGTGATAAATATATTACCTTTTTTCCCTTTGGCAATACTTCCTTCTGTTTTACTGATTCCCATTGCGTAAGCTCCGTTGATAGTCGCGGCATTTATAGCCTCTTCGGGATTCATATTCATGTGAATACAAGCCAATGAAACCACAAAGTTCATATTCCCAGATGGAGTAGAACCAGGATTGTAGTCGGTTGCCAAACAAATAGGCAAGCCTTGGTCTATCATATTACGGGCAGGGCCGTAAGGGATTTTAAGGAAAAACGAACAGGAGGGAAGCATCGTTGGCATTGTGCTCGATCCTTTTAATGCATCAATATCTTCTTGGTTTACCACTTCTAAATGGTCTACGGATAAAGCGTCTAATTTTACAGCAGATGGAATTCCACCAATTATATTAAATTGGTTTACATGCACCTTTGGAATCAAACCGTGTTTTTTACCAGCGGTAACTACACGCTCCATATCTGCGACAGAAAAATATCCTTTTTCGCAAAAGATGTCTACATATTCGGCAAGGTTTTCTTTGGCTACTAAAGGAAGCATTTCCTCTTCAATTAATTTTAAATAGCCTTCTTTATCGTTTTTATAAGCTACAGGCAGTGCATGCGCACCTAAAAAAGTAGCTTTTATTGTAATTGGAAAGTTCTCTTTTAAGCGTTTTACTACGCGTAGCATTTTCAGTTCGCTTTCGGTGCTTAAGCCATAACCACTTTTAATTTCCAAAGCACCCGTTCCCATTTTTATAAGCTCAATTAAACGAGTAGAAGCACTTTCGAATAATTCATCCTCGCTAGCTTCTGCTAATTTAGCAGCTGAATTTAAAATTCCACCTCCACGATTAGCGATTTCCTCATAGGTTAAACCATTTATACGGTCTACAAACTCACCTTCGCGAGTTCCTCCAAAAACTAAGTGACTGTGAGAATCTACCCACGAAGGGAATACCATTCCACCTTCTGCATCTACAACTTCTGTATTGTTCCAGTCGTCTATACCCGCCCACGAATCCATAGTTCCGAAATCTGTTATGAGCCCATCTTCCATACATAAAAAGGCATCTTTTAGGGTGCCTAAGTTTTTCATGGCTGCACCCGAAACTTTTTCCTGAATATTTCCTTCTACCTGAACGAGTTCGGCAATGTTCTTAATTATGACTTTCATAGCGCTGTATTAAACAGCCCAAAAATAAGGTAAAAAGTGAAGATATGTAGTTTGAGAGGCTAAGAATTTAATGATGAGGTTTTATTAATCAGTTTTCAATTTTGCATTTTTGATAAATCATCTCTCGTTTGTCATCCTGAGCTTGTCGAAGACCCTTTTTGAATTCAATTTTCAACCTTTAACTTTAAACTGACCATTAAACCCAACATTTTTCTATTTTTGTTCTCTATGAGTTCAAATTCATTTGGAAATATATTTCGCTTAACCAGTTTTGGTGAATCCCATGGCAAAGCAATCGGTGGTATAATCGACGGTTGTCCTTCGGGAATCCCTATTGATATAGTTGCTGTGCAATTAGATTTGGATAGACGTAAACCTGGGCAGTCTAAAATTACCACACAACGCAAAGAAGCTGATCGAGTTGAAATTCTATCGGGTATTTTTGAAGGGAAAACCTTAGGAACACCTATTGCTTTTCAGATTGTAAACAGCGATCAAAAACCCAAAGACTATTCTCACATAAAAGATTCTTACCGTCCCTCGCATGCCGATTATACTTACGATGTAAAATATGGTATTCGAGATTATAGAGGTGGTGGAAGATCTTCTGCTAGAGAAACCATCGCTAGAGTAGTAGCTGGCTCTATTGCAAAACAAGTACTACAAATCCTTGAAGTTGAAACACACGCTTATGTGTCTGCTGTAGGCGAATTACATATGCAACCTTTTGATAATAAGGTTGATTTTACTCTTGTAGATTCTACTATTGTACGCTGTCCAGATTTAGATTTAGCCTCCAAAATGATCTCTCATATTGATGCCATTCGAAAAGAGGGCGATACCGTTGGCGGTGTAATTACTGGAGTAGCTCTAAATGTTCCTGTTGGATTAGGAGCGCCCGTTTTCGATAAACTTCACGCAGATTTAGCAAAAGCCATGATGAGTATTAATGCCGTAAAAGGTTTTGAGTACGGAGGTGGTTTCGATATTTGTACACGTAGAGGTTCGGAGGTGAATGATGTTTTTGTAGCCGATGCTAAAGGCGTTAAAACGAAAACCAATTTTTCAGGAGGTATACAAGGTGGAATTTCTAACGGAGAAACCATTTATTTTAGAGTGGCCTTTAAGCCTGTTGCTACCATAATGCAAGATCAAATTTCCTTGAATAATAAAGGCGAAGAGGTTATTGTAAAAGGCAAAGGAAGACACGATCCTTGCGTGGTTCCTAGAGCCGTAGCCATAGTAGAAGCGATGACCTCAATGGTTATTTTAGACCATTATTTAAGAAACAAAAGCACTAAACTTTAATATAGAAATGAAGAATTTAGCATTACACTGGAAAATTATTATAGGAATGACTCTTGGAGTTGTTTTTGGTTTGTTAGCAATTACGATTGGTTGGGATCAATTTACCAGCGATTGGATAAAGCCTTTTGGAACAATATTTATCAATCTTTTAAAATTGATTGCCGTTCCTTTAGTTTTCGCTTCTCTTATCAAAGGAGTTGCTAGTTTAAGCGATATTTCTAAACTTTCGAGGATAGGTTCTAAAACTATAGCTCTGTATTTAACTTCTACTGTTATAGCGGTTACTATAGGTTTGTTAATTGTAAATACCATTCAGCCGGGTAAGTATTTCTCTGAGGAAAAACGAATTGAATTTAAAGAGAAATTCGCTACTAAAACGGAAGCTAAAATGGAAGCTGCGGCACAGGTAAACGATCAAGGTCCTTTACAGTTTATGGTAGACATCGTTCCACAAAACTTTTTAAATGCTGCAACCGACAACAGTAACATGCTTCAAGTTATTTTCTTTGCCATTTTATTTGGGATGGCTATGATTATGTTGCCAGATGAAAAGACGGTGTATGTAAAAGGTTTCTTCGATGGGGTTAACGATGTGATTCTCCAAATTGTAGATATGATTATGACTATGGCTCCCTATGGTGTGTTTGCTTTGTTAGCCTCGCTGATGGTCGATTTTTCGGATGGAGATATTAGAAATGTATTGGAATTATTTTCCGCTTTAGGGCTGTATTCTTTAGCTGTAATTATAGGTCTACTTACCATGATTTTTGTGGTATATCCTATTATACTTCGCTTGTTTACAAAGATGAATTACTTCGATTTCTTTAAAGGAATTTTGCCGGCTCAAATGTTGGCTTTTTCTACGAGCTCTAGTGCGGCTACGCTTCCTGTAACTATGGAGCGTTGTGAAGATCATTTAGGAGTATCCGAAGAAATTAGCTCTTTCGTATTGCCTTTAGGTGCTACTATAAATATGGACGGAACAAGTTTGTATCAGGCAGTTGCCGCTGTATTTATTGCCCAAGCTTTTGGTATTGATTTAGACTTAACCCAACAATTAACCATTGTATTAACAGCTACTCTAGCATCTATTGGTGCAGCTGCAGTTCCGGGTGCTGGTTTGGTTATGTTAGTGATTGTTTTAGGTGCTGTAGGGATGGATCCTGAAGGTGTAGCCTTAATTTTTGCAGTAGATAGAATTTTAGATATGCTACGTACCGTAGTTAATGTTACAGGTGATGCTACCGTTGCTACAGTAATTGCTAGTAGCGAAGGTCAGTTAAGACCTGTTTCGGAGAAAGATTTAATGTCTTAGAATTGTTGACAATTTTTTGTTGAAAACGCAGCCTTCATCGCTGCGTTTTTGGTTTCTAAACTAAAATATATATCGTAATATTGAATCAAACTAAATTTAGTTAAAGATGAAAAAAGTATTGTTGAGTATATTTGTTCTTTCAGTTGTATTTTCAGCTTGTAAAAAAGACGAAATTAATGGTTGTATGGATGAAACAGCTTGTAATTATAGTGCTACTGCTACCATTTCTGCTACTTGTACTTATGCCGAGGACTATTTAGACTGCGATGACGTTTGTTTAAATGATGTGGATGGTGATGGAATTTGCGATGAAAATGAAGTGCCTAAAATTTTGGGTACATGGCAAATAACTCAAACTCAAACTACACACGAATTAGGGCATTATGGCCCTTACGATCCTCCTGTTAGAATTGTTGATTCTAGAGAAACTTTGGTGGTAGATCACCAGAGTAATTTAACTATAGTTGACGTAAATGAAAGTTCTGTTACTTGGGATGAATACGACTCTATACCTAAATTGTACAATTGGACCTTAAACGAAGATCTCTTTTTCTTAGATTCTTCGACAGAGGAATTAGTATATCATGTAGTTGAGTTAACAGACGAAACTTTTGTATTCTTTATGAAAGACTTTCGTACTTATGTAGACTCTACCGACTTAGTGGCCTACGAAGAGTTTGAATATACTTATTTACTTGAAAAACTATAGAGTTTACTCTTTAAAAAAAGCCTTTCAATAATTATTGAAAGACTTTTTTTTGGTTTAATCTTTTTGGAAATTTGTGTTTTGTGTAAAGTCTTCATCGCTTAAGGAATAAAGAAAGGCTATGAGGTTTTCTCTTTCTGTACTGGTTAAATTGAAGCCTTTTATAAGTGAACTCTGATTAAAGTGTTCTTTTCCTCCAGCCTCATAATGGCTAATTACTTCTTCTAGACTTTCTACAGAGCCATCGTACATATAGGGAGCAGTAAGTTCTATATTTCTTAATGTAGGAACTTTAAACTTACCTATGTCTTCTTGTAAATGAGTTAACCTATATCTACCTGAATCTGCGTAGTTGGCATACAAACCGTTGTTTTCTATACCCTGATTGGTAAATAGAAATGTTCCATGACATGAAGAACAAGCTAAAGATTCGCTAAAAAAGAGCGCTTTACCATCTCTTTCTGATGCGGATAAATGATCTTTATCATAATTTGAATTCCCACTTATAAGGGTTCGTTCAAAAGCTGATATTGCTCTAGTAATTACGAAAGCATCAGGTTCTCTGTTATATGCTTTTAGACTTTGTGCTACATAGCTAGAATCTAATTTCATTCGCTCTGCTACAGGAATAATATTAAAATCCATTTCGTTGTGGTCTTGTATAGGAGCTAAAACCTGCATTTCTAATGTTGGAACGCCTCCTTCACGTAAAAAAAAGTCGTTGTAAGCAACATTCGCCAAACTCATTGAATTCCGAACACCAAGTCTACCCTCTATCCCAGGTGTTATGGCAATATTGTCAGCAAAAGCATATTCTTGCTTATGACAAGAACTGCACGAAATGGTGCTGTCTGCAGATAAAATGGGATCGAAAAAAAGGCGTTTTCCTAGTTCTATTCTGTCCACATTTAGTTGATTGTCTTCTGGAATTAGAGGTTCCGGAAAGCCAAGAGGAATTTCTAATTTATAGAGTCCCTCATAAATAGGATTGTCTATCTCGCAAGATATAAGCGACAGCAATATAAGTAGATAGAATAGGATTTTCATTAAAAAAAATGGGAGTAAGCCCTAGATTATTTTTTAATAAGTATTGTATTTTCAGTACTTAGACTATTTTTTACTGAAAGTATATAGACTCCTTTTGGAAGGTGACTACTTTTTATGACTTGTTCTCCTTTGTCTATTTGATGAGCTTCAATTAATTCGCCAAGAGTGTTGTATATACCAACACTAGAGTTTTGTAGAATATTTAGATGTATTGCGTCTGTAAAAGGATTTGGGAAAATCGTTGTTCCAATTGTTGCTTCTGATAAAGCCAGGTTTTCTGCAACAGTGAAAACATTGTTGTTGACGATGTTATTTATAAGTGCAAGGTTTTGATTTTGAGAGCCATGGAATACCCCTCCATCAGACGTATTTATGTTTGCAAACATTTTGTGGTAATTCACATCCATGAAAAAAGTAATAGAAGATTCGTCTTCAACAGCGGCTCCACTTATTGTTATAGAGGAATAAAATGCATCATCTACCGCGTGGTATTGTAAAACAGACTCAAACATACCATCAATATTTTCATCAACCATACCTTCAACTGCAATAAATCTATATCCTGCAGCCCAACCCCAATGCATACTTGGTTGTTGTGGTGCTAAAGGATGTGAGTTCGACCATAAGCTAGGGTCGCTATGATTTGCTCCTGGAGCTACACCAATGTGAAAAGACAATGTATTTACATCAGAAACGTCGAAGGTTCCGATGCTGTAATCGTTTTGATGAGTATTTACAAGAATGTAATTATCCTCTCCAAGAGAAGTTTCTCCAATCGAATTGAGATGAAGGTAATATTCCATTCTACTAAACTTAGCAGGAGTATCCCCGTCAACCAAATAGCTGTCATTTATATTGAACACAACTCCATCGTAAACGTGGTTTAGTTTTATAATGATTTCTTTAGATTGTGCAAATGTAAAAGTGTTCAATGCACTTGCAATAAGAATAGTAAGTAGAGCTTTCATGGAATTGTTTTTTTCAAAAGTAAGCAATAAATAGACCATTAGTAATTAATTGCTTGGTCATTTTTATTTTTAGAAAACCAGATCAAACAATAAGAACTTACAACAGTTCCTATTATCCCCATTGTAAAAAAGGCTGTATTCAAACTATGGTTATCTGCAATCCAACCTATAAAAGGAGCGATGATAGCAAAGCTAATGCGTATAATAAAACTTCTCACACTCATAACTGTAGCCCGTACATTAGACTCGGTGTATCTGTTTATATAATTCCTTAGCAATGGAGTCGCATAACCTCGGTTAGCATAAAAAATAAACAAAATAAATAGACTTAAATAACTCATATGAATTCCTATAATAAAATAGGTGCTTACGGTAATGAACCCTATAAGGTATAGACTCGTTAGTTCTGTAAATCGTTTTTCTATATAGTGCGCTCTAAAAGCAAAAACACCTACAATTATGTTTAGTAAAGCCCATACCAGTCCATAGTTTTTCATGTTTACGCCAATATCCTTTAAAAAAGGTTGAGCCAACCAGGCCATCATTAGGGTACTTACACCTATAACAGAGGAGTAAATTATATGTGTTCGCAAGGTTTTGTGTTCTACAAGAGAAAAATGAACCACTTTAAATATAGATTTCCAGGCACTTTTAAGTCGGTCTTTATGAATAGTCGGTTCTGTAAGACTGATGGCAAAAGGAATGGCAAGGAATGCTACTATAACTTGAGCATAGGCAGGGTAGCGAAAAGAAATTGCAGCTAAAAAACCACCTAAAATTCCTGCAGCTGCCTCAGAGAAATTTCCAATTGAGATACTTCTACCTTCGTATTTTAAGAATCGATCTTCTGCTTTAACTTCTAGTAAACTATCGTACATAAGTGCGGTGTCTGCACCCGAAATGAAACTGTTACCTAATCCAAGTAGAATTTCAGCAGCTAAAAACCACCAAAAATTATAGGAAATAGAAAACAGACTGAAGCCTATAAAAGCGAGAATACAACCTAAAATAAGAGTTTTTCTTCTCCCTAAAATATCTGCTGCATAACCCGATGGAATTTCCATGAGACCTACCGACAAAGAGTAACAAGCCTGGAGTATCATGATTCTTTGCAGACTCAGCCCATTGTCTTGAAAAAACAAAACGATGATAGGCATGATGATCATAAACCATAAAGTTCCTTTGATGATGAAAAGCTTCAGAATATTGGGGTGTGGAAATCGGATCATTTTCTTGGATGGTGTGCTATTATTTCTTCTCTCACAAATCGACGATCTATGTGTAAGTAAATTTCTGTGGTGCTTATACTCTCGTGTCCTAATAGGCTTTGAATGGCTCTTAAATCTGCTCCTCCCTCTAATAAATGACTCGCAAAAGAATGTCTAAAAGTATGAGGACTTATTTTTTTTTGTATTCCTGCTTTTATAGCTTCCTTTTGTACGATTGTAAAAATCATAACTCTCGTTAATTGCTTCCCTCTGTTGTTTAAGAATACAAAATCCTCGTGTCCTGGAGCTATGTTTTGATGTGATCTAATTAGGCTTAAATAGTTTTTTAAGTAGGTAATTAAAATTTTGTTAAGTGGAATAAGTCGTTCTTTTGATCCTTTTCCTAAGACAATTAAAAACCCTTCCTCTAAAAATATACGCGAACATTGTAGATTTACTAATTCCGAAACTCTTAATCCGCAAGAGTAAAGTGTTTCTAAAATTGTTCTGTTACGTTCCCCGAATTTCCCTGATAAATCTACCGAATTTATAATCGTGTCTACCTCTTCCTTACTGAGTGTCTCAGGGAGCTTACGCACTATAGAAGGGTTGTCTATTTTAGAAAAAGGATTTACGGAAATACATTCTTCCAATTCTAAATAATTGTAAAACGACTTTAAACTAGAAAGAATCCTAGCTTGAGATTTGCTAGACGCTTCTTGTTCGTATAAGTTAATTATGAATAAACGTATGTTTTCGGTGCTCAGTTTTGTACAATCTTTAATTTCTAAGTCCGATATACAAAAGTCAGCTAGTTTTGTAAGGTCACGTATGTAAGCTTCGATAGTGTTGTTGGCATATGCCTTCTCCAAAACGAGGTAATTACCGTATTCTTCTAAAGCTCTTTTCCAGTTCATTTGTTATCTTAGCAATCTAGAGGCAAATATATGAAACGAGCTATAAACTAAACCTTATTCAAAGGGGAATGAATTTAGTGTTTCTGTTTAAGAACTAAGAATCAATTATAGACACATGAAAGTGATTATCATCAATGGTCCTAACTTAAATCTTTTGGGAACTAGAGAACCTTCTATTTATGGTACTCAAACTTTTGAAGCGTATTTAAGTGCTTTACAAACGGAATTCCCTGCTCTTACTCTTGACTATTTTCAAAGTAATATAGAGGGAGTTTTGATTGATAAAATTCAAGAAGTTGGCTTTTCTAGTGATGTGATTTTATTAAATGCTGGAGGATACACACATACATCTGTAGCTATTGCCGATGCTATTTCTTCTATTGAAACCGTTTGTATAGAAATTCATATTTCTCAGCCTCCTGCAAGAGAGGAATACAGACATAAGTCTTTAATCGCTGGGAAATGTAAAGCTACTATCAGTGGATTCGGCTTAGAGTCTTATCGTTTGGCTTTATTGAGCTTGAATTTTCAGACATAAATTTTTATTTGATTGTATTTATATGAAAGTTTTAGAAAATGTTTCGCTTAAGCCTTATAATACTTTTGGAATAGATTGTACTGCACGCTATTTTGCGATTATTGAATCTAGATCAGATTTAAGGAAAATATATGCAGAACCAGAATTCTTAAAACTCCCCAAATTAATTTTAGGTGGGGGGAGTAATATTCTGTTGTGTTCAGATTTTGAAGGATTGGTTATTAAAATTGATCTTAAAGGGATTGAAGGATTAACAGATGGTTCTGTGAAAGTTCAAGCAGGAGAAAATTGGCATGATTTCGTTTTATGGTCTTTAAAGAATGGGTATAATGGAATTGAGAATTTGTCTCTAATCCCTGGAAATGTAGGAACAGCACCCATGCAAAATATTGGGGCTTATGGAGTAGAGTTAAAAGATGTGTTTCTGGATCTTGAAGCTTTTCATATTGAATCTGAGGAAGTACATGTCTTTTCTAATTCTCAATGTGAGTTTGGTTATAGAGAGTCTATTTTTAAGCATAGCCGAAGAGGGGAGTATATAATCCTCTCCGTACGTTTTAACTTGGCTAATACGGGTAACGTTGATGTTCGATATGGTGCTATTACTGCCGTATTAGAAAGTAAAAGTATTGTAAACCCTACACCTAAACAGGTTAGTGATGCTGTGATTTCTATTCGAGAATCAAAACTTCCAGACCCCAAAAAGATAGGAAACGCAGGGTCTTTTTTTAAAAACCCAGTGATTTTAAAATCTGATTTTATAAAATTACAAGAGCAGTATAAAGATATCCCTTCTTACCCTATTAACGATGTAGAGGTGAAAGTTCCTGCTGGCTGGTTGATTGAAAAATCAGGTTGGAAAGGAAAAGTAATAGATAATTACGGTGTACATAAAAATCAAGCTTTAGTACTCGTAAACTATGGTGGAGCTAATGGAAACGATATTTATCAATTAGCGAAGAAGATTCAAGAGTCTGTGAAAAGTAGCTTTGATATTCATTTGCATATGGAGGTGAATATTATTAAATAAGTCTATTTGGCTTTTTAAATTCGTAGTTTAAATTCTTTGGTTTAAATTTGCAAAAATTACTACAGATGAAAACAGTATTATTAACCATAGGTTTATTGGGTTTAGGAATAGCTGGAATTGCCATTAAGATTTGGGCAAAGAAAGACGGTGAGTTTGAAGGTACTTGTGCCAGTAACAATCCTTTAGTTACTCCAGAGGGTGAGGCTTGTGGTTTTTGTGGTGCAGAGTCCGAAGAGAAGTGTAAAGCTGAGTAATACTGATTATTCCTTTTGTAGTCTATAGACTGTAAGATTGTGTTTTTTGAATCCCCAAAAATTTCTTCATGAAAATAGGTATCCTTAGAGAAGGTAAAACTCCTCCAGATAAACGCGTTGCTTTAAGTCCTGAGCAATGTGTTCAAGTACAAAAACAATATACAGATTTAGAATTAGTAGTACAACCAAGTCCTATAAGACGATTTGTGGACAATGATTACGCTGATTTGGGTGTTGTTATGCAAGAAGATTTATCTGATTGTGATGTTATTATTGGAGTTAAGGAAGTTCCTAAAGAGAATTTAATTGCCAATAAAACCTATTTTTATTTTTCTCATACTATTAAAGAACAGCCTTATAATAGAGATTTGCTCTTAAAGATGATGTCTTTAAATATTCGTATGATCGATTACGAAACACTGACCAATGCATCGGGTAAACGATTGATTGGTTTTGGAAGGTATGCTGGAATTGTAGGTTGTTATAATGGTTTTTTAGCGCATGGAAAAAGTACTGGTTCGTACGATTTAAAAGCAGCTAACCTTTGCGAAGACCGTGTGGAAATGGAGTCGGAGCTCAGTAAAATAAAATTAAAGCCAATTAAAATAGTACTTACAGGTTCTGGAAGAGTTGGTAATGGGATTTTGGAAATCATTAACTTAATTGGAATTAAGGAAATAAGTAAAGAAGCTTTCTTAAATGAGTCTTTTGCTGAACCTGTTTTTGTTCATTTAAATACACTTGATTACAATGTTCGTATTGATGGATCTACATCGTCTAAAAGTGATTTCTATGCAAATCCAAAATTGTATAAATCTGACTTCTTAAAATACGCTAAAGTTTCAGAAATGTTTATTGCTGGTCATTATTATGCTGCAGACTCCCCTTATTTGTTTACTCGTGAGGATGCGAAATTAGCTGACTTTAAAATTAGAACTGTTGCCGATGTTTCTTGCGATATTGATGGTCCTGTAGCAAGTACTATTGAGCCTTCTACCATTGCTGATCCTATTTATGGTTACAATCCTTTAACAGAATTGGTAGATGACTTTACTAAGCCCAATGTAATTACTGTTATGGCTGTTGATAATTTACCCTGTGAGTTGCCTAAAGATGCTTCTGAGGATTTTGGCGCAGAAATGATAAAGCATATTTTACCTTGTTTGTTGTCTGAAGATCCAACTAAAATTATAGAAAGAGCTACTATTTGTGAGAATGGGAAACTCACAAAACACTACGAATACCTCTCGAATTATGTGCTAGGTAAATAATTATTAAAATATTTACTTTGGCATAGTTGTTGTTATATATAGTTTGTTGTATATTTGCAACAGATTAAAATCCTGGGGGGGATTTAGAATCATAGTTTAAGAGGCTCGCAATTGCGAGCCTCTTTTCGTATGTAATAGGTTTATTTAGCAATTAGTAGTTTATTTATTTGATTTTAGTTGGTTAGGTTATGTTTCGGTTTGATCGGAATGAAAAAAAGGACTCTAATTAGAGTCCTTTTTTGTAATAAATAAGTACTTGAGTACTTTATGGAAGAGTATTATCTATTTACGTATAGACCTTGTCCATGAGGTTGTTTTACCGAATAGAGCGAAACCAATGTACCCTCTAAGGTTTAATGTGTCCTTTCCATCGGTCTTTGCATATAAAGAATAGGTGTCACCCTCACGAGCATCGTATATTTTACCGTCGTTCCATTCCTTCTCTTTAACATCCCAAACTAGGTTTTGCATTACGGTCATTCCCAATTTTTTTCTTGACTTAAGTTTCTCGTCTGGATTTTTTACATCTAGCATCCATTCGCCATTTTCATCTTTTGCTTTTTCGAGCCATACAATTTTCCCGAAATAGTGATCTTTCTCTTTAAAGACTTCTATTTGAGCATCTCTTTCTTCATTTAGCCATATGCCTAAAATATCTTGAGCGTTTTGAGCGAAAAGAGTACTTGAAGCTGTAATGAGTAGCGATAGTAAAATTGATTTTTTCATAGTAGGGGTTTGTTTTTTAGAAGGTTCTATTAATTCCAATAACGAATCGGTTAAAGTCTAGGAAATTCTCTCCAAATGGAGGTCTATTCATAAACCAAGGTAGGTCTACTCTCAGGGTTAAAGGATTGATGTTGTCAATGTTTTTAAATAGGGTAAATGTAGTTCCCAAACCAGCATCAGTTCTGAAATTCCCAAATGCTAGATTGTCGTCTAATTTATTTGAATTCAAAATCCCAGCATCGGCAAATATATAATTCGTCATATTTAGCTTTTTAGCAAAAGGTAAATAGTTAGAGAATTCTAATTCAGTAGAGAATGAAGTTCCAGAGGTTCCGGAATAGTTGAACGTTTGATTTTCTAATTCTCCTTCTGGCATTAAATACCCTGCGTAAGCTCTAAGGTTTAATCCACCACCAATTTGGAAGTGATTCAAGCTTGAGTTATAGCTTACCCAATCTCTATTAATAAAACCAGTAGATCGCGTGTATTTATTATCCATCATTTCTTCGGGATTAGCTCCAGCTGTAAATAGTTTACTTTCGGGTGCTATATTAGTTCCTGAAGTATGAAGCGCATAGAATCTGGTTTTTAATTTGAGCTTTTGAATTTGAGTAGTATTTAGCACTTCTAAACTTACTTGAGCGTATTGGTAATCGCTGCCCAGTGTACTAGATTTTAGTGCCAAGTTAATCGCCCCATTTCCTCTGTGGTAGTTGTAATAATGATTTGTCCCTACCGTAAGTGTGTTGTTCCATTTGTTTGCCAACCAAAACTCCTCATCGTTCAAGAGTAAATAAGTGTTGCTAGTTTCTTCAGGACGTTGCATCACCTTTAGTTCTATGTAAATATTGTTGTTTTGTTTTAATTCTTGCTCAAACCTTAATTTGTGTAAGTCTAATCCATCAAGTTTTTTAGAAAGTAAATTCATTTCTAAGCCTTTATTTATATTGAATAAAGGAGTGCTGTAATCTATTTCGTAAGAAAAGTGATTGTAATCGCTGGCCGATTTTATCGTGTCCAGAACTTCAAATCCATCAGCATTTATATAATTTACGACACCCTCTGGTAGGTATTCATTTAGCTGAGCAAAGCCTGTGTTTACCCAAAATGTACCATCGAACTTATGGTGAATATTCATATAGTCGCCAGTAAATTGAATTCCCGTTTTTATACCATCGTATCCATTATACCATAATTGAGGTCGTAGTGTAAGTTCATATTTTTTCCAATCTGGATAAGACCATACGAAGTCTTCCATTTCTAAAGAAATGTTTTTATGCAGACTGTTGTCTACCATATAGGCATCTGCCAATCTATTTGTAGGGTCTATAACTACGTCTTTTAGTCCTTTTGGAGATCTAATAATTACACTGTGTTCTTTGTGTATTTTACCGAATCCATACCACTTATCTAATACACTAGCGTCTGTTTTCTTTACAAACCAAGTGTTTGGAATATGGTATTTTTCCTGTTTTCCATCTTTCGAAATCACGGTGAAATCAATAGGCATTTGCATTTCTGCTTTACGTTCGAAAGTTATCTCGTAGAGTTCGTCTGAGCCTTTTAATTTTTTCGCAGATTTTACTGCGTAGTCTATGTCTTTAGTCGTTTCCATCCATTGGTCAAAAAACCAGTTAAGATCTACTTTAGTAAACGTAATTACCGTTTTTCTAAAATCGTTAAAATAAGGGTGTGCTATTTTCCAAGTTTGGAAATAGTTTTGCATTGCTTCTAAAAATAATTCATCGCCCAATACATATTGTAAATTATAGAGCATGGCTGCCGTTTTGTAATATACGTGTCTATAGCCACCACCATGGCCGAGTGCCGAGCCAAAATCATCGGAGTGGGTGTTGAGTTGTGGCGTGTTATTAATAGTGGCATCTTTAATATAAGAGTAGTACACCGAACGATCTCTTGGGTGTAAATCTTTGGTGTGATTGGCGATGTATTTATTAGTCGATATGTTTTGAACCATTTTAGGACCATCTATTTTCTCTAATCCCCAAGCAGTAAGGAATTGAGTGAATCCTTCATCTAAAGCTGCTCTATAAGTTTCGTTGTTTCCCACTTGTCCATAAAACCAATTATGCCCAATTTCGTGTACTAATAATCCTCTATAGCTTGGGTCGGAGCCACCGTCTAGCGTAAGCATTGGGTATTCCATTCCATCTTGTGCATCGGCAACAATCATTTTGTGGTAGGTGTACATACCGAAGTCTTCCGAAAATACTTGAATTATTTTGGCAGCGTATTCTGCCGCATTTTGCCATTTACTAGCATGTTGCTCTTGTGCTAAAGCGTAGCAAGTAATACCATTCCAGCTAGCTTCTCCAATTCTGTAACTAGGATCTGCGGTAAAAGCAAAATCATGTACATTTTCTGCATGAAATTTCCATGTTTTTCGCTCTTCAGGATTGTATTTTATTATTTCTGAAGCTCCTTCGTTCCATGGTTTGTCTTTGAAATTAGTAATATCTAATTTCCTTCTGAGGTCTTCAGGAAGTAATTCGTCTCTGTTTAATAAGAACCCTGTAGCATCTACTATATAGTTTGATGCAAAAGTTAACTCAACATCAAAAGCACCGAAATCACCATAAAACTCTTTACCTAAGTGTTGGTCTGTTGTCCAGCCAAATTTAGCGTCATATACCGAAATCCTAGGGTACCAGTGTACACCGTCGTAGTGAGTCTTTCCATTCGAGTTGAATTTCTTCATTCTTCTACCCATAGCTCCAACACCGAAGTAAGTGGTAAACTCTAGGTGAAAGTCTATAGACTCTCCCGATTTAATGGATTTACTTAGATGTACTTTTAAAATGGTATTGTCTTGTTCTAAAAGAATTTGCCTTCCTTGAGAAGTGATTTTATGTACTTCCGTTCCTTTTTTATCCGCTTCGTAAGGACCGTATTTTATCTTATTATTGTTTTGCTCGTTTAAATCTGCATGATGCGATTCGGGCTGAAATGCATTTTGATACAAATGAAAATAAACAACGTCTAAATCTTCAGGAGAATTATTCCAATAGGTAACCGATTCTGTTCCTTGAATTTGGTCTTTTTGCTCGTCTATATTGGCTGTTATTTTATAGTAAACATCTTGTTGCCAGTAATCCGAGTGAGGCTTCTTGTTATTCCAATAGTTGGGGTTGTCAAGGTTTCGAAAAGTATTCGGTTTGGCTATTGGGTTGTATTTTAGTGCTTTGCTTTGCGCAGAAAGAGTATTAATCGATATGAATAATACCCATAGGTAACAACAGAAAATTCTCATTAGAGTCCTAGTTTTTTTGGACTCAAAAGATAAGTAATAAAATGATTTAGTCAAGCTTATTCTGCTGCTTCTCTTTTGCACTCACAATACTTGCATTTAATTCGAAGCCTAGTAGTAGAATAATAGAGTTAAAATACATCCAAAGTAAAATAACTAAAAGCGTACCTATAGACCCATATAATTGATTGTATTGTGCGAAATTGTTCACATAATAACTAAAACCCAAGGACGAGACTACACTTAAAAATGTGGTAATAATGGATCCTGCAGACAAGAATTTCCATCCTTTTTTATCGGCTGGGCCGTAATAAAATAAGATGCTATAACTTATAAATAGGACAAAAACCAAGAGTAACCATTTTGCATACAAGATGATGTCTACAGAATATTGGTGCAGATACCCTTCGCTTACAAGGTTACTCATAAATCCTTGAGAGAATAATTGAAAGATGATGGTTAAAACCAAAAGTATGGCCAAAACTAAAGTAAGTGCAAAAGATAATAATCTTAGCTCCCACCAGGTTCTTTTGTCGCTTAAATGATAGGTAGCATTAAATCCTGTAATCATGGCATTTACTCCATTAGTAGAGAAATATAAGGCGAGTACAAATGTTAACGAGAGTAAGCCTCCTTGTTCATTATTTACGATATCGTCTAAAATAGATTTTGTAGCATCAAAGGTTAATGGAGGTAATATATCTCTGATTAAGACAAATAATTGCTCTTGAAATCCTTCTATGGGTACGAAAGGGATAAGCGTAAAAAGTACAATAATAGAAGGGAAAAAAGCTAAAAAGAAATTAAATGCCAGGGAAGAGGCTCTTGTAGTAAGTGCTCCTTCAACCAATCCTTTGTAAAAAAACATAGAGACCTCATAGAGACTCAAGCCTTCAAAACCGGGAATAATTAATTTTTTTGTGTATCCTTTTAAACTCAAATTATAATTTTAAGATGCTGTGAATTTACTAAAAAGCTTTTAAACTCAAATCCATATTATATACAGAATGCGTAAGTGCTCCTACGGAGATGAAATCTACACCACAGTCTGCATAAGAACGTATTGTTAGGTCGGTAATACCACCAGAAGATTCCGTTTCGTACGTTTTGTTAATTAACTGAACAGCAACGATTGTTTCTGAAGGAGAGAAATTGTCGAGCATAATACGATGTATTCCACCCGTTTTCATAATTTCTTTAACCTCGTCAAGATCTCTAGCTTCAACCTCAATTTTTAGGTTTAAGTTTTTTTCTTTTAAGTAGCTAAGTGTTTTTTCTATTGCTTGAGTTATTCCTCCAGCATAATCGAGATGATTGTCTTTAAGCATAATCATGTCGTATAAACCAAATCTATGATTGGCGCCTCCACCAATTCTAACAGCCCATTTTTCTAAAATTCGTATTCCTGGAGTTGTTTTACGCGTATCTAAAATAGTAGTATTTGTTCCTTCTACGAGTGCTACGTATTCTTTTGTTTTAGTCGCAATTGCACTCATTCGTTGCATGCAATTTAAAACTAAGCGTTCTGCTGTAAGTATAGAAACAGAACATCCCTCTACTATAAAAGCGATGTCTCCTTTTTTTACAGTATCTCCATCTTTAAGTAGCGTACTTACTTTCAGAGTTCGATCTATACTGTCAAAAATCCATTTTGCTAATTGTATTCCAGCAATAATCCCTTGGTCTTTAACAAGTAAATGCGCTCTGCCCACTTTTTCTTGTGGTATGCAAGCTAATGAGCTGTGGTCGCCATCACGCACATCTTCGGCAAAAGCTAAATGTATAAAAGGGAGTACTTGTTCTTTTGTAATCATAAGATTCTGTTACTTTGTATGCAGCTGCAAAATAAGTAAATTTTAAAGAGTCTAGATGAAGATTTTACTTTTAGTTATCGGTAAAACCGATGAGAAATATTTGATGGAAGGTATGGATAAGTACCGCAATCGGCTAAAGCACTATATTGGCTTCGATTGTGAGGAGATTCCCGATATTAAAAACAGGAAATCCTTGTCTGAGGCTCAGCAAAAAAAACTAGAAGGAGATTTAATTTTAGCTAAACTCAAAGTTGGCGACAAATTAGTTTTACTAGACGATAAAGGAAAAGAATTTACCTCCTTGGCTTTTTCAAAACACTTGCAGCAGCAGATGAATTCTGGAATTAAAAGACTTGTTTTTGTAGTGGGTGGTCCTTATGGATTTGATACTTCTGTGTATGCAAAAGCACAAGGAAAACTCTCCTTATCCAAAATGACTTTTTCTCATCAAATGATTCGTTTGTTTATGGTGGAGCAAATCTACCGAGCAATGACAATCCAAAAAAATGAGCCCTATCATCATGAGTAGTAAACTTCGCTTAAAAGGTTTAATGTTGAAAATTCAGGTTCATTTTAAATTATGATAGCACTCTATTTGTCTTTGTATTAAGTCAAATTAGAATTTGTAATTACTGTTGTTTAGAACGTTTTTCTTATTGAGAAAAATTACTTACTTTTGCAGACTATTAATAAACTAAATTAATAACAATGTTGAGAAACTACGAAACTGTTTTCATTTTGAATCCCGTTTTGTCTGATGAACAGACAAAGGAAGCAGTAAGCAAATTTTCAGATCATTTGACATCAAATGGTGCTGAGATTGTAGCGTCGGAAAGCTGGGGCTTGAAAAAGCTAGCTTACCCTATCCAAAAAAAGAAAAGTGGATTTTACTTTTTAGTAGAATTCAAAGGAGAAGCAACTTTAACTTCTACATTAGAGGTTATCTTAAAGAGAGATGAGCGTGTTATGCGATTCTTAACTGTTGCCTTGGATAAAGATGCTATGGCTTATGCTGCTAAAAGAAGAGATAAGTTAAACAAATCTAAAGCGACTAAGTAATGGCTAGTAATTCAGAAATTAGATTCCTTACTCCACTATCTATTGATACTGGTAAGCAGAAGAAATATTGTCGTTTTAAGAAATTAGGTATTCAGTACATCGATTATAAAGATGGCGATTTCTTAATGAAATTCTTAAACGAACAGGGTAAAATATTACCTCGTCGTATTACGGGAACATCTTTGAAGTTTCAAAGAAAAGTAGCCCAAGCGGTAAAAAGAGCACGTCACGTAGCTGTTTTACCTTACGTAACAGATTTAATGAAGTAAAATACCGAAACGATGGAAATTATTTTATCTCAAGAGGTAGCAAACTTAGGTTTTAAAGACGATGTTGTAATTGTGAAAAACGGTTACGGTAGAAACTTCCTTATTCCTAAAGGCCTAGGTATTTTGGCTACTATTTCAGCAAAGAAAGTTTTAGCTGAAAACTTAAAACAAAGAGCTTTTAAAGAGCAAAAAATTGTTGATGACGCTAACAAGATCGCTACGGCACTTAAAGGTCTTGAAGTGAAGTTATCGGCTAAAGTTGCTGAAGGCGGACATAAATTATTCGGTTCAATTACTACAATCGATTTAGCAGCAAACTTTGCTAAAGCGGGTCAAACAATTGAAAAGAAATACATTACTATTATTGGTGGGTCTGTAAAGGCTTTAGGTAAATATACTGCTCAAGTACGTTTACACAGACAAGTAGTTGTTGATGTAATATTTGAAGTTATTGCTGAGTAATTATTCTCAACATATTCATATAAAGGCTCCTTTTTGGAGCCTTTTTTTATGGCTTATAATTACCTCTAAATCAAATGTTAATTACTCTATAAAATGTTAATAAAATAGATTCTTTTTAGAGTCTTTCAAATCTTAATAAATGAGCTAAATGTTTATATTTGTTAGATGTCAAAATTGACTTTTAAAAGCTATACGATATGAGTGAAGAGATAAAAGGAGAAGACTATTCGGCGGATAGTATACAGGTACTCGAAGGATTAGAGGCTGTACGTTTACGTCCGGCTATGTACATTGGTGATATTGGACAGAAAGGGTTACACCATTTAGTATACGAAGTAGTTGATAACTCTATTGATGAAGCCCTAGCTGGTCACTGTGGAAATATAGACGTGATTATTAATACCGATAATTCTATTTCGGTAAAAGATGATGGTCGTGGTATTCCTACTGCAATACACCAAAAAGAAGGTAAATCTGCTTTAGAAGTTGTAATGACTGTTTTACACGCAGGTGGTAAATTCGATAAAGATTCTTATAAAGTATCTGGTGGTTTACACGGTGTGGGTGTTTCTTGTGTAAACGCTCTTTCTATTTTCTTGAAAGCAGAGGTGCACAGAGGTGGTAAAATATTTACACAAGAATACTCTGAAGGTATTCCACAAACGGAAGTTTTAGAAGTAGGTACAACCGATTATAGAGGTACTATTATTACTTTTTTACCCGATGCAAGTATCTTTACAACTACCGAGTATGTATATGATATTCTAGCTGCTAGGCTAAGAGAACTTTCCTTCTTAAATAAAGGTATTTCTTTATCTATTGTCGATAGGAGAGAACAAGACGAAGATGGAAAAGATATTACAGCTACTTTTTTATCTGATGGAGGTTTAAGTGAATTCGTTGAATACTTAGACGAATCTAGAGAAAATCTTATCGAGAATGTAATGTACATGGAAGGTGAGAAGAATGGTGTACCTGTAGAGGTGGCTATGAGTTATAACACCACTTACTCAGAAAACTTACATTCATACGTAAACAATATTAATACCCACGAAGGTGGAACTCATCTTACTGGTTTCCGTAGAGCTTTAACGCGTACTTTAAAATCGTATGCCGAAAAGTCGGGAATGCTAGAGCGTGAAAAAGTTACTGTTGCAGGTGATGATTTCCGTGAAGGTCTTACTGCGGTTATTTCAGTGAAGGTAATGGAGCCTCAGTTTGAAGGTCAAACAAAAACTAAATTAGGAAATTCTGAAGTTTCAGGAGCGGTAGATCAGTTGGTAGGCGAAATGCTTAACAATTACCTAGAAGAAAATCCTAAAGACGCTAAGCAAATTATCTTAAAGGTAATATTAGCTGCTAAAGCTCGTCAAGCTGCTAGTAAAGCACGTGAGATGGTACAGCGTAAAACGGTGATGTCTTCTACAGGTTTGCCTGGTAAACTATCCGATTGTTCTGAGAAAGACCCTACGAAATGTGAGATTTTCCTTGTTGAGGGAGACTCTGCAGGGGGAACTGCAAAACAAGGTCGAGATAGAGCTTTTCAAGCAATTTTACCCTTACGTGGTAAGATTTTGAATGTTGAAAAAGCGATGCAACACAGAGTTTTTGAAAAC
>CAJJAI010000054.1 GCA_905182215.1 Flavobacteriales bacterium UBA6772 | reverse complement strand
TCTATGATTGCTGTTAAATAAAACTAATCAATACTTTGTCATTCAATAGAAGTGATGAAATTACCTCAAACCTTCTAACTCTATATATTCCAATATATTTAGATGTAAAATATAATTTTGTCCCTCATCACCTATAATTTCAATTCTATCGAAGAAATAATTACTTAAAACCCCCTTAACAACAGTTGGCCCGTAAAGAGTTTTCACAAAAACTCTATCCCCTTTTCTAAAGGTAGAATTCACCTGTTTAAAAGTAATTCTACCATTTAATACATGTAATTGGCCGATAGTTTTATATTCATGCTCCTTTATTTTGTTGGTAATTAAAATTCATTGGGATTACAATACCTATAGAAGAGATTAAAGCACCTAGACCGGAAATAAGCTCATTATTTTGAATCTTTTCTAATCTACTAGCTATCTCGTCATTAGACTCATCAAAAGACATTTCTAGATTGACCTCTTTTTTAGACAAAATATAATTAGACAAAAAGCCATAACTCATCATCCCTAAACCAAACAATTGAAAAACACGACCAGTTTGCTCTATTTTAAATTGTTTATTTAATAAATTAAGGCTTACCTTATCTAAACTATGAACTTGCGCAACCTCTTTCTTCACTTGTCCAAACATTGTAATTGGAACTAATAGAATAATTATAAATAGATTTCTCATAGTATTGGGTTTAATTATTTTGAACAAATATATAGAATTAAATTCTGTACTAATTAGTAGAATCACACCACTTACCTAACAACACCCTTTCCTCAACAGAAACATTTTCCATAGCTACAATTTTATTGATTTGATAATGCGATTTATCTAAAAGAGAGATTTCTAAATCAATCGTTTCAAAACGCCTTTTCACTTTAAAAATAGCAGACTCTTTTGCACTTAAAGAAGTCAAGAGGTCTTTTGTAATTTCAGCAGTATTTACTTCCAATATTACATCACCAAGGGCAATTTTACATTCATCGGCAATAGAATCCTCTTGCACCGCCTTAATCTCAAATCCTGTTTTAGTAAACACACCTTTAATCCCCAAACTAGCGGCTAAGAAATCAGGGTTTTCTTCTTGAATAATTTGTATACCTACTAAAGAAAGTGCCTCATTCAAGGGAGCTCTAAAATCTTTGGTTCCATACAAGTGATTCTCTACAATTGCCAATGCTTTATCGCCTCCAAAAGAAATTAACTCGTTTATATAATCCTCTTCGGTAAGCCCTTTCCCTTTACAAGCGTATTCTAAATACAACTTAGTCATAAGAGTTCTTAACGACTGCTTCCCTGCACTTTTATGAAGCATAAAAATATCGAGCATTAAAGCACATAAAGCGCCTTCGGTATAAATAGAAACTTTTCTATTTGGAATTCCCATTACATAACCATCGAGCCAAGTATCGAAACTAGAATCTGCCACCGACATAGATCCACGTCCTCCATTGTGGAAGTGCTTTTGAAGGTTGTCCTCTTGCGTTTTATAAAATTCCTGATCAGAAAATACCTTAGAGCGTTTTAAATACAAATCGCCCATATAGGTAGTTACACCCTCGTACAAATAGCCCATTCTCGAATAATTCTCTTTGGTATAATCGTAAGGTAAAAGTGCCGCTGGTCTAATTTGTTTTACATTCCAAGTATGGTACAACTCATGCGAGGAAACCCCTAACAAAGAATCATACATCTTGTCGGTCATCAAATCTTTTCCCGGACCTAATGAAATAACGGTATTGGCAGTGTGCTCAACTCCATGGTAAGCCTTATAGGGTAACATGAGATTTATAAAGTGGTATTCTGAAACTGGAAATGCTGTAAAATCTTTAATTTGCTGAATCGTAAAAGCTTCAAAATCTGTAAGAATTCGATTCCAATCAGGTGTGCAATCACCTTGAAACCATACATAGAATTTAACCGATTCTACAGTGTATGTTTTATGCAGCAAGGAATTGGAAGCTACCCAAGGGCTTTCTACTAATTCATTAAAGTTTACTGCCCTAAGTTTATGTCCATTTTGAGGCAACGAACAAGCAATTTGATACTCCTTGGGGATCTCCAAATCAACTACGCATTCCTCCTCCATTCTGGTAGGAATAAAAAGACAACAGTTTACAGGATTTACATACAATTTATTTTCATCCACGTAGGTGGATCCCGCATTTAATTCGTTCGCATAATAATTATACGACACAACAACAGTCGATATATCGGGCGTAGAAACTTTCCAAGTATCTTTTGTGATTTTCTCAAATTTCAGTGGATTTCCCTGAATATCACACACCGAAAATTGTTGAATATTTTTAGCAAAGTTTCCTAATTCATAACGTCCAGGCCTCCAAGCCGGTAATTGCAAAATCAATTCTGAGGCATCGTGTTTTTCTACACGCATTTCTATATCTATAAAATGTTGATGTGGCTTGGAATAAGAAAATGTATATTGAATCATGGGCAACGCTTTGATTTATGAACTCATCAAAAGTAAAGGTTTTAAGTTTTAAAAAACACGCTATTAAAGTATAAATATTAGAAATGAAGCAAGGTCTAAAATCCTTTAAATAGGTTATATTTAATCACAATAAGAATTCAATTTTTTAATGATGAAAGTACTTGAAGTGCAATCGGTAAGTAAATCTTACAGCAACCATATAGCCTTAAACGATGTGAGTTTATCGGTGGAAGAAGGACAAATATTTGGACTTTTAGGACCTAATGGAGCAGGAAAAACAAGTTTAATTCGAGTGATTAATCAAATTACGATGCCCGATGAGGGGCAAGTTTTTTTTAATGGTCAAAAATTAAACCACGGACATATAGGTCAAATTGGCTATTTACCGGAAGAGCGTGGTTTATATAAAAAGATGAAGGTTGGAGAACAAGCCCTCTACCTCGCACAGCTAAAAGGTCTTTCGGAAAAAGAAGCTAGAAAAGCTTTACATACTTGGTTCGAAAAATTCGACATCACTCCATGGTGGGATAAAAAAGTAGAAGAGTTATCTAAAGGAATGGCGCAAAAAATTCAGTTTATCACGACTGTTTTACATCAGCCTAAACTTTTAATTTTTGACGAACCTTTTTCTGGCTTCGACCCTATAAATGCCAACATTATCAAAGATGAAATACTGAAATTAAAGGAAAATGGAACTTCCATTATTTTCTCTACGCATCGCATGGAATCGGTTGAAGAACTTTGCGACCATATAGCCCTGATAGATAAATCTAAAAAAATATTAGACGGCCCTATTAGCGAAATCAAAGAAAAATACAAACAACAAATTTACACAGTAGATTTCTCTTCTACCGAACTAGAATTCTTAAACAGCTTGCCCGAGCATCTTAAATTAATTCACAAGAACTCACATAAGGCAGAAATTCAAATAGTAAACGACAGTTCTGCTACAGAACTAATCCGTTTTTTACTAGACAAGTGTGATATTAAAGGATTTGAAGAAAAGATTCCTACTGTAAACGAAATATTTATACGAACTGTACAAGGAAATTAATTATGAATAAAATAATCTTAATCATCAAGCGTGAGTACCTTTCTAGAGTTCGGAAAAAGTCGTTTATCGTAATGACCATTTTAGGCCCTATTTTAATGGCTGCACTAATGATGACTCCAATATTAATGGACAACTCAGATACTGAAGAACGCAGTATTTGGATCTGTGATGAAAGCGGACTTTTTGTTTCTCAATTCGAAAAATCAGAAGCGGTAAAGACTACATTTTTTTCTGAGCCTATACTAAAGGTAAAAGCATTGTTTCAGCAAAGCGAAGCCTTTGCTTTGGTGCACATTCCAAACTCTAGCGAGAGTACTATAAGTGAACTAGAGAGTATTATAAATGTATTTGCACACAAACCGATAAGTTTAGCCAATAGACGTTTAATTTCTCGAAATATAGAATCTGTAATCGAATCTATAAAACTCAAAAATGAAGGTTTAACCAGAGATATCATCGAAAAAACTAGAGCAGATATTAACCTAAATACTATTATACTGGGAGAAAGTGGAAGCGAAAAATTGGGTTCTACAGAAATTGCAATGGGCTTAAGCATGGCGGGAGGTTTTTTAATTTATATGTTTATTTTCTTATACGGAACCATGGTTATGCGTGGTGTAATGGAAGAAAAAACAAGTAGAATTGTAGAAATCATTATCTCTTCGGTAAAGCCATTTCAACTAATGATGGGGAAAATTATTGGTGTAGCCTTAGTCGGTTTTACGCAATTTGCACTCTGGATTTTACTCACTTTTGTATTGAGCACTTTAGCTACTACTTTGTTGGTAAGTCCAGCAGAAATAAATCCAGCAGACTTAGCTAACGGAACAGAACTACTACTACAAGATGTTGAAATTCCTCAAAACGGAATTGCGTCAATTTTAGCTCAGTTAGAAAGCATGAATCTGACTCTTTTATTGGCAACGTTTCTATTTTATTTTGTGGGTGGCTACTTAATGTATGGTGCCTTATTTGCTGCAGTTGGTGCGGCTGTCGATTCCGAAACGGATACCCAGCAATTTATGATGCCTATTACAATACCACTCATTTTTTCCATTATTGCATTGCAAACTATACTCGAAAACCCAGATAGTTCTCTTGCATTTTGGTGTTCCATAATTCCATTTACCTCACCAATTGTAATGATGGGTAGATTGCCTTTTGATCCGCCATTATGGGAAATAGGATTATCGATGGTATTGTTAATTATTGGTTTTATCTTTACCAGCTGGATTGCAGGTAGAATTTACCGAGTAGGAATTTTGATGTACGGACAAAAAGTGACTTACAAAACTTTATGGAAGTGGATTAAACAGAGTTAAAAAATGAGAAAAATAGGAATTATAGACTTAGGTACCAACACGTTTAATTTACTTCTTGCAGAAGTAAAAGAGCAGGACTATACTATTTTTTACAAAACTAAAATCGCAGTTAAACTTGGTGAAGGTGGTATTACCAAAGGGTTTATTGCCGATACTCCATATAAAAGAGGAATTGCAGCGCTTACACAATACAAAGCTAAACTCGTAGAAGAAAATATTACAGAATTTTATGCAGTAGCGACTTCTGCGATAAGGAGCGCAAGCAATGGAACTTTATTTGTTAAAGAAGTACAAGATACTTTAGGTATTCTTATTAATTTAATTGATGGTGATACCGAGGCTAACTTAATTTACCAAGGTGTAAAACAAGCAATGGATCTAGGAGATTCTCCAAAACTAATTATTGATATTGGTGGTGGAAGCACCGAATTTATAATTGCCAATAGTGAAGAAACTTTTTGGCGAAAGAGTTATAAACTTGGAGTGGCGCGTTTGCTAGAAATGTTTGAGCCAGCAAACCCTATTAAATTGGAGGATGTTACTGCAATTGATGAGTACCTAGAAGAATCTCTAGAAGAAATGTTGGAGATGGCTGAAGTATACGAAGTTAATTGTTTGATTGGTTCTTCAGGGTCTTTTGATACGCTAGCAGAAATGATTTCATGTAAAAATGGGGATTGTGAGCTGTGGAAAAAAGAGACTAATTACCAGTTTTTAATGACTGATTACAATGGTATTCAAAGATTGATTTCGGGATCGACTTTGGAACAACGATTGCATATGGAAGGACTTGTTCCTATGCGTGCCGATATGATTGTTATTGCAGTAGTGATCATAAATTATATTTTAAATCGACTTATCATACACGACCTACGACTTTCGAGTTACGCGCTCAAAGAAGGACTTATTGATACACTCATAACAAAACCCCACACATGGCAAAAATCCTCATTATAGAAGATGAAAAGGCTATTCGAAATGTACTGTCGAATATCATTCAAGAAGAAGATAGCAGCTATAAAGTTGAAGTAGCCGAAAATGGTTTGGAAGGTTTAGAAAAAAT
>CAJJAI010000053.1 GCA_905182215.1 Flavobacteriales bacterium UBA6772 | reverse complement strand
TACTGTGAATTACTTTTATTAAAGTAATTGAATCGAAAAGCGCTCATCAAATTCAAGCTTAGCATCCACCTTTTCTCCGTTTACCACAAAGCCTTTAATAAGAGAGGTCTCTCCTTTTGAAAGTAGTTGTTTACACTGTGCTTCCGTAAGTTTTTTACCATAAAGCTCAAAAGGAACAATGGTTTTACATCCTTCTTTAAATCGCTCGCACCCAAAAGCAGTTTTTCCTTGTATTATATTTCCAATCTTACAATTAGGACACTTTAATATAGACTCTTCCTTTAATTCTAGTTCTACCGTATAGGTTTCAGAAAAGAGCAACCTTCCTTCTACTTTAGCATCATTAAGTAAATACCCTTTAGAATAGCTTGTTTTTCCTTTTGTAATAAGCTGAACTATTTGTTTTTCACTGAGTGTTTTCCCAAATTGAAGGAAAGGGATTACAAATTGGCATCCCTTTTTAAAGTCACTACATCCAAAAGCTGTTTTTCCTTTCAAAATCTGTCCAGTTTTACATTTTGGACACACAGGAAGTAAGGTGTTTTTTATGATTTTAGAATCAGTTTCACGAAAACGACTTACAGACTGACGATTTTTCACATCCTTCACTACAGTAGTAACTAAGGCTTCCATTTCTTTTAAAAACACCTTATAGTCGTAGGTACCTTGTTCAATATCTCTTAATTTCTTTTCCCATTGCCCCGTGAGTTTGGGAGATTTCAAAAGTTCATTTTGAATGGTATCTATAAGCTGAACGCCCATAGGAGTGGCAACTAATTTCTTTTTTTGTTTTACGATATACTGTCGTCTAAACAATGTCTCAATAACGGCAGCACGAGTTGAAGGTCTACCGATACCATTTTCCTTCATCAAATCTCTAGCCTCTTCATCATCTACTTGTTTACCTGCCGTTTCCATCGCACGTAACAAAGTACCCTCTGTATGCCAAGAAGGAGCTTTTGTAGATTTCTCATCAAGTATAGGTTCATGAGCCCCGCGCTCCCCAACTTTAAAATCGGGCATGATAGCTTCATCGGAATCTCCAGTAGAATCTTTACCGTAAACATTTCGCCAACCTAAATCTAGAATTTGTTTTCCATTCGCTTTAAAAGCTACTGTATTAGCTAGCCCTTTTACCGTTGTATTAGACACGGTACAATCTGGGTAAAAAGCCGCTATAAATCGCTTACTTATTAAATCAAACACCATTTTCTCATTATAGGATAATCCACTAGAGGGATTTTGCCCCGTAGGAATAATCGCATGGTGATCGGTAACTTTTTTATCGTTAAATACCTTTTTCGATTTCCGAATTGGCTTACCTAATAAAGGGCTAATAATTGAACCATACACTTGTAATCCTTTAAGAATTCCTTCAATTTTAGGATATACATCGTTAGGTAAAAAGGTAGTATCTACACGAGGATAAGAGCAAAGTTTTTTCTCGTATAGTCCTTGAATAATTTTTAATGTTTCTTCGGCAGATAAATTAAACCTACTGTTACACGAAACTTGTAATGAAGTTAAATCGAATAAACGCAGGGGGCTCTCCTTCCCTTCTTTAGTCTCATTAGATAGGATTTCGAAATCCGATTGAGACATTAATTCTAATTGCTGCTTCGCTTTTGGTAAATCTAAAAACTTACCTGATTCGGCATTAAATAGTGTGTTTTTATACTTTGTTTGAAGCACCCAGTAAGGGCTCGGCTTAAAACTCTCAATCTCTTTCTGTCGGTTCACAATCATTGCCAAAGTAGGTGTTTGTACTCTACCAATAGACAAAACTTGTTTTCCATTTCCATAGCGAAGAGTATACAATCGAGTGGCATTAAAACCCAAAACCCAATCTCCTATTGCTCTAGCTTTACCCGCATTGTATAACTTATCGAATTCACTCCCGTCTTTTAACTTCGAAAAACCTTCTCTAATAGCCTCGTTGGTTAGCGAAGAAATCCATAAACGCTCTATAGGCTTTGTATTTCCAGCATGTTCTAATACCCATCGCTGTATTAATTCTCCTTCTTGCCCAGCATCTCCACAGTTTATAACAGTAGTACAAGGATTAACTAAATATTTTATAATGGCGAACTGATCGCGCACACCTTTATTATCTATCAACTTTATCTCATAAGCAGGAGGTAAAATAGGTAAATAACTCAAGTTCCAGGGCTTCCACGATGGATTGTATTCATGGGGTTCTTTAAGGGTACAAAAATGACCGAAAGTCCAAGTCACCTGATAACCATTACCTTCGTAATACCCTATCTTTTTTTCATTGGCACCTAGCACAAGAGCAATCTCTCTGGCAACACTCGGTTTTTCTGCAATACAAAGCTTCATACTATTCTTTTAGAGAAGATTCGAAATTATAAAATTTAAGTACAAAAAATTACGATGTGAATAAGTTCTTACAATTATTGTTTTTTCTAAATTGCAAAGTATAAAATCCGACCAAATACAAGTCCTTAACTGTACATGACACACAAAGACCTAAAAGATTTTCTAGACGACAAAGTAGCCCTTTACCAAAAGCCAAACTTCATCAATGATGACCCTATAAGTATACCTCATGAATTTAGCCTTAAAGAAGATGTTGAGATTTCTGCCTTTTTGAGTGCTACTATAGCATGGGGACGTAGAGCTATGATTATGAAAAATGCTAGAGGAATGATGACAATACTAGATAACAGTCCTTATGACTTTATCTTAAATGCAAGTGAGAAAGAAATTAACAAAAGCCTTAATTTTTGTCACCGTACTTTTCAGGGAGTCGATTTACAAACATTTATTTACGCATTACGAAACATCTACCAAAACCACAATGGCTTAGAAGCCTGTTTTTACACCGAGAAAGATGATATGAGTGAGGGTATTTCAAATTTCAAACAAACATTTTTCAGCATAGAACATTTACAAAGGACACAGAAACACATTTCTGATCCACTAAAAGGCTCTGCATCAAAAAGGCTAATTATGTTTTTAAGATGGATGGTGCGGCCAAATAATAAAGGGGTAGATTTTGGGGTCTGGAAAACGTTAAATCCAAGCCAATTATCTTGTCCTTTAGACGTACACACAGCTAATGTAGCACGCAAACTTGGTCTTATAAATAGAAAAGCAAATGACTGGAAAACAGTAAAAGAACTAGATGTTCACTTGCGAAGTTTTTGCAAAGAAGATCCAGCTAAATATGACTTCGCACTATTTGGATTGGGAATTTATGAGAAGTTTTAGTCATTCAACTTTCACAGGTCTATAAAAACTTTAACTTTGCTTTTTAATGAAATTACTGGAACCATACTTCCTCTACGCTTTTCTGGCTTTAGCCATCCCTATCCTTATTCACTTATTTTCGCTACAAAAACACAAAACTGTTCTCTTCAGTAACGTATCGTTTTTGAGACAATTACAGCAGAAAAAAAGCAATATAACCAAGCTTCAAAAGTTACTTTTATTATTAATTAGACTACTCCTACTCTCTGCAATAATACTTGCATTTTGTGAACCTTACCTTAGTAAAAAAGAAAGACTTGTTAAGACTAAACAAATTGTAGGTCTCTATATAGACAATTCGTTTAGTATGGAAGCCAACAATGATAAAGGTGAGCTTCTTGAACAGGCTAAAAACCATGCTAGATCCATTTTAAAAGCGCATAAAGGAAAAGATGATTTTGTTTTTTTTAGCAATGAATTACAAGGTAAACATCAGCGAGTAATAGACTATAATGACTGCTTAGAAGCTATTGACAACACACATATTGTTCCATCGATATTAAATATGAAATCGGTAATCGATCGATTTAAGTCCATTACAAAAAATGAACTTAACAATCCTTTGGAATTATACCTGATCAGTGATTTTCAAAAAACAACTTGCCCAGAATATTTTTATACTCATCATACTAACATAACTACGCATTTACTGCCAATTAGTTCGTATCCACAAGCTAATTTAGCTATAGACACTTGTTACCTTGAAACTCCAAACCACACACTAGGACAGCAAGAAATTCTGTCTTTTAAAGTATCGAACACATCCAATGAATTAATAGAAAACCTGAGTGTTAAACTGTTTATTAATGGAAAACAAAAAGCACTGAGCACCCTAAAAGTTGAGCCTAACTCAAAAACTGAAGCAAAACTAATTTTCAACAATCACACAATAGGGATTCAGCAAGCTTATATTGAACTTAGTGATGCTACTATAGCATTCGACAATCGTTTGTATTTTAATTATCGAGTTGAACGAACGACAAAAGTACTCTCCATTCACCAAGGAATGCCTAATAAATCATTGACTTCTCTATTTAAAGATCCACTCTTCGAATATACTAGCAAACCATTAGGCAAGCTAAATTTTTCTGAATTCAAAAAACAGAACCTAATTATTCTAGAAGCTCTTTCTAATCCTACTACAGGATTTATAAACAGTCTAAAAGAATACACCAAACAGGGGGGTAACTTATTAATCATCCCTTCTAAAACTCTAAATTATAATTCTTGTAAAGCTTTAGCTACCGCCTTAAACATACCTGAATTCACAAAACTTAACAACAAGAAAGTTACAATATCAAGTATCAACAAGAACCATATAGTGTTTAATGAAGTATTCGAAAAGCACGCTAAATCAACAGATTACCCAGAGGTAAATCAGTATTTTAGTTTAGCAAACTCTTATAAAAACTCAGAAGAGAATATTCTACTTTTAAATACTAAAGAAGCCTTTTTAAATTCATATAAAAATGGGCTAGGATCTATATACCTACAAACATCTCCACTTGGCTCGGTTGCAAATAGTTTAGAGAAACATGCACTCTTTGTTCCTTTATTATATAATATAGCAAGCCAAAGTTCTAGAACACAACAATTGTACTACACACTCGGAAAAGACAGAATTATTTCTCTTACCGAAACGAGTACTAGTCAACAGTGGAAACTAAAAAAAGGAAGTACTTTAGAGCTCATTCCAGAGGTTAGAACCGTGGATCAAAGAGTGCAAATTACTATTCCGACAATACTTGAAGAAGACGGTTATTTTAGTTTAAATAATGGTTTAGAAGAAAGAATTCTTTCCTTTAACTACAACAGACAAGAGAGTATTTTATCTAGTTGGGAAACGGAAGAATTAGAAAGTATAAGTAAACAACACCCACATATAAATGTGTGGTATAAAGAAGGTCTTCAGCTTGAAGAAGCACTTAAAGAAAATCGTAGTGGAACACCTCTATGGAAAGTATTTATTCTATTGGGATTATTATTTATACTTATAGAAAGTTTACTTCTTAAAAATTGGAAAAAAAAGGCTCAAATTAATTTAGAGAACTAAAAGCTACCTATGAAAATTCTCATTAAAAAAGCAACCATTTTAGACCCAAGCTCTAAACACCATCAATTAGAAAAAGATATACTCATAGAAAACGGGCTTATCCTTTCTATAAAAGACAGTATAATAGATGCTGAAGCTGAAACGATAGAGTCCGAAAATTTACATATTTCTCAAGGATGGACCGATTTAAATGCTCGTTTCGGAGAACCGGGACACGAGTACAAAGAGGACCTAGATAGTGGTATGAATGCTGCCGCTCAAGGAGGGTTTACTCATATTGCTCTTATGCCCTCAACAGAACCGTGTATTCAATCTAAGTCAGATATTAGTTATTTGCTTCACCAATCGTCGCATAATATTGTAGACTTACATCCTATTGGAGCACTTACAGAGAACCGTAAAGGGGAACAAATTACAGAGATGTACGATATGCATCAAAATGGAGCCATCGCTTTTAGCGATGATAAACGTTCTATTTCCAATGCAAGTTTAATGAAGATTGCTCTGTTATATGCTCAGAATTTCGATGGGCTTATAATGTCGTATTCCGCAGAAGCCAAAACAGCTGAGAATGGTCAAATGAACGAAGGTGTAACAAGTACAAAACTGGGTTTAAAGGGAATTCCTGCTTTAGCAGAGGAACTACAATTAGCTAGAGACCTGCAGCTTTGTGAATACACCGACGCTAAAATTCACTTCTCTACTATTTCTACCGCACAATCTGTAAACCTAATTAGAGAAGCTAAGGCGAAAGGATTAAATGTAACTGCTGATACAAGCTCCTACCACTTGCTTTTAAACGATACTTTATTAGAAAGCTTTAATAGCAATCTAAAAGTAAACCCTCCTCTACGGTCGGAGGCAGATATAGAGGCACTTAAAAAAGGTCTTATAGATGGTACTATAGACGCAATTTGCTCAGATCATTATCCTCAAAATATAGAAAACAAAAAATGCGAATTCAACATCGCAGATTTTGGGATGATAAATTTAGAAACCTCTTTTGCTGTAGCCAACACCGCTCTAAAAACATTAGCCGACACTGCTCTAATAGTTGAAAAACTTACGTGTAAGCCAAGAGCTATTTTAGGATTAGATTGTCCCGCAATTGAAGAAGGAAACTTAGCCGATTTAACCTTGTTTGACCCAAAGCTAAAATGGACCTTCTTAGAAAAGTATATTAGCTCAAAATCTAAAAACACTCCCTTACTAGGTAGAGTATTTACTGGAAAAGCAATCGCAATTGTCAATAACGGACAATTATCAATTTGTAATTAAGTACTTCTATTTTATCTAAGCCAATAAAACTAAAAATTGAATACTACAAAAGAACAAAAACCTGCACTCACCGCTCCTAAATGGATAAGAATGAGTTTTTCAATTCTGGAGAGAATATCTCCATTTTTGAGTTCAAGAATAGCGGCATTTTTATTCTTTACCCCTATTAGGTTTAATGCTCCAATACAAGAGCAAAAATATTTAAGTGAGGCGAAAACTAAAACCATCACTTTCAAAAACAACAAAGTAAAAGTATACGAATGGGGAGATGCTAATAAAGCAATACTCCTAGTACATGGTTGGGCTGGAAGAGCTACACAAGTAGCACATTTAGCAGAACCACTTATTAAAGCAGGTTATAAAGTATACAGTTTTGACGCTCCAGGACACGGAAACTCTAATGGTAGGCACACGCACTTTATAGAGTTTTCTGAAATTATTTTAGCGCTTAATAAGCAGTTCCCTGATATTGAATCTATCATTGGGCATTCTATGGGTGGATCTGCTTGTATACACGCAATCACACAAGGATTTAATCCAAAAAAATGTATTACCATTGGATCTCCAGCAAGTGTAGACTGGGTTTTAAAATCGTATTGCAAACAAATAAACCTATCTAATAAAGTAGCGGAGATTATAAAAAGCCGACTAGAGAGAAAGTTTTCTCAAAAATTCGAAGACCTTAGTCTACGTACAATGGTGAAACATATTGAAACACCAGGCTTAATCATCCACTGCAAAGACGATGTTGATGCGCCAGTAGAATGTGCACATCAGATTCACGAAAACTGGAAAAACAGCACACTTTTATGTACCCAGAATTTAGGCCATAGAAGAATCCTAAAGAATAAAGAAGTAGCTCAAACAATAATTGACTTTTTAAAATCCTAAATATGCTTAAGGCACTACCTACATTAAAAAATACAGAAGCAAATAATTTCTATTTACTAGCTGGGCCTTGTGCTATAGAAAGCGAAGAGATGGCTTTTGAGATTGCAGAAAAGATTAAAGAAGTTACCGATAAGCTACAAATACCCTTTATTTTTAAAGGATCTTACCGCAAAGCCAATCGTTCTCGTTTGGATAGTTTTACAGGTATTGGCGATTTAAAAGCTTTAAAAATTCTAAAAAAAGTAGGCGATCATTTTAATATTCCTACTGTAACAGATATTCACTCTGCAGAAGAAGCTGCTATGGCTGCAGAATATGTAGACGTGCTTCAGATTCCTGCTTTTTTATGTAGACAAACAGACCTATTGGTTGCTGCTGCAAAAACAGGGAAAGCAATAAACATAAAAAAAGGGCAATTCCTTTCGGCTGAATCTATGCAGTTTGCCGCACAAAAAGTGATTGACTCCGGAAACTCAAACGTAGCTATAACAGACAGAGGTACAATGTTTGGGTACCAAGATCTAATCGTAGACATGCGCGTTATTCCAGCGGTACAAAACTTAGGATTCCCGGTAGTATTAGACATTACCCACTCTTTACAAACACCCAATCAAACTTCAGGAATTACAGGAGGTAAACCTCAGCTTATAGAAACCATTGCAAAGGCAGGTATTGCAGCAGGAGCCGATGGGATTTTCCTAGAAACGCATCCCAATCCTTCTGAAGCTAAATCTGATGGAGCTAATATGTTACCGCTAGACCAACTAGAAGATTTGTTGACTAAACTAGTACGAGTACGGAAAGCTATTATTTAATACAGAATATATGTATTTGGTATTCGAAGATTTTAAAATTGCTAGTAAAGCTGAAAACGAACGTTTAGTAGCTGAAATACTAAGCAATAAAAAAAACTTTGAAACTACGTTTTCTCTTGCTCTAAGTACAAACTACCCCATCGCATGGAGAGCTTCTTGGTACTTGCACAAAGCAATGCCCAAATATAAAAATGAGCTCCTAGCAGATGTTGATAGAATATTTAAAGCATTCTCCAATTTCACACATCATGGACAAATAGGAAGTTTTATTCGTATTCTTAAATCCATTGACTTTGACCCCGAGAATGCAGGTACTGTAATAGACTGTTGTTTGAATTTACTGAGAGAAGAGAAAATCCCAGACTATGTTAAATTCTATAGTTTGGAGTTATTGGTGAAAATTGCTGATGAAATTCCTGAATTTAAAAATGAATTTTCGGCAGTTATAGAAGAGGTTATTCCAACAGGAAAAACCTATATGATTAAAATAAAAGCCAAAAAACTTCTAGCTGAATTAAGAGTTTAAAACATCCCTTTACTAGAAATTCTTCGCATTCCTAAAAGCCTATCGTAACCATAATCGTAATCGTATAGATATACAAATACATAATAATCTTGGCTAGTCTGGTAATAGTCACCATCTACATACGATTGGCTAGGAACTTGAGTATCCTCAGGAACAAACAAATAGGTGTAATTATAATAGCCCTGTTTTAAGAATAAGCTAGTTTCATAACAGGCTGCATCTTCATTGTAATTAAGTCTTGCCGACTCTTCAATAGCCCAGTTTGTAAGACCTCCGTATATATACAAAGAACCTTTATCTACAAATGGTTTTTGTTTTAAACAAAAATTCACCCACACATAATCGGCTTCGGTATTGTTATTACTTTTCTCCATTATGTTGGGAACATAATATCCTTCAATATCTTGATAAAAACTATAAGCTTGATTTCCCCAAGGATAATCTGGATACAGTAATACAATCTCTATAGAATCGTGAATTATATTCTGCACTCGTTCGGTAAAGAATCGCACACTTTTTGTGTCGAAAAAACGATATTCGTTTCCAGCCTTGAAACTAGATTCATTGTCAAAATCATAAATTAGCTTCTTTTTTTCGACAAAGCTGGCTTGTAAATCATCTATAACATTATCCCATCTATGACCTTGATAAATAGCGATATTTACATCTCGAATAGGGTTTACATAATCAATGTTTGTAAAATTCACGGTCAGGTCTATTTCGTGTTCAGTAAATCGTCCGCTCGCAAAAGTAGCTTGCTTAACCATAGCTCCTATCAATAATTGCTCATCATAAACCATAAACCGCTTTGTAAATAACACCTCATCATTACTATCTGGATTGTAAACAGTAATTATATAATTCCCTGACTTTGTAAAAGAAAAATCACCATTAGGCAAATTTAATTCATAATGAACATAGGACTGCTTGGTGTTAAATGAAAAATCATAATTATTGATGTAGTTTTCATAAAAACCGTTTAAAAACTCACTAGCATGTAAATCGGACACAGACCAGTCTGCATTACAATGTGTAATTATATACATATAATCGTTTGCATTAAAATCGAAATTATCGAATTGCAAGCCTAACGTTTGGCCTGATGAAAGAGCTACAACAGGAAAATCAATAAGCGATTCGCTTGGACTAAGTATACAAGCACCAATTTTAGTACTGTGTATAGAGTCTTGTAAATACAAGCCTGTCTCCCACTCTGGCTGAGCACCTACCTTACAAGTAAACAGGAATGTAAGGACACAAAAAAGGATAAATACTCTTTTCATTTTCATGGTTTATTAATGCATAAAAGTACATTTTATTTTATCTTTGGAATAATAAATATACGAGTCCTATTTTAAGTCATTCTAAATAAAATAAGTCTATTCATTTAGAACCTTTAAATTCATACTTTTGCAGTTCAAAAATTAGGATTAATCAATCAATAGGCATGTCTAAAGACATTCGTATCAAAAAAGGTGTAAGCATTAAGCTGACTGGTTCAGCAGATCGCGTATACGCCAATATTCCAGCTTCGGAATATTACCTTGTAAAGCCGAGCGATTTCATTGGACTCACTCCCAAACTTACAGTAATAGTTGGTGATAAAGTACAGGCAGGATCTTCTTTGTTTTTCGATAAGGAAAATCCCTCTGTAATTATTACTTCTCCTGTAAGTGGTGAAATCTTTGAAATTCGCCGTGGTGCTAAAAGAAAAATTCTTGCTGTAGTGGTAAAGGCTGATGCTGAAATCACTTATAAAGAATTCTCTAAAGCAGAAGCAAAAGAAGTATCGCGCGAGCAAATTATCGAGCAGATGTTAGCTGCTGGTGTATGGCCATTTGTACGTCAGCGTCCTTTCGCTGTAATTGCAAATCCAGCTGATATGCCAAAAGCAATATTCATTTCTGCTTTCGACTCTGCTCCTTTAGCTTGCGATAGTGATTTTGTTTTACACGGTATGGAAATAGAATTCCAAGCTGGTTTAGACATCGTAACAAAACTTACTGAAGGTACAACGCATTTAAATATTGATGGGAATTCAAACTCTTCATCAGTATTTACAAATGCGAAAGGTGTACAGATAAACAATGTATCTGGTCCTCACCCTGCAGGTAATGTAGGTGTACAAATTCACCATATAGATCCTATTAATAAAGGAGAAGTTGTCTGGTATATGTACCCTCAAGATGTTATTGCAATAGGTCGCTTATTTAGTCAAGGTAAATACGATGCAACTCGTTTAATTGCTTTAGCTGGTTCGCAGGTAGAAAAACCTCGTTACTACAGAAGTATGCAAGGAGCATCTATTACTTCAATGACTCAAGGAAACATTAAAGAAGGAGACAACCGATTTATTAGTGGAAATGTTCTTACTGGAAATCATATTTATGAAGATGGAAATTTAGGTTTCTACCACAACGAAATTTCTGTAATTCCTGAAGGAAAAGAACAAGCTTTTTTAGGTTGGTTACTTCCTGGTTTCAGTAAATTCTCTCTATCTAGAACATTCTTCTCCTGGATGAACCCAAAGAAAGAATACGCTATCTCTGCCAATATGAACGGTGAAGAACGCGCTTATGTAGTTACGGGACAATATGAAAATGTATTTCCTATGGACGTATACCCTCAACACTTAATAAAATCTATTTTAATAGGAGATATTGAGTTGATGGAGAATTTAGGTATTTATGAAGTTGCTGAAGAAGATTTTGCTTTGTGCGAATTTTCTTGTACTTCGAAAATGCCGATTCAAGAAATTCTTCGTGAAGGATTGGATTTGGTAAAAAAAGAATGTAGCTAAAGACAAGATCATGAAATTATTCAAAAATATACTAAACAGCGTAAAGCCCCACTTTGTAGAAGGCGGGAAACTTGAAAAGCTATACCCAGCTTACGACGCTTTTGAGACTTTCTTATTTGTCCCGGATCACACATCCCACTCTGGTGGACACATACGTGATGCAATTGACTTAAAAAGAACAATGTTCAGCGTTATTTTAGCACTTTTACCCGCTCTTATTTTTGGGATGTGGAATATTGGATATCAACACTTTATTGCAATAGGTATTACTGAGCCTGCTATGATGGAAGCATTCATTTATGGAGCTATTAAGGTTCTACCAATGATTGTAGTTTCCTATGGAGTTGGCTTAGGAATTGAATTTGGATTTGCTATATCAAGAGGACACTCCGTAAACGAAGGGTACTTAGTTACTGGTTTGCTTATTCCAATGATTATGCCTGCAGATTTACCCCTTTGGATGCTCGCAATATCAGTTGCCTTTGCAGTTGTTATTGGAAAAGAAGTTTTTGGTGGAACAGGAATGAACATTATGAATCCTGCCCTAACTGCAAGAGCGTTCTTATACTTTGCTTATCCAACAGTTATGTCTGGGGATAAAGTTTGGGTTTCTTTAAACGATCAAATACCAGTAGATGGTTACTCTGGAGCAACCGCATTATCAAATGCGTACAATGGTCTTGTAGATCAGGTGCCTTCATTACTTGAAAGCTTTATTGGTACAATACCAGGTTCTGCCTCAGAAACATCGGCACTGCTTATACTGGTCGGTGCTGTTTACTTAATCGCAACAGGTATTGGATCTTGGAGAGTTATCTTGTCTGGTATTTTGGGAGGAATTGTTATGGGATTAATCTTTAACTACTTCTCTGGATCTATTGAAAGTACAAACTACTTATTAAAGATGAATCCGATACATCAAATCTGCTTAGGTGGATTCTTATTTGGTGTGGTATTTATGGCTACAGATCCAGTATCTGCAGCACAAACAAATACAGGGAAATGGATATATGGGTTTTTAGTAGGTCTTTTAGGTATACTTATCCGCGTAGTTAATCCAGCATACCCCGAAGGAATTATGATGGCAATTTTGTTTATGAATATAATGGCTCCTTTAATTGACCATTATGTGGTTTCGGCCAACATAAACAGAAGAATGAAACGAGTAAAAACCGCTTAATTCAGAGATATGGCAATTAATAAAAACAGTAACGGATATACCTTCGCATTCGCCATTATTATGGTAGTAGTAGTGGGTACATTGTTAGCAGTAGCATCTCAAGGGCTTAAGTCTCGGCAAGATAAAAATACTTCTGACAAAAAAATGATCAACATCTTAGGTGCAATTAACGTTGAGGCAAGTCGTGATAACGCTCAAGAAATGTTTAACAAGTACGTTGTGGAATCAAAAATCATTTCAGGAGAAGATCTAAGTGCACCTGCCTTTGATGTGGATATCAAAAAAGAGTTTCGTGATAAAAGTTTAACCATTTTAGATCGAAACTACCCACTTTATATTTGTGAAAAAGAAGGTAATCGATATTATGTAATTCCTGTTGTAGGTACAGGCCTTTGGGGTCCAATATGGGGATTTGTTGCAATCGATTCTGACTACAAAACCATTTACGGAGCAACTTTTGATCACAAAGGAGAAACTCCTGGTTTAGGTGCCGAAATCAAGCAGAGTTCTTATTCAGACCAATATGCTGGAGAAGTCGTTGCAGATTATTCTGGTGCATTTATCCCAATCATTGTAGTAAAAGATGGTTCTGGAAAAGGAATGAATTCTAAAGTTGATGGTATTACTGGTGGAACAATTACTTCTAAAGGAGTTGAGGAAATGACTACTCGAACACTTGGGGTTTATGTAAACTACTTCAACTCTTTAAACAACTAATTATGTCAGAAAAGAAAGAAGCATTATTCTCTAAGAAGAATCGAAAGCTAATGACAGACCCTTTAGATGGGTCGAATCCAATTTCCGTACAGGTATTGGGTATATGTTCTGCCTTAGCAATTACAGTACAAGTTGAACAGGCATTTGTAATGTCGGCAGCGGTAATGGCTGTTTTGATCTTTGGTAATTTGATCGTTTCTGCGATGCGTAATTTGATTCCATCAAGAATCCGTATTATCGTTCAATTGGTAATTGTTGCAGCCTTGGTAATTCTAGTAAACGAATTACTGAAAGCATTTATGCCAGATGTATCTGAAAAATTATCTGTATTCGTTGGATTGATCATAACCAACTGTATCATCATGGGTCGATTAGAAGCCTTTGCTTTGGGTAACAAAGTTTGGCCCTCTTTACTAGATGCAATTGGTAACGGTATCGGTTATGGTTGGATATTAGTTGTGGTAGCCTTTTTTCGTGAGCTTTTTGGTTCAGGAAAAATATTTGGTTTCCAAATTATACCTGAGTCATTTTACGATGCAGGTTACATGAACAATAATATGATGATTTTGCCTCCGATGGCATTAATCACTGTAGCTTTGATCATTTGGGTTCAAAGAAGTAAAAACATTGACCTAATCGAAGAAAACTAAGATTATGCAAGATTTAGTAAATATTTTCGTTAAGTCCGTCTTCATAGACAATATGATTTTTGCATATTTCTTGGGGATGTGTTCTTACTTAGCAGTATCGAAGACAGTAAAAACTGCCGTTGGTTTAGGTGCAGCCGTAATATTCGTTTTGGGTATTACCGTTCCAATAAACTACCTATTAGAAAACTACGTATTAAAAGCAGGTGCTTTGGCATGGCTTTCAGATGATTTAGCTGAAGTTGATTTATCATTCCTAAGCTTTATTATGTTCATCGCAGTAATTGCGTCAATGGTGCAATTAGTAGAGATGATTGTAGAAAAAATATCTCCTGCCCTATATGGAGCCTTAGGTATTTTCCTTCCATTAATTGCAGTAAACTGTTCAATTTTAGGTGGTGCTTTATTTATGCAAGAAAGACAATACTCTACCATAGCTGAAGCAACGGCATTTGGTTTAGGATCTGGTTTTGGTTGGTTACTAGCTATTGTTGCTATTGCTGCAATACGAGAGAAAATTCGTTATTCAAATGTTCCAGCTCCTCTTCGTGGTTTAGGTATTACCTTTATTATTACGGGTTTAATGGGTATAGCTTTTATGAGCTTTATGGGTATTCAATTATAATTCTGAAAAACAGAAATATGCTTACACTTATAACAACATTATTGGTATTTCTAGCGGTTGTATTAGCCCTAGTTGGAGTCCTTCTTTTTGCAAAAGCTAAACTTTCTCCAGGTGGAAAAGTTAAGATTACCGTAAACGGAAAAAAAGAAATAGAAGTTGATGCAGGAAGCACTATACTTTCTACACTTGGTGAAAACAAAATTTTCTTACCCTCCGCTTGTGGTGGTGGGGGTACTTGTGCCATGTGTAAATGTCAGGTTACCGAAGGTGGTGGAGAAATTCTTCCAACAGAAAAACCTTATTTCTCTCGTAAAGAGATTGCGGCTGACTGGCGATTAGGTTGTCAGGTTAAGATTAAAAACGACATGAACATTCAAATTCCTGAAGAGATCTTCGGAATTAAGAAATGGGAATGTGAAGTAATCTCTAACTACAACGTAGCTTCCTTTATTAAAGAATTTATCGTACGATTACCAGAAGGTGAAATCTTAGACTTCGAAGCGGGTGGATACATCCAAATTGATGTTCCTGAGATTGAATTAGACTTTAAGGATATGGATATTAGTCCTTCTCCTGAAGATCCTGCTGGAGGAGACAAATTTAAAGGAGAATGGGATAAATTTGCTCTATGGCCTTTAAAAATGAAAAATGACGAAGAGTGTTTCCGTGCCTATTCTATGGCAAATCACCCTGCCGAAGGAAATATAGTAATGCTTACTATTCGTATAGCTACGCCACCATTTGACAGAGCTACTAATGGATGGGCAGATTTAAATCCTGGTATTTGTTCTTCTTATATATTCTCTCGTAAAGTAGGAGACAAAGTAACTATCTCAGGTCCTTATGGAGAATTCTTCATCAAAGATACAGGTACTGAAATGGTATACATTGGTGGTGGTGCTGGTATGGCGCCAATGCGCTCGCACTTATTCCACTTGTTCCACACACTTAAAACTGGTCGTAAAGTAACGTATTACTACGGTGGTCGTTCTAAGCGTGAGTTGTTCTACGAAGAAGACTTCCGTCAGATAGAACGTGAATTCCCTAATTTTAAATTCCATGTTGTTCTTTCTGACCCTGCGCCTGAAGATAATTGGAATGAGAAAAAGAGTTTAGAAGATGCTGGTGATGGTTTCTTAGGTTTCGTACACAATGCGGTAATCGAACATCACTTAACTCCACACGATGCTCCAGAAGATATTGAGTTCTACTTCTGTGGACCTCCAATGATGAACCAAGCAGTTATTAAAATGTGCGACGATTGGGGTGTACCCGATGAAAATGTTGCCTTTGATGACTTCGGTGGTTAATTCTATATAAAACAAAAAAGACTCGCATTTTGCGGGTCTTTTTTGTTTTACGTGATTCGTAAGCTGAAAACAAAAATGATGAAACGGAAGACGTGAGACGCAAAGTAATTTTTTGTTTATTTTTGAATCCAACAGCTACCAACTAACAACCGACAACTATAGCCCATCAAATGAAAAATATCTTATTCCTCTTCTCCATCCTACTTCTATCTTGTGGTACAAAGCCTTCAGACCAAGTACTGGTAAGTAACTACGGATATACGCAAGGTACTACCTACAGCATTCGATATATGAGTACCGATGCCGTAGACTGCCAGAGTGATATTGATAGTGTACTTAATGCTGTAGACTTATCTATGTCTACTTATATTCCAGAATCCTTAATTAGTAAAATCAATAGAAATGAATCTAATAAAATAGATTCACTATTCTTTAGAGTTATAACTGAGGCACTACTAATAGCAAAAGAAACTCAGGGAGCATTTGATCCTACACTCGCTCCTATTGTAAATTATTGGGGCTTTGG
>CAJJAI010000052.1 GCA_905182215.1 Flavobacteriales bacterium UBA6772 | reverse complement strand
TGGTTATGGGCTTTGTAGATTTTAAAAAGAAAGAAGTAGGTTTTGGTCCTCTCGTTTATCTAAGTGGTGATTTCGAAAAAGATATGACCTTGGTGCAAGACTTCTTTAGTCAAAAAACTCCTAGGTTTGTAGAGAAATACAATCCAGTGATTTTTGAGAAAAAATAATATAGAAGCTATAAGTAATCGGCTTTCGCTAAACTAATTTTGTAGTTCGTGTTAGCTATTCTGAATTTAGCATAAAAAAAGCCTCCCGTATCTACGGGAGGCTTTTTTGTTATGATTAAGAATTGTTTAGTCCTCTTGCATATTGTGATATACATTTTGTACATCGTCGTCTTCTTCAATTTTCTCTAAGAGCTTGTATACATCTGCTTCTTGTTCCTCTGTCAACTTTTTTATTGTGGTAGGAATACGATCGAACCCAGAGCTTAGTATTTCAAAATTATTTTCTTCTAATGATTTTTGAATACTTCCAAAATTAGGGAAGTCACCATACACCATTATACCACCTTCGTCTTCGAATACTTCTTCCGCACCTGCGTCGATTAGTTCAAATTCTAGTTCTTCTACATCTTGCCCTGTGTTGGTAATCATGAAATTACATTTGTGTTCAAACATAAATTCTACCGAACCAGAAGTACCTAGAGAACCTTCACATTTATTAAAGTAACTACGAACATTGGCGACAGTACGGTTATTATTATCTGTAGCAGTTTCAATTAATACAGCAATTCCATGTGGTGCATACCCTTCGAACATGGCTTCCTTATAATTAGAAACATCTTTGTCGGATGCTTTCTTTATTGCACGCTCAATATTTTCCTTAGGCATGTTGGCTGTTTTCGCATTCTGAATAACAGCTCTTAATTTTGAGTTTGTTTCTGGATCGGGGCCACCATCTTTAATAGCCATCACAATATCTTTCCCTATACGAGTAAATACTTTAGACATCGCTGCCCATCGTTTCATCTTTCGCCCTTTCCTTAATTCAAATGCTCTTCCCATTTCCTTGGATTTTTTCTTTTGTCAAATATATAAAATGCTTCCTAATAGACTTGTTATCCCAAAGCATTTTAGTGTGTATGCTATTTATTGTTTTCTACGATATAGTCGATTACTTTACGCATTAAGTGTACTCGGTCTTTCCCTCGTACATTATGTGCGTGTCCGGGGTAAGGGAAGTAGTCTAACTGTACTCTAGCAGTCACACATTCTTGTACAAAAGCTAAAGAATGTTGCCATACCACCACATCATCTTGCGTTCCATGAATCATTAGTAAATTGTCTTGTAAGTCTTTTGCTTTATTTAAAAGACTTGCGCTTTTATATCCTTCTGGATTTGTTTGTGGGGTATCCATAAAACGCTCGGTGTACATAATTTCGTAAAACTTCCAGTCTATTACAGGACCGCCGGCAACTCCACAGGTAAATACATTTGGATACGAACACAGTAGGTTCGTGGTCATAAATCCACCGTAACTCCAGCCGTGAACTGCAATTCTGTTTTCATCTACAAAACCAAGCGATTTTAAATGCTCAACACCGGTAATTTGATCTTTCATTTCTACCTCGCCTAAGTTTCTAAACATCGCTTGTTCAAAATCTCTACCTCGGTTTTCAGAACCTCTACCATCAACTGTAAAAATAATATATCCGTATTCGTTTGCTAAATAATGCATCCATAAAGAAGCAGAAGCTAAACTTGTATTGTTTATCAGTTGTACGCCTGGACCATTGTAAACATATACTAAAGTAGGGTAGCTTTTTGTAGCATCGAAGTTGGCGGGCTTTATCATTCTACAATTAAGTTCTGTCCCCTCTTCTGGTTTTATAGTATACAATTCTGTAGTACCCATTATAGTACTTTGGTAAGGATTTTTAGATTGTAAAAGTGTTTGTTCTACGGTTCCAGAGTTGTCTATAATTTCTATAGTTCCTGGATTCTCTAAACTATTAAAGGAGTCTATAAAGTGGCTGGCATCAGAATTTGCTTTTACTCTATGTACTCCAGCATCGTCTGTAATCATTCTAGAACGATTGTTTTTGAGAGCTGATTTATAAACTTGAGTATCCAAACCATTATTAGCTGTTCCTGTTAAAATCACCGACTTATCGTTGAACCCTAGAATATCTTTAACCACCCATTTCCCTTTGGTAACTTGGTTTAATAATTCACCATTTACAGAATATCTATAAATATGATCGTAACCATCGCGTTCGGACCTCCATAAAAACTCCGAATTAGTTCCTTCTACAAAAAGCATAGGATGTAGATGTTGAACATAATTTTTATGTTTCTCCTCAAATAACATCTTTACCAATTCACCCGTTTCAGCGTCATATTTATTGAGTTGCATATGGTTTTGATCTCGGTTAAGAACAGCGATATAAATGTGTTTATCATCTGGACTCCATGCAATATTCGTAAGGTATTGCTCTTTGTCTCCTTCCGTTTTTACAAAAATGGTTTGCTCGGTTTTTAAATTATAAATCCCTAGTGTAACCTGATGACTCGCCATTCCTGCCATCGGATATTTAATGATTTTAGTTTCTGCTACACGCGCATCAGTATTCACAATTGGGTAATCGCTCACCATACTTTCATCTTTTCGATAAAAAGCTAAATGACTCCCAGTGTTAGACCAGAAGGTTCCTTTGTAAACTCCAAATTCGTATCTATGAACCGCTTGACCATTTACAATGGTTTCGTCTTCATTCTTTGTAATTTGATGCGTTTTACCTTTAGAATCTGAAATAAATAGATTGTTTTTTATGGTATAGGCAAGTGCATTTGCTTTATCAGAGAATTCTGAATTTGCCGAATTTCCATCAAAGTTTAGTACTCTGCTTAGTACTCCGGTAGATTTATTGAAGTTGTATATGCTGCTATTGTGGTTAAATCTGAAGCTCTGCTCACTTACCCAAGTTATTCTAGGGAACGTGTTTAAGCTGTCTTTTCCTAAAGAGTTGTTTAGAGTAGAAAGTTTGAGCGTTTCTTTTGTGCCGTCTAGATTTTCTATAACAAGTCCACCGTCTTCGTAATAACAAAAGTCATCACTGTTTTTCACCCACTGTAAGCCGCTAATTCTGTCGGGTGCAAATTTACTCCAACGTCCTAAAATGGCATCCTCCAAATTCAAACTGTCTTTTTGTGCATATGCCGAGGCACATAAACAAAGAACTATACTAACTAATACTTTTTTCATTGTACTCAAGTTTTTTAAATAGATAACAAAGCTAAAAAGCTTTTTGTAAAATACTAATAAGTTCAATACTTCGTTATCGATTAGATTAGTATTTTAGCCCTTATGAAGTTTACACGTGCACTCTTGTTTTTATGTATCTGTTCAAAATCCTTGTTTGCACAAATTGGGGGCGATAATACCTACGAATTTTTAAACCTTACCAACTCGGCTAGAGTCCTTGCTTTGGGGAATGCCTTGGTAAATACCCTCGACGATGATATTAATTTAGCTCATCAATTGCCTTCTCTCAATCACAGTGGGATGAATAATCAGTTGTCTGCTAATTTTACAAATTATTATGCTGGGGTAAAGTTTGGTAGTTTACTCTACGGTTTACCACATAAAAAACTAGGGAATATTACTTTAGGAATACAGTATTTAAATTACGGAGACTTTACCCGTACTGATGAATTTGGAAATACAATAGGGTCTTTTAATGCAGGAGAGTATGCTATTTCTGCTTCTACCGCATTACATTACGATTCTGTTTTACATGTTGGTATGGCAGTAAAAGGAGTGTATTCTAACTTCGATTCGTATGTTTCTTATGGTTTACTTACAGATATATCAGCAACTTATTCCTTAAAAGAGGGTCGTTTGATGGCTTCTGTATTGATGAAGAATTTTGGATTTCAGCTAAAAACTTATGCTGGAACAAGAGAACCCTTGCCGTTTGAGTTATTGCTTGGAGTATCGTCCAAGTTAGAGCACGCCCCATTGCGTTGGTCTATTACATGGGCTCATCTAGAAAAATGGGATCTTAGCTATCAAGACTCTTCAGAAGAAGTGGATCCCTTTACCAACGAAACCATTACGAGTTCGTATTCTTTTCGAGATAATTTAGTATCGCATTTGCATTTAGGTGCTGAGTTTCTGTTTAGTAAAAACTTTAATGTTAGGCTAGGTTATAATTTTCGAAGAAGACAAGAGTTAGCTTTAGAATTATATAAACACAATGTGGGCTTATCCTGGGGCTTTACCATGAAGGTATCTAAATTTCATTTTAATTATTCCAGAGCTTCTTTACATGCTATGGGTCCTATGCATACTTTTTCTATAACCTCAAATTTGAGTAATTTTAAACGTAAATGAAACAGATTATTATAGCAATAGATGGCTATTCGTCTACTGGGAAAAGTACTTTAGCTAAAACATTAGCAAAACGATTATCGTATAAATATATCGATACTGGTGCAATGTATAGGGTAGTAGCTTTGTTTGCTTTGCAAAATGGATTTATAAAAAGCAACAGCATCGACAAAGTCGGTTTAGTTTCTTGCTTGGATAAAATTAAAATTGCTTTCCAAATTAATAATCAAGGTAAATCTGAAGCCACTTTAAATGGGCTTTCAGTTGAATCTGAAATTAGAGGAATGGAAGTGTCTAGTTATGTAAGTAAAGTAAGTGTGATTCCTGAGGTTCGCGAACTGTTGGTTGCTCAGCAACAAGAAATGGGTAAAGCTAAAGGTGTTGTAATGGACGGAAGAGATATTGCTTCTGTTGTTTTTCCTACTGCCGAATTAAAATTATTCATGACTGCTTCCGAAGAAATTCGTGTTCAACGTAGGTTAGACGAAATGATCTCTAATGGAAGAAAAGTTACTTTTGAAGAGGTGAGAGCTAACTTAGCAGAACGCGATTATTTAGACACTCACAGAGCTATCGCTCCATTGATTCAAACAGAAGATGCTATGGTTCTAGACAATAGCTCTCTCTCTAGAGAAGAACAATTGGATTGGGTTTTAGGAAAAGTTAAAGCTTTGTGTTTGTAAGTATCATTTTCTGTGATACAAAAGTTCCATCTTCAAAGATTGTTTTTTGAATGTAAATTCCTATTTGAGTGGGAGCACTTATTTCTTGTCCTACTAGATTGAAATACAGTTTGTTTGTAATTCTCTTATTTTCAAAATAAGTTTCTTCGATACCAATTTCATTTCCTACATAAAAGGATTCTATAAATTTCGAGCCAAAATCACCTCCACTAGTTAAGGTGTCTTCACCGCTAAATAGATGAAAATAGCCATCGCCAAAGTTGCAGCATATTCCGTCGTCGTATGCATCTGTAATGCTAAAAGTGTAACAGTCGTTACTGTCTAGTTGTGTCGTGATTTCAATTTCTTCGTAAGCATCATACTCAGCACCCGAACCTTCGAATATGATATCATCTGTAGAATTGGTTAAAAACCAACTTAAGTCCGTCGGATAAAGATCCATTTTTATTTGGAACGTAAACTCTGTGTTGGGCGTAATAATACCATCGTTCAGATTATGAGAATCTCGATTGTTAATAGGGTTTGTATCCTCATCGGTAGTTACAATAAACTCAATAAGGGCTCCGTTTACATCAGCACTATAAAAGTTAATTGGGTAAAGGGTATTATTTGTATTCGTATTTAGGGGTAAAATATGATTCCAAGATAGTGTGCTGTGATATATAGAGTCCACAAAAACATCAATATTAAGTCCGGTTACAGCTGTAGTCCCAGTATTTCCTACCACTAAGTTTGCTTGTATCGTATTTTGACAATGGACTATTTCGTTTGCAAATAGGTTCACATCTGTAAAATCTGAGCCAAAGTCACAAGTGTTTATGTTTTGTTCCCAGGCTAGTATTGTTTCCGGATAATTAAAGTCTAAAAGTGAGCTCATCGATTTGTCTGGACAGATAATAATATAGGTTGGGTATGCATTAATAAATGAACTATAAGCGGCAGGCGCCTCAGGTAAATTAACTACTGGATTTCCTATTCCCCATTCTTCAGCAGTTTCTGATACAAGTTGATTTGATGAATTGCTTACCTCAAGCGATATTACCCGAAGTTGGTCTGTTCCATCGGTACCATAATCGTCCCAAAAAGTATCTAGGTGTGGTGCTCCATCCTGACAAGAGGTGCAGTTAACGGTGAAAAAATCAAGAATAACTGTCTTACCATCATCTAGGTAGCTGTACAAGTTATGTGTATTGCCTTCTAAATCTGTAATAATTAAATTGGGCGCTGTTTGAGCAAATAGTACGCCTTGTATAAGAACTAAAAATAAAAGTAATTTCTTATTCATTTTCATCTGTTTCGGGTAAGTTAGTTCAAAAATCATACCTATTAAAGATTCGCAATTTTCTCCAAAGATAGTAGAATCATTCGTTCTACTGACTTCGTTGGGTTTTTGCTAAATTTTAGAGTCGCTCTATTGGCTAATACTGTATTTATACTTAGAACTTGATGATTGAAAATTTTACCAAAAGCATAAAGCCCTGCAGTCTCCATTTCTAAATTTGTAATGTTTAAATTTTTGTAATTTATGTTTTTATACCCCTCAGATATCTGTGGATATTTTAAAGGAATGCGTATTTGTCTTCCTTGAGGTGCATAAAACCCATTCATCGTAAGCGTTATTCCTTCTTTGTATTGTGGGTCGTAAAGATGCTCCCACAAGCTATTTGATGCTTTTACTGCATAAGGTGTTGCAAGTTCTTTTGGCCATTCTGTTGCTTGTGTGAAAGTTACTGAAAGTTCATTTTCGAGTAGGCTTTTATTGAAGTCGTAGTGATGAGGAATTCCATCAATTCCAATAGCGAACTTTGAAAATAAAATTGAGTCTATGGAAATATCTTCTCTAAGTGCTCCAGTGGTTCCCAGTCGAATAATTTTAAAAACGCGTTTATTTTTTTCGAGGATTCTTTCTTTTAGGTTTATTGAACTCAATATGTCTAGCTCGTTAAATACAATATCTATATTGGCAACGCCAATTCCAGTAGAAAGCACCGAAATTCGTTTTGTTCCAATATATCCTGTATGTGTGACGAACTCACGGTTGCTTTTTTTAAGCTCTACAGAATCGAAGTGTTTAGATACTTCTGGAACCCTATTAGGATCCCCTACAACAATAATAATATCTGCGATCTCTGCAGCGGTTAATTGAAGATGATAGACTGAAAAATCATCATTTAAAATTAATTCAGATGCTTGAAAATAAGTCATATTCTTTTAGTATTTTAGACCGAATATTTATTTCTCAAATATACAAATATGAATTCTACCACATACAGTATTTTAGTGCCGATTGGATTTTCTCAACAATCGATGGTTGCTTTAGAACAAGCCGAAAGATTAGCAGTCCTTACCAAAGGAGAGATTACGCTTATCAGTGTAATTGAAACTTCGGGTATGTTGAGCCGTTTATTTGGTGAAGACGATGAAAAGTATACAGACTTAAAAATCATTCTTCAAGAGAAGCTTGATAAATTAGCTGTAGAGGTAAGTGATCGGATAGGATTGAAAGTAAATGCAATGGCCTCCAAAGGGAAGGTCTCTCAGAAAATAATTGAAGTTGCAGAGCTTATTAACGCTAAGTTAATTGTGATGGGTACCAATGGTGCACCTTCCGAATTTTCTAAAAAAGTAATAGGTTCTAATGCTTTTAGAGTTGTTACACATGCTTCATGTCCGGTAATTACTATAAAAGGTAAGGATCATTTTAAAGGTTGTAGAAGTATAATTCTACCCTTAGACATGGAGAAAGAAACCAAAGAAAAAGTATCTAACGCCTTAACTCTTGCTCGTTTATGGGGCTCTACCGTAAAAGTAGTCTCTATTTCGAAAGATAAAGATGAGGAGGAAAGAGCAAAGTTGAAAGCAAACCTGAGTCAAGTGCAAAAATTCTTGACTGATGGTGGTATTGTTGCTACAGCTGAGCTTATTAGAGCAGGAGGTAGGTCTTTAGCGCAATCTATTTTAGATTATTCTAACGATAACGATGGAGATCTAATTATGATTATGACACAGCAGGAAAGTGATTTTACAAATCACTTTATTGGCTCCTCTGCGCAATCCATTATCTACAATGCCGATACACCGGTAATGAGTGTGCGACCAGTGGTAACCATTGGTAGTATATACGACTTGCCTTAATTTATAGTCCCTCCAAAAGGAAGGCGTTTTTATATGAAAGTTTCTATTATTACCATAGGCGACGAAATTCTAATAGGTCAGATTGTAGATACTAATTCGGCCTGGATTGCTCAGCGTTTAAATGAAATTGGATTAGAGCTTAGTAAAATATACTCTATCTCCGATACAGAATCGGCTATACTAAGAACTTTAAAGAGAGCTGAAGAGTTTTCAGATATTGTTATTCTTACAGGTGGGCTTGGTCCCACAAACGATGATATCACCAAGAACACTCTTACTACTTATTTCAACGATACATTAGTCAGAAATCAAGAAGTATTAGCGCATATAAAAGAGCTTTTTAAAAAGTTTGGAGTCGATGAAATAAATGAACTTAACGAGCAGCAAGCAGATTTACCCTCTACTTGTAAAGTGTTGTTTAATAAGTTCGGTACTGCTTCTGGTATGTGGTTCGAGAAAGATCAAAAACACTTTGTATCTCTACCTGGAGTGCCGCACGAAATGAAAAATTTGATGAGTACTTATGTGCTCCCCGAATTACAAGCTCGTTTTTCTGTAGGAGTGGTGGTGCATAAAACGATTTTAACACAAGGCTTACCCGAATCTATTTTGGCCGAAAGATTAGTCAAATGGGAGGCCGAGCTACCTACTTCTATAAAACTAGCTTACCTTCCTTCAGAAAATAGAGTTCGTTTAAGGCTCAGTACAAGAGGCCTAGACGAGAAGTTGTTAAACGACCAAATTGAAGCTCAAATTGAAAAGCTACATGCTATTATTCCTGAATTAATTTTTGGCGAAGAGCAAGATCGCTTAGAGCAAAGAATTGGAAGTGAACTACTGAAAAGAAACGCTACTCTGGCAACAGCAGAAAGTTGTACTGGTGGTTATATAGCGCATTTAATTACACGTGTTGCAGGCGCTTCGGCTTATTATAAAGGAAGTATACTGGCTTACGATAATTCTATTAAAGAAACTGTTTTAGGCGTTAAAACGGAAACATTACTAGCATTTGGAGCAGTTAGTGAGCAAGTAGTTGAAGAAATGGCTTTGGGTATAAAAAAAATAATGAAGGTTGATTACGCAGTAGCAACTTCGGGAATTGCAGGTCCTTCTGGTGGGACTAAAGAAAAGCCTGTTGGGACTGTTTGGACAGCTATTGCAGGCCCAAATGGAGTGCAGTCTGTTAAGCGTCAAATGGGCGCTGAGCGCTTGTGGAATATAAAACGTAGCGCTAGTGCGAGTCTACTCGATTTATTACATGTTTTAGAATCAAGTGATAAAAAGGTAGAATAGTTTTTGTGATTTCAATAAAAGGCTTATTTTTGCAATCCATTTTGGAAATAGAGAAAGAACATAATCAGTATAGAGATGTCTAGAGTTTGTAGTATAACAGGAAAAAAAGCGATGGTAGGAAACAATGTTTCTCACTCTCAAAGAAAGACTAAAAGAAAATTTAGCGTAAACTTAATCAAGAAACGTTTCTTCGTACCTGAAGAAAACTCTTGGATTACGCTTAAATTAGCAGCATCTACTTTGAAAACAATCAACAGAATAGGTATTTCTGCTGTATTGAAAGAAGCTCGCGAAAAAGGAATGATTGCAAAGTAGTAATTACTTTCACTATATATAAAGGTTGTCTTAGAAATAAGGCAGCCTTTTTTTTGTGCCAATTTTTTTGTAATTTAATAGAATACTATAAATGAACTTAATGTTATGTTACCTGTTTTTAAAATATTATTTTGGTGGATTCTAGGTGTCTTAACTTTTCCTTACACCCCTTTTAATACTTTAGAATTAGGAATTCTAGTACTCGTTTTATCGCTGTGTTTTTTAGTTTTAACTTTTAACGAGAAGTTGAAGTTTAAGAATTTAGAAAATGTACTCCTCGGTGTATTAGTTATTGTACTCGTTCAATTTTCATCAAATAACATTGAAGATTCTACAAAATCATGCTTGCCAGAAAATACAATTCACTCTGTTGTCTTAAAGGTTCAGGATCGCTATAAGCAAACTGCTTACCAGAATAAATATATGGTAACTGTTGAGGCTTTTCTCGGGGATTCTCTCAGCCCCGTTGGTCTCAATTATTTGTTGCTACAAAAAAGAGATTCTGTAACTTCATTGTTTTTACCTGGCGATCGATTTGTCGCCAACGTTTACACCAAAGGGTTTTCAAATCCAAAGCACGCTACTTTATTTAATGCTAAAAAATATTGGAGCTTAAAAAATGTAAAAGGGACTCTTTGGTTACAAGAAGATGAAATCTTATGCATGGACAGTTCTGCAAATTGGTACTATGTAATTAGAAGGTTTCAAATAAAATTACTCGATTTAATTGATTCCCAAAACATAAGCCAAGAAACGAAGCAAATCCTAGCCGCTTTGTTACTGGGCGATAAAAGAGGGGTTGATAAAGACTTATCGAGTCAGTTTTCTCGTTTAGGGCTAGTACACACTTTGGCTTTAAGTGGTTTACATATTAGCTTAGTTTATGGTATTTTCGCATTTTTACTGTCTATTTTCCTAAAACATAAACCTCGTGTGCAATCTGTAGTTTTAGTGTTCATCATTGTCGCATATGCAGTATTAACCGGCTTGAGTCCTTCGGTAATGCGTGCATCCTTAATGTTTTTATTATATGCATTTAGTTTGCTAATTAATAGACGAACAACAGCTTTTAACATCGTATTCCTATCTGCATTAATATTGTTAATTTATCAGCCGAACCTTCTGTGCGATATTGGTTTTCAATTGTCTTATTTAGCAGTTATAGGTATTGTTTATTTTTATACTAAGTTTAAGGGAGCCTTTGAAAACCGTTCTATAATTGTCCAGTTTTTTGCTGGACTGGCTTTAGTTTCTATTTCTGCACAGCTCAGTACTGGGCTTTTATCTGTTTATTATTTTCACTCTTTTCCACTGTCTTTTTTATGGGCAAACCTGGTTGTATTGCCTTTAATCACTCTGTTATTATACGAGGGCTTGTTGTATTTAATTCTGATGCTACTGGGCTTAAATTTTAGTTTGATTGATGTGATAATCGATCAATCGGTTGTTTTTTTATTGCGAATTATAAGGCTCTTAGAGCAGTATTCATTTGCTCCAGTACAAGTTTATTTACCGGGCACCTTATTGTGGCTCTTGTATGGATTACTAATTTTAATATGTATTGTTTTTGTAGAAAAGAATTTTAAGTATTTGAAATTTTTTTACCTCTATATTTTAACGATTGTTTTTTATTTTATGTTTTCTGCGGAATCTAATGAAAAGGAATTATTTGTAAATGCTTCTAATAGGGCTTATGTAATTTCTGTAATCGAAAACAACGAGCAAGTACTAGTTTCTAATAACTACAATAGTGCTTCTTATCTGTTGGGTAGTTACACTCTCAGTAAGAAAGTTAGTTGTACCGACTCATTAAGTATAAACTCCATTTATAAGAATGAGTTTTTTTATCTTTCTGAGGGGTTCATTCAATTTTGCGACCAAACGATTTTGCTTATTTCTGACCAAAAGTTGAATTTGAAAGCCAATGAATCAGTAGATATATTGTTTATGCAAAAGTATAGGGCAGATGTTAATAGCTTGAAGAGCATTTTTACGCCTAAGCTGGTTTTGTTAGATGCATCAATCTCAAATAATAATAGATTGAAATTAATGGAGTCCTGGCAAAACATTCAGGTTGAAGTAATAGATTTAAAATTACAAGCCTATGTACAATCGTATTAAATTATAGTTTGAGTTGTTTGTCAATACTCTGTTCCAGAGAAATAATCGTTTCTGTACGTTGTATTCCAGTTACCGATTGAATATCCTCGTTTAGTACATGGCGCATGTGTTTGGTGTTTTTACAGGTTATTTTTGCAAATATACTGTAGACTCCAGTGGTATAATGTGCTTCAATAATCTCTGGAATTGCCTCCATTTGTTTAATCACTTCTTTATAGTTGGATCCTTTTTCTAGATAAATCCCTAAAAATGCTGTTAAGTCGTAGCCTAATAATTCATAGTTGATGTCTAGGCGACTTTTTTTTATAAGTCCAGCTTCTTCCATTTTTTTCATGCGTACATGAATGGTTCCTGCTGAAACAAGCATTTTTTTTGCTATTTCGGTGTAAGGAGTCTTCGCATCTTCCATTAAAACAGATAAAATACTGCGGTCTATTTTGTCTATTTGATAATAATCGTCCATTTAGAGGCTTTTAATTTTTAATATGATAATCAAATATAGTTTAAATTATTAAAAAGATAATAATTACATTGATAGTTTGTTTTATTCGCAATTAAAGAATGGTTTATCTATATTTACTATAGTTAATCGCAACAAACATTGTGGGGTGATGAAACTGGCAGACATGCCCTCCTGTCTCGAGGGTGGAGATTTTGGCACAAATCCCTGGACTAACCACTCCGTGAAGGTTCGACTCCTTCTCCTACAGCAACAAAAAAGGCAAGCTCATTGAGCTTGCCTTTTTTTATGTGAAATTGGTGTTTTACCGTACTCGATCCTTAAACACATGATTAATGATTTTCAGTGTAGCACCAGATTTCCCTTTTACATAAGCCTTGCTTTTTTCTTTTATTTCTAGCCACTTTTTAGGCCGAGTAAAAAGATGGTCACAGTGTGCTATTAGTTCTTGCGCAGATTTAATTTCCTGAGCTACTCCTATATCTTTTAGATCTTGAGCTTCTTGGAATTTTCCGTTTTTAGGCCCTATAAAAATAGGCATCCCAAATGTGGCAGCTTCTAGAGTGTTGTGAATTCCTTTTCCAAATCCACCTCCTATATAAGCTATATCAGCGTATGCATATAAAGAGCTTAAAAGCCCAATATTGTTTATTATTAGTACATCTACAGTGTCTATGTTTTGTTCTGTAGCTTCGCTATAAAGTAAAACTTTAAGATTAAACTGAGTTCTTAATTTTTCAATCTGTTCGGAATGTATTTCGTGTGGCGCTATCACATACTTAAATCTAGTTCCGTAGTGTTTTGCAAACTCAACAATCAATTCTTCCCCTTTTTGCCAAGTACTTCCGCCAATAAAAAGCGGTTTATCTTGTTTAAAGAGATCTAATAAGGGCAGTTCTTGGGCTTGTTTGGTGATGTCTATTACTCTATCGAAACGCGTATCTCCAGAAGTACTTACTTGGGTGATATTTCTAGTGAGTAGCATGTATTTAGAATCCTCGTTCTGCACAAAAAAGTGATCAATCTTCGCGAGTATATCCAGCATCCATTTCCCATGCTTTTTAAAGAAGAATTGATTGCTTCTGAAGATTGCAGAAATCACATAATGCTTGTGCTTTCTAATTTGCAACTCATTTAAATAGTTCGCCCAAAAGTCGTATTTCACAAAAAAGGTAAATGCAGGATTTACAATATTAACAAATCGTTTGGCATTCTCTTTAGTGTCTAATGGCAAATAACATATATAGTCTGCTAAAGGGTAGTCTTTACGTATCTCGTAGCCCGAAGGAGAATAAAAAGTAAGGAGTATTTTATACTTGGAGTAGTCGGATTTCACTTGTTCTATAAGTGGGCGCGCTTGTTCGAACTCTCCCAAGGAAGGGGCGTGAATCCAAATTAATTCTTCGCCTCTAATAATAGATTTCTCTAAATAATCGAATGTATTTTTTCTCCCCTCAATCCAAAGTTTCGCTTTTTGGTTTTTGAAGGCAGTAATACGAATGGCAAATCCGTAAAGCGCAATTCCGAGATTGTAAAGTTTAGGAATCAATAATAGTAGTATTTATTATCCGACTTCTTGTAAAGAGGGAAGGTCCAACCAAACTTTATTCCACTTAGTAAATCTAGTCTACTGTTTTCGTATGCAGTTTGTGTATTGTAATCGTATTGTCTTACATCTTTTGTGAAAGCCTGAATAAACTCTAAACCTATAAAAAAGTTTATTTTCTGATTGTTAGAAAAATAACGATATCCTATAAATTCTGAAGTACTTATACCCATACTTAAACGATCGTAACCTTTAAGCATCTCAGAATTCAATTGCGGCACTTGATTTCCTAAATTTTCAATACGGATTTTGTGATACATATAACCCAAGCCAGCTTGAACGAAAAAGCCAGAATTTTCGTTAGGTCCTAAAACAGGAATTATTTTACCTAAAACAAATTGCGCATGTGCTCCTCTTTCCCAAAATCGAATTGTTGCTGTATTCCCATTCACATCAATAACGTCGATAGAATCGGCAGTTATAATGTTAATAATGTTGTCTTCTACTATATCAGAGCCGGTTAAACCTCCACCTTCAATACCCCAATAAGTATTGTTTTTGTTTTTTAACTGGAAGCCAACACCAAAAAGGGCGCTGTTACCAAAGCGGTCTGCTAAGTCACCTCCAGGTATATGGAAGCTAGCGTTCAAATTAATCATAGGTAAGCGGATGGCTCCTTCAGAAATGTCTTCTTGTGCAAAAAGACTTAGTTGTAAACCAATAAAAAGTAATAGTAAATTGAGTGTTTTCATCGTCGATTTATATACTGCTAAAGTAAAAATATTTAAGTCCATTGTACTAACAAATTTGATTAGATAATATTGTGTTCAAAATGTATCTTTACTGAATCTGAATGAAGCCTATGAAAAACATACAAATGGTTGACTTAAAAGGTCAGTACATTAAAATACAAAAGGAAGTAGACTTGGCGATGCGTAAAGTTATACAGTCTACCTCTTTTATAAACGGTCCTGCGGTAAAAGAGTTTTCTTCGAACTTAGAAAACTATTTAGAGATCGCCAATGTTATTCCTTGCGCAAACGGTACCGATGCTTTACAAATAGCATTGATGGCTTTGGGCTTAGAAAAAGGTGATGAGATAATTTGCCCCGACTTTACTTTTGTTGCTACTGTAGAGGTAGCCGAATTGTTAGGTTTAAAAACCGTTTTAGTAGATGTAGATTCAGACACCTTTATGCTTACTGCTGAAGAGATAGAAAAAGCGATTACTCCAAAAACCAAAGCGATTGTTCCTGTGCATTTATTTGGACAGTGTGCACCAATGGAGGCAATACTAGGGTTGGCTAAAAAACACAATCTATTTGTAATAGAAGATGCTGCACAAGCAATAGGAGCTGAGTATACTTTCGCTAATGGAACCAAATTGAAAGCAGGCACCATTGGGGATATTGGTACAACTTCTTTTTTTCCGTCTAAAAATTTAGGATGTTTTGGCGATGGTGGGGCTGTTTTTACGAAGGATGCTACACTCGCAAGAAAATGCAAGACTCTTGTAAATCACGGAATGGGAACGGAATATTCGTACGAATGTGTGGGAATAAACTCGCGTTTAGATTCTATTCAAGCTGCGGTATTAAATGTGAAATTAAAATATTTGGATTCGTACAATACAGCAAGACTTGAGGTTGCTAATTACTACGATCAAGCATTTTCGAATTGTACCCAATTATCAATTCCTTATCGAAATGAAAAGTCTTCACATGTATTCCATCAGTATACACTAAAACTTGAAGGTGGTATAAACAGAGATGCGCTCGTGCAATACATGAATGACAAGGGTATTCCTGTAAAAGTATACTATCCGAAACCTTTACATAGTTTTGCTCCCTACAAACAAGTAACAGCTAAAGAAGATGATTTTAAGGTAACGAACAGTTTGTGTTCTAGTGTAATATCACTTCCAATACATACCGAATTAAGTCAAGAAGCACTTAAATATATCACAAGTTCATTAGTCGCATTTTTTTAAGGGATTTCTAAAAGTCAACAACGATCAACTAATAACAATTCCTTACTTTTGCTCAAAATTCAAGCACATGGAAATTATTAAAGCATATATAGAAAAGCATAAAGACCGTTTCTTAGAAGAGTTATTGGACTTATTGCGTGTACCTTCAATTTCAGCAGATCCTGCCTACAAGCAAGATGTATTAAAAACTGCAGAAATTGTTAAAGCTCGTTTAATTGAAGCGGGAGTAGATAATGCAGAAGTATGCGTAACTCCTGGTTATCCTATTGTGTACGCAGAAAAAATGATTGATCCATCTTTGCCAACCGTATTGGTGTATGGTCATTACGATGTACAGCCAGCAGACCCAATTGAATTGTGGACGAGCGGTCCTTTCGAACCTGTTATCAAAAAAACGGAAGCACATCCTGAAGGCGCTATTTTTGCCCGTGGTGCTTGCGACGATAAAGGTCAGATGTACATGCACGTAAAAGCATTCGAATTGATGATGAATACAGACTCTCTTCCATGTAACGTAAAGTTCATGATTGAAGGTGAAGAAGAAGTAGGGTCTGAATCTTTAGATGGTTTTGTAAAAGCAAATAAAGAGAAGTTAGCTTCTGATGTAATCTTAATTTCTGATACTGGAATGTTGGCAAACGACATTCCTTCTATAACCACAGGCTTACGTGGTTTAAGTTATGTAGAAGTAGAAGTTACAGGTCCTAACCGCGATTTACATTCTGGTTTATACGGTGGTGCTGTAGCGAACCCAATTAATATTCTTACACAAATGATTGCTTCTCTTCAAGATGAGCAAAATAGAATTACCATTCCTGGTTTTTACGACGATGTAATTGAGCTTTCTTTAGAAGAAAGAGCAGACATGGCTAAAGCACCTTTTAGTTTAGATGCTTATAAAAAAGCATTAGACTTAAGCGATATTCACGGTGAAGATGGTTACGTAACTATGGAGCGCAACTCTATCCGTCCTACATTAGATGTAAACGGTATTTGGGGTGGTTATATGGGCGAAGGAGCGAAGACAGTGATTGCTTCTAAAGCGTATGCGAAAATTTCTATGCGTTTAGTGCCTGGACAAGATCCCGATGCGATTACGGAATTATTCAGTAAGCACTTTGTAAGAATTGCTCCTAAATCTGTAAAAGTAAAAGTTACACCACATCACGGTGGTATGCCATATGTATCGCCAACAGACGATAATGGTTATAAAGCTGCAAGCTTAGCAATGATGGATACTTTCGGTAAGAAACCAGTTCCTGTGCGTAGTGGTGGTAGTATTCCTATTGTTGCTTTGTTTGAGCAAGAGCTAAATGTAAAATCTATCTTATTAGGTTTCGGTTTAGATTCTGATGCCATTCACTCTCCAAACGAACACTACGGAGTATTTAACTACTTTAGAGGAATAGAAACTATTTCGCGTTTCTATAAGCACTTTACAGATTTAACAAAGTAAGATTCAATTTTTATAAAGCCTCATGAGAAATCATGAGGCTTTTTTTTGATTCATTTTTTTTTAATTCATCTATCTTAGCATTATGAAATTACTCAAATGGATTCCTATTTTTTGTTCGATGTTGCTGTTTGGACAAGAAAACCTTGTAATAATGAATACATCCGATAGCTTAGGTTTGGATTCTCTTTGGTATCAAGATTTTCATAATTCATTTTCTGAGAGAGATGAAGAAATATTACTAAGCTTTGATATTCTTAAGAATAGCTCACAAACTAATTTCGGAGTCCCGATAGTTGGTTGGTATTGGCAGAATAATCAGGCTGCCGATTTACGAATTGGAGATCGGATTTTAGATTTTGGAATTTCACTTAATTCTGCGCCTTTAAATTACCAACAGAAATTCCCACATACTCAAATAATTTATTCTCAAGCCTATTCCGAAGGACAACGATTAAATTTTGCTCATTCGAGAAAGTATAAATATGGAAGTGTAAAACTAGATTATGATCGTTTGGGTTCTTTAGGTTATCTATCTCACGAAAAAAATAAATACACAAAATTCATATTACAAGGAAGTTTCAAACATCCAGAAATCCCTTACCAATCGAATATCCGATTACATACCTTTAAAAATGAATCTCAGTGGAATGGCGGAGTATCCGATGACAGCTTATTCCTTGCGGGTACACAGACCAACTGGGAACTTTTACCTGTAAATTGGTCGAACTTAGAAAGTACGGTGAAACATATAGGTTTAGATTGGACGCATTCTTATAAATTTAGCGAGGCTTCAAAACTCTCCTATGAGCTTAATTTATCTCAAGACTCTCTATTCTACCAAGGCCTTCAAGATGATTCTTTGTTTTTTCCAATTCGTTTAGATTCTGCATCAACTTATCAACGAGCTTTTTCGGATGTAAAAAATACTTTAAAATGGAGTCAGAAAATAACAGAAGACAAAAGTGCTGTTGTCGGGATTAAACAACAAAGCTTTAAATATAATGCTACTTCCATTAATAAATGGACTGCCTTTGGTTCTTTGGAATCCTATAGGTTAAAAAATTCATTGTATTTTGAATATGGTAAAGCGGAATGTGAATCACATACTTTAGTAGTCGATTATACGCAAGGGTTCAATATAAAAGGAGTATATAATAAATTGAAATTTGGATACCATAGAGCTAATCCTAACTGGATGCAGAATAATGCATCTATACTTAATCAAGAATTAAATTTTATTTGTGTTATTGAAAATAGTAACCCGATAATCGACCGCTTTGCGGAATGGGATACCTATATGCATGAAAACCTTAAATTCAGTGCTTCTTACCATTCTATAGAAGGCTTTAATTATTTTAATGAACAGGGGATTTCTTCAATTTCTGAGGAGGATGTTAATGTATTTCAAGCACAATTTTTTCATCATTTAAATACAGGTAAATGGCATTGGAACGGTACTGCTGCTTATCAAAATAGTTCGAGTAAAAACCTCCCTTTGGCAAATTTGTTATTGAACCAAAAAGTTTACTGGCAAGGTGATTTGTTTAAAGAAGCTACCGAAACTCAAATTGGTATTCGTGGCTTATACAGGACAGCGCATCCAGGAATAACTTATGCTCCTTTATTGGGTGATTTCTATGTGAATCCTAGCAGTCAAACCAACGAAAGCTTACGCTTAGATGTATTTGCTAATTTTAAAATAAAAACGGTAAAGGTTTATTTAGCTTACGAGCATTTAAACTCTTTATGGCAAGGCGAACAGTACATCCTTAAACCATACCCAATGGCGAAACCTACTTTTAGATTGAGCTTAATTTGGAATTTTTATGATTGATTTTTAGACGCTAGTATCTGGTCTTTGGTATCATTATATTAATTGATGATAGCGTCTCTTTTTTTGTCAAAATAGTCTTGTTATCATAATGTAGTTTTCTAGTCTAGACTTTAAAAAGGATTTTTTGACACTTTTGACCTTTTTCTAGCTACTTGATACCTACTACTAGATACTTTCTCTTTACTTTAGCCTTGAAAAGCAATACACATGACATCATCCCAAAATATACTCGTTACAGGTGCAGCAGGATTTATAGGTTCGCACGTACTTAGATTAATGGTTTCTAAATACCCGAATTATAAATTTGTTAACTTAGATGTTCTCACTTATGCTGGGAATCTAGAGAATATAGTTGACTTAGAATCTAAGCCCAATTATACTTTTGTAAAAGGAGATATATGTGATGAAACTTTAGTGAAAACTCTTTTTGAAGAACATCAAATAACCAGTGTTATACACTTGGCGGCAGAGTCTCATGTAGACAGGTCTATTGAAGACCCAATGGCTTTTATTCAAACCAACGTCTTGGGTACTGTAAATTTACTAAATGTAGCAAAGGAGTATTGGAAAGGGGTTTTCGATGGGAAATTATTCTATCACGTTTCTACAGATGAAGTTTATGGTTCCTTAGGGAAAACAGGTTTGTTTACCGAAACGACTTCTTACGATCCTCGTTCTCCTTATTCGTCATCCAAAGCGAGTTCCGATCATTTTGTTAGAGCTTATGGAAATACCTATGGATTGCCATTTGTGATTTCTAATTGCTCAAATAATTATGGGCCTAATCAGTTTCCAGAAAAATTGATCCCATTATTTATAAATAATATTGTTGAAGAAAAATCGCTCCCAGTTTATGGCGATGGTCAATACACTAGAGATTGGTTGTATGTAATTGATCATGCTACTGCAATAGACGCTATTTTCCACGAAGGTAGAGAAGGGGAGACTTATAATATTGGAGGCTTAAACGAATGGACGAACCTCGATTTAATTCATCTATTGTGTGAAATAATGGATGAGAAACTAGACCGTAAAAAAGAGAGTTCTGCAAGCTTGATAACTTATGTGAAAGATAGACCAGGACATGATAAACGCTACGCAATAGATGCGACCAAACTTTGTAACGAATTAGATTGGAAGCCTTCTGTAGACTTTCGTGAGGGTTTATCTAAAACCATCGATTGGTATTTAGAGAATAGCAAATGGATGGCGAATATCACTTCTGGATCGTATCAAGCTTATTACGAAAAGCAATATACTAAAAGATGATTTCGATTTTTAAAAATATATTTTTCAAGAAAGAAGAGGCCAATATCGACTTCTCTGAGATTGCAGTGGATATGCATTCACATTTAATTCCAGCAATTGATGATGGTTCAAAGTCGATGGAAGATTCTATGGCTATGCTAGAGGGATTTAAAGATTTGGGCTACCAGAAAATTATTACCACTCCACATATAATGAGTGATTACTACCAAAATACGCCTGAAACAATTTTACCAGCTGCTAAAGAAATAAATAGCAAGCTAAATGGATGTTTGCAATTTTCTGCTGCAGCCGAATACTATTCAGATTCAGAGTTTTTACAAAAATTAGAACATGAAAAACTACTCTGTATTTCGGGGAATAAATTACTTTTTGAATTTTCTTTTTTAGAAGAACCCATCAATGTAAATGAGGTTATTTTTCAAATTCAATTAAAGGGGTACAAACCAATTTTGGCACATCCCGAAAGGTATCCTTATTTTACAAAAAGTAATAAAGGGATTTCTAAACTTAGAGATATTAGTGATAGAGGAGTTGATTTACAAGTTAATTTCCTTTCGTTAATTGGACATTATGGCCCTGAAGCAAAAAAGACGGCAGAGCAATTAATTGACGCCAACTTAGTGTCTTGGGTAAGTTCCGATTGTCATCATCTAGGGCATATGAAATTGATTAAAGAAAAAGTGTCAAAATCGGTGTATCTACAAAAACTTATTGATTCGGGTAATTTAAAGAATACAAGCTTGTTGTAGTTTTGATTGTATCTGTTTAACAATAAATATAGTTACCAATTCGTTTCTAAGTCAGAACAATAAATCTATAAAATGAAAAACACAATTTCTTCATTTTCTACCAAGCGAAATAATTTGGTTATTTATTCCTTTTTCGCAATCTCATTTACTTTGTTTCTCACCTATGTTGATGAAGGGAATAATAATTTTGAATGGATGACGAGTCCTCTTGAATGGGTTTCTTTCATCGTTTATTTTTCAGGAATTCTCTTCGGTCAAATTCTCTTAGAAAAGAAAATTCTTAAACGATATTCGGGCAAAGGAAAAGTGCTAATTAGTACTTTTGGAGGTGTTTTAGTAGGTATTCCAATTGTTTTTGGATTCTTTGCAATCACCTATTTCTTAGGGCAAATATTCTATTAAACGATTGCATTTTAAATTATATAAATCATTGTAAACAAAAATGTCAGCTTGAAATTGATCAAGCTGACATTTTTGTTTTGTACTAATTACTATAGTTAAATCTAAAGTTCCGCTGATTCTGTCGGCATCTTTCGGTCTGCTTTTTTTACTAATCCTTGAAGAACTTTTCCGGGTCCTACTTCTGTAAAGCTAGAAACTCCATCAGCTATCATTTGCTGCATTGTTTGAGTCCAACGTACAGGAGCGGTTAATTGTGCTACCAAGTTTTCTTTAATCTCATCTGGATTCGTAATTGCCGAAGCAGTTACGTTTTGATACACCGGACAAGAAGGAACATTAAAGGTAGTTGCTTCTATAGCTTGTGCTAATTCCGCACGAGCTGGCTCCATTAGTGGAGAGTGAAAAGCACCTCCAACTGGAAGGATTAAAGCTCTACGAGCTCCCGCTTCTTTAAGTAATTCACAAGCCTCATTTACTGCATCAACAGCTCCAGAAATAACAAGCTGCCCAGGGCAGTTGTAATTTGCTGCAACTACAACACCGTTTACTTTTGTACAAATATTTTCGACTACATCATTTTCCAATCCTAAAATTGCTGCCATGGTAGAAGGTTCAGCTTCACAAGCTTTTTGCATAGCCAAGGCTCTTTTAGAGACTAATTTTAGTCCATCTTCAAAAGCTAAAACTCCTACAGCTGTAAGTGCCGAAATCTCTCCTAGAGAGTGACCTGCAACCATTTCTGGTTGAAAACGATCTCCTAGTAATTTAGCTAGAATTGTAGAGTGTAAGAAAATTGCAGGTTGGGTAACTTTGGTTTGTTTTAATTCCTCAGCTTCACCTTCGAACATAATATCCGTAATACGGAAACCTAAAATTTCATTGGCTTGTTCAAATAATGTTTTTGCTTCTTCCGAAGCTTCATATAAATCTTTACCCATTCCTGAGAATTGAGCTCCTTGACCTGGAAAAACGTATGCTTTCATAATCTTATTTTTAAGCCTTTAGCAGTACGCTTTTAGCTTTTTTTAATGCTTTTGACTAGCTACTAAATACTAGCTACCAACGACTATAATTTATCTACTCAATCCTTTTACCAAGCTCATGAATTCTTGACGAGTAATGTCTTCATCCATAAAAGCACCCGAAAAGGCTGAGGTAGTTGTAACCGAGTTTTGTTTTTGTACCCCACGCATCTGCATACACAAATGTTGAGCTTCAATACAAACAGCAACTCCTAGAGGTTTTAAGGTCTCTTGTAAACAGTCGCGAATTTGATCTGTTAATCGTTCCTGAACTTGTAATCTACGAGAAAAAGCGTCTACCATTCTAGCGAACTTACTCAAGCCTACAATCTGTCCACTAGGGATATAAGCGATGTGACACTTTCCGAAAAATGGTAACATATGGTGTTCGCATAAAGAATACACTTCGATGTCTTTTACAATAACCATCTCATCGTATTTCTCTGCAAACATAGCAGATTTTAAAATCTCTGCTGGGTCTTGATCGTATCCTTGCGTAAGATATTGCATTGCCTTCGCTACACGTTCGGGCGTTTTTAAAAGGCCTTCTCTTTCAGTGTCTTCACCAATGTGAATTAAGACTTCTTTAAAATGTCCAGACAATGCATCTGTACAAGCCTCATCGTACGTTTCTATTTTTTTGTAAGCCATAATGTATTAACCAAAATATTCTACAAAGTTGTTTTCTGTTTCTTGAATCTTAATACAGTGCAATTCTACTCCCATACCTTTTACAGCATCCACAAGCTGATTCCAGATTTCAATAGCCAATACTTCTGTAGAAGCCATTTTTCCAGCCATAAAATCTACATCCAAATTGATGTTTTTATGATCCAGTTTGTCAATTACCTTCACCTTTATTACAGGGCTTAAGTCCTTTAAGTTAACCACAAAACCAGTGTCTGGATTCACTTCTCCTTTTACGGTTACAAAAAGCACGAAGTTATGACCGTGCCAATTTTCATTGGAACAAGGACCAAAAACTTCTAAGTTTTTTGCAGCATCCCATTCTGGGTGTACTAATTTATGTGCCGAGCAAAAGCGCTCTCTTCTTGTGATGTAGATCATCGTTTCTGTAATTTTTTACGATGCAAATATATGCTTTTTTGCTTGTTCATAACGACTTGTTACTTGTTGGACTCGTTTATTAACCTATCGTTCTTTTTTTATTTAAAAGCCAGCGCTATAAACCATCTAACTATAACTAATTACTACCTTTGAAATATGAAAACACTTCTTGTAACTGCTACCCTTCTCGAATTAAAACCTCTTTTAGAAAAAGCAGAGAATATTAATCAGATTAACGCGAGGCTAAGTACGCATAAAATTGATAATTTGGAGTTTGATCTACTCTGTACTGGCGTAGGAATGGTAGCTACCTCTTTTCACTTGGGAAGGGTTCTAGCTTTAAATACATACGATAGAATCATTAATGCTGGTATAGCAGGTTCATTTGACAGGAGCTTGTCATTGGGAGCTGTAGTTGAAATTGTGGAAGACCAATTTCCTGAATTGGGCGCTGATGATGGAAATCATTTTTTATCCATAGTAGATTTAGAGTTAATTGAAGCCGATGAATTTCCATATAAATCGGGTGTGTTATCTAATGAGCAAGATGTTTGGGGTTTGTCATTCCCTAAAGTAAAATCGATTACTGTAAATACTGCGCACGGTTGTGAAGAGAGTATTGCTAAAACAAAAAAGCGTTTTTCTCCACAAGTAGAAAGTATGGAAGGCGCTGCCTTTTTTTACGCCTGTAAAATAGCTAAAATCCCTTGTCTGCAACTTCGGTCAATTTCCAATTATGTAGAAAGAAGAAATAGAGCCTCTTGGAACATACCACTTGCCTTACACAATTTGAATACTGAAATTTTGAAGCTACTCTAATGACAAAATTACGTATAGGTTTTTCACCGTGCCCAAATGATACCTTTATCTTTGATGCTCTTATTCACGGAAAAATAGACACTGAAGGATTGGAGTTTGATGCGTGCATGGCCGATGTAGAAGAACTGAATTTGATGGCTTTTCGTGGCGAATTGGATATTACTAAATTAAGCTATCATGCTTTTCTCCATATTTTAGAAGAGTATGTAATGATGGATTCTGGTTCTGCACTAGGGAATAACTGTGGACCTCTATTAATTAAAAATGTAGGAGATAAAAATCCTATTGAATCCGATTTAATTGCCATTCCAGGTAAGTATACCACAGCCAACTTTCTTTTGAATTATGCTTTCCCCAAATTGCAGAATAAACAAGAAATCCTTTTTTCAGACATTGAGTCTGCCATAAAAAATAAGCAGGTTTCTGCGGGACTTATCATTCACGAAAATCGTTTTACCTATGCCGATAGAGGTTTTGAAAAGGTGAAAGATTTAGGTGAGGACTGGGAACAAAGTACTGGAATGCCCATTCCGCTTGGAGGAATAGCCATCAAAAGAAATTTCGATAAAGCCTTGCAAGAAAAAGTACAGCGACTCATTCGTAAAAGTATTGAGTTTGCCTTCAATAATCCATTAGAGAGTTTAGAATACGTGAAACTGAATGCCCAAGAAATGGATGCTGAAGTGATGCAGAAGCATATCAATTTATACGTAAACGATTACAGTATATCTCTAGGTGCTAAAGGAAAATCGGCTATTCAGTATATGTATGATTTTTCTGTAGAGAAGAAGTTGATTGATGGCACAAGCAAGGATTTGTTTGTTTGATATTATTCGAGAAAGTATTCTACTAGTTTTGGGTTTTCTGTTGAGTAAATAATGGTGGTTAAATCACCTATGTTTAAGTTTTTCATATTTGGTAAGTGATTATAGTCTTTGTGGTTATATTCAAAGTATATATGAATGCTTCCATGCCCTCCTATGTGTATGTCCTTTACCATTATTGTCTCAATTTCGCCGTGTTCATCTATTTCGTGATGTTTGTGAATATTCATTATAATATTGAAGACTATTATAGACGAAATAAATATTAAAAATGAGGTTAAACTTAGATATGGTTTAATTTTTTTTGTTTTTTTAAAACCTATTTTTTTATGAAAAGATTCATTTGAAACCAAGTATAATGGGCCAAAGAAATATTTATGTTGAAGTTTCAATATATACTTTCGAATAACTAAAACACTAATATATAAAACGGCCATCCAATATATCCATGCTGTAGCCATTAATGCAAATACCTCAATAGATAAGAGTGATAAAGTATATGAATCAGTCCACCAAAATTGTAACCCAATTATTATACTCATAGTTGTGAGTATTGAATAAAGTAAGATGTATTTGATTTCTATACTTGCTTTCATTTGTTAAATGAATTTATTTTGGGATGAATTTTAAGGAAACAACTTATAAATGTCGTTTCTCTTTACGAATCTTGCTAATGTCAGTTTTTCTTCAGAATTGAACAAACCTAATCTATAGTCGCCAATTCTAATTCTGTATGCAAAAGGGTGTCCGCTTAGGTTTTTAGAATTCGGTATTGCACTTAAATTTTCTGCTGACTTTAGTTCAAGTAAAACAGCTTTCACCTTTTGAAGCAACTTTTTGTCCTTAACTTTTTTCAGATCTTTTAAAAAAGAGTTTAGATAAACAACCTCCATTACTTGTCTAAATAATCAAATACATCCTCTTCACTAACGGTCTCGGATCTGTCTACTTGTTGCAATAAAAGTAATAAACCTAAATCCTCTTTTTCTTCTGTACTTAAAGCTTCTAGACGTTCTTGTTCTTTGTGCTGAACATAAAAACCTATCGCCTTTTCCATTAAAGCTTTAACGCTTATATCTTCGAAAATGGAAAGCATTTTTACTTTTCTGAGTACAGAATCATCTATGTCTATATTTTTTCTCATTGTATATATTTTGTACAAATATACATAATATATATTTTAGGTAGATGAATGAAATTCATTGCCAGATGGAATACGAGTAGATTAAAGTTTTAACTTTTTGGGCTCTTAATTTTAGGAATAAGCTTAATTTTAACAAAAACAAAAGCCATGAAAATTGTATCTATAGAAACCGGGAATTTTAAGTTAGATGGTGGAGCTATGTTTGGGGTAGTGCCTAAAAGTTTATGGCAACGAACCAATCCAGCAGATGAACATAATTTATGTCCTTGGTCTATGCGTAGTATGTTGGTAGATTACGGCGATCGTAAAGTTTTAATAGACAATGGGATTGGCGATAAGCAGAGCGATAAGTTTTTCGGCCATTTTCATTTACACGGAGAAGATACATTACATAAATCTTTAGCAAAACACGGTTATCATCCAGACGATATTACTGATGTCTTTTTAACACATTTACATTTCGATCACTGCGGTGGTGGGGTTAAGTACAATGAAAAAGGAGCACTAGAAACCGTTTTTAAACATGCTACTTACTGGTCTAATGAGGCTCATTGGAATTTAGCACTTAATCCAAATGATAGAGAAAAGGCTTCTTTTTTAAGAGAAAACCTTTTGCCAATGCAGGAAAGTGGTCAGTTAGATTTTATAAAAACAGATGGTATTTTCTTGCCTGGTTTTGATGTGCTATTTGCAGATGGACATACGGAAGCTCAAATGATTCCACATATTGAATACAAAGACAAGACCGTTGTTTTTGCTGCAGATCTATTGCCTTCAGTGGGGCATATCCCCTTGCCTTATGTGATGGGTTACGATACTAGGCCACTTTTAACTTTACAGGAAAAGAAAATATTTTTAGAAACTGCAGCTCAAAAAGGACACACCCTATTTTTAGAACACGATTATTTTCATTCTTGTTGCACCGTAAAAGAAACTGAACGTGGTATTAAGTTAGATCAATCTTTCCAGTTTGAGGAAAAGTTCTAATGAGGTAAATATCTTTAGTAGTCAATACGTCTACTATGCTTAATTATAAATTGTATTTTTAGATTCTAAAGGCCTAATAAATGAAAAATTACGGAATTATTTTACTGCTTTTTTTTACTCTTTTCACTAACAAAAATATGGCTGAAGGTAGAGTAGATAGTTTAACTAATTTACTTGTAAGTGTAGATGATGTAAGTCGTATAGACATTTATTACAAATTATTTTGGGAGTATCTAAATAGAGACTTAATAGAGGCAGAGCGCGTTGCTATTAAGATGTTGGAACTTGCAGAAAAGGCTGATTACGATACAGGCCTAGTAAAGTCTTACGAAGCTTTAGCTAATCTTTATTTACAGCAAAGTGATTTTGAGAAGGCGAAAAAATACATTTATTTACAAAAAGAAAATCAAAACAATTCGGGATGCGAATGTGCAGAATCTGCTTTTAATCAATCGATGGGTCAGTTTTATTATTACCAAACAGATTACGATTCTGCCATATATCATTTTTTAGAGGCTGCAGCGTTTTATGAATCCAATAACGATACAGATTCTCAATCTAGGATTTTGTCGAATTTAGGTTCTATCTATCATGAACAATCTAATTATGAATTAGCATTAGAAAATCTTTTTGCTGCCGAAAAATTATTTGAGTCTATAACTTCAGAAAATGTTGATAAACACATTATGTTATTACATAATATAGCCTTGGTTTTTTTCGATGTTCAAGAATTTGAAAGGGCTCATCTTTACCTGTCTAAGAGTATAGATTTGTCCCTAGAATACAATATGACCAAGGATCTATCTATGAATTACACTGCTTTAGCTGAGCTTTTTGTTGCTGAAAATAAATTTAATAAAGCCTTAGCGTATTACAATAGAAGTGCTGATTATCAGACTCAAAACAGTCAACTTAATGGTAAGAATTATCTCGGAATTGCGAGCGTTCATTACAGTTTAGGAGATAAAGAATTGTGTATTGTTTATTGTGAGAAAGCAGAGAAGGAGTTTAAAGAAGTTTCGAACGAAAAAAATTTAGCTGATACTTACATGGTTTTAGCCGATGTATATAAGTTAAGCGATTATTCTTTAGCCCTCTATTATCTTGCTGAGGTAGAGGTGCTTTTTGCTAAACTACATACCGGAATTTCTACGAGCTTACTTGTTGTTTACGATTATTCCATTGATTTAAATTATAAGTTAGGGAATTATAAAACATCTTACGATTATACTACAAAGTACCGAATGCTGTCGGATTCTATTAATTCTGCAAATGTTGCTGCTAAAGTTACAGAGGTGGAACAAAAGTACAATGTCGAAAAGAAAGATTTACAAATAATTTATTTGGAACAAGAAAAACAGTTTTTCGCTCAACAGAATAAAATTCGTTTAGGTGTTGTTTTTGCGTTTATCTGTTTTTTGTTAATTGGTTTTGTCGGTCTATTTTTCCGTCAGAAACGTTTGATAGCTCTAAAAGAATTAGCTGCATTGAAATTTCAAGAAGAGAAATTGAAGAAGGAGCTTTCAGATCAGAAAAACGCTAGTTTGTCTTTGTTAAACCTGAAGATGAAGTCAGATCAAAATACTTTAAAAGAGGAAATTCAACAATCTCTTAAAGGAGAGAGTAATAGTGATTTATCTAAGTTATTGTCTAAAGTGAAAATGAATGATATTGATACTAAATCTTGGGAGAAATATTTGTTCAGCTTTTCAACTGTGCACCCTCAATTTAAGGAGCTATTAAATAACAATTATCAGAATTTATCTGCCACAGAAGTTAAGATTTGTATTCTCCTTAAAAGTGGTGTGACAACAAAAAAAATAGCTCAAATATTAAACTCTACTGGCGATTCTATCAATACTCAACGTTCAAGAATTCGTAGGAAAATGAATCTAGAAAAGTCTCAAAACTTAAATCAGTTCTTACTCAAATTATAGTTTTAGTACTAACAATTCCTCATTCTAGTCGTCTTAGGTTCTATTATTCTTGATTTTCCATATGTATTACATTGTTATTTATTCACTTAGGTTAAAGTAGCGGTAATTATTACTAAATTAGGTTTTTGTTAAAATCATTTTAAAATCTATTTTATGAGAAATCTAGTTTTTCTTGCTTTAATTCTTTTGAGTACCCAGTTGTTAAGTGCTAAGGAGAATGTCAATAAACCTAGTGCCACTCTTACAGTAGCCAAGCAGTTGGCTTTTAATTGTGCTGAAGGGACCGCCCAAACACTATTAGATATTAACAATATATCTACTACCATCCTCAATGGAGGAGATATGTGGTGGAATCTTTCTGCGGGTTCTTATGAAGCTCCCAAAGGTTCAAGCTTACATTCTATTTTCGCTGGTGCTTTATGGATTGGGGGGGTTGATGATGACAATCAAATAAAAGTTGCTGCCCAAACTTATAGACAGGGAGGTAACGATTACTGGCCAGGTCCTTTAGATAATGTGCGATTAAATTCTGTGAATGGACTTAATTATAATTATGGAACAACCGAATCTGCCATCTGTTCGCAATACGATAAACATTATGTATTGTTAAAAGCCGATATTGCAGAGTTCGTAGAATTTACAAATTCTTCTCAGCCGGAAATTGATTTCCCTAATTATGTTATTCCTCAATCAATTATAGATTATCCAGGAAATAGGGAAACTGATAATTTCACAAATGCTTATACTGGAGCGGACACCCAGGTGCAAACCAACCCGTATTATGCATTAGAAACGCTTGCACCCTTTAGAGATGTTAATAACGATAATTATTACAACCCTAACGATGGCGATTACCCAGAATATAATTTAGACAATTCTTTAGATTGTATGAGTGAAGATATCCTTTTTGGGGATCAGACCCTGTGGTGGGTTTATAATGATAAAGGAAATTCGCATACAGCTTCGGGTTCTGTCGAAGCTTTAGGATTGGAAATTCAAGCTCAGGCTTTTGCTTTTGCAACCGACGATCATATTAATAATATGACCTTTTATAATTATAAGTTGATAAATCGTTCTCACAATGCACTTAACGAAACATATTTTGGAGTTTGGATTGATCCAGATTTAGGGAATCACCTAGATGATTTTGTTGGATGTGATGTTGGTAGAGGTTTAGGTTATTGTTATAATGGTGATGCAGAGGACGAAGGTTCTGCTGGTTATGGAGTGAAGTTACCTGCTGTTGGGGTTGATTTTTTTAGAGGTCCTAAAGCCGATGAAAGTGATGGAATAGACAATGATTTAGATGGTGTAATCGATGAAGAAGATGAGCTTATTATGATGTCGAAATTCGTATATTATAATAATGATGCCTCTGTTTCTGGAAATCCTATTACTACACAAGATTATTACAGCTATTTGAAGGGCTATTGGCTTGATAATATTCCTATGACTTATGGTGGAGATGGTCGAGATTCAAATAATCCAACTTGTAATTATATGTTCCCAGGTACAACAGATCCAAATTTTTCAGATGAGTGGACGGAACAAACAGCTAATAACACCCCAGGAGATAGACGTTTTTTACAATCTGCAGGCCCATTTACTTTAGAACCGGGTGCTGTAAATCAAATAACATCTGGTGTAGTTTGGGCTCGAGAATCGAGTAATGATCCATTTAATGCGGTCGAGTTATTGTTTCAAACAGACGATATGGCACAAGCGCTTTTTGAATCTTGTTTCCAAATAGATTCCGAAACAAGTATTCCGGAAAATAATTTAGCCTCTTTCAATTTATACCCGAATCCATCTGTTGAATATATCACAGTTGAGATGGAGAGACAAATCACTTCTGTAAAAATATACGATGTTTTAGGGAAGGAATTCTCAGTAGGGGTAACACATACAGGAATTGGCTCTGCTCAAATTGATGTTTCTATGCTTGCTTCAGGGAATTATATCTGTAGTATAATTTCTGAAGGTATTGCTTCGACTAAAACATTTGTGAAGAAGTAGAGTGTAAACTTTAATAGCATAAAAAAAGCCTCCCAATTTGGGAGGCTTTTTTATACTGTACTTAATAAGCTTATTTCGTTTTCCCAGCTACCCAATTACGAGCATTTACAAAAGCTTCAATCCAAGGAGATACTTCGTTTTGGTTTTCTGGGTAGTGTGCCCAGTTCCAAGGGAAAATAGAACGCTCTGGGTGAGGCATCATTACTAAGTGTCGACCGTCTTTTGAAGTTATGGCTGCTGTATTAAAGTCAGAACCATTCGGGTTCGCTGGGTAGTTTTTATAGCTATACTTCGAAACAATATTGTATTGATCTTCGTTGTAAGGCATTTCAAATTTACCTTCACCGTGCGCTACCCAAACACCTAAACGAGAACCCGATAATGTACTAAACAGTACCGAGTCGTTTTCTGGTATGTCTACATTCACAAATCCAGACTCAAACTTATGAGAATCGTTGTGAAGTAATTTTGGTTTTTCAGCGTGATCTCCATTTATCAAACCTAATTCGATAAATAACTGACAGCCGTTACAGATACCTAAAGAAAGCGTGTCTTCTCTTTCGAAGAAGTTATTTAAGGCAGTACGCGCATTGTCGTTATACTTAAATGAACCAGCCCAGCCTTTAGCAGAACCTAAAACATCTGAGTTAGAGAATCCACCAACGGCAGCGATAAAGTTTACATCTGTTAAATCTTCACGACCACTCATCAAGTCAGTCATGTGGATATCCTTTACATCGAAACCAGCTAAGTAAAGAGCGTAAGCCATTTCGCGTTCAGAGTTAGAACCCTTTTCACGAATGATTGCCGCTTTTAATCCACTAGCCTTTTTTCTGTTTGGATCTAATCCCATTGCAGCTAACTGTCCGCTGAACGATGCAGGGAAGTTAAACTCTAATGGCATGTGCTTATAGTTATTGAAACGCTCTAAAGCTTTTTCTTCACCACTTTGCTTACGATCTAATAAGTAAGAAGTCTTGTACCAAACATCTCTTAAATCGCTAACGCTTAAGTTGAAGTTTAACTCATTACTTGTAATGTTCAATTCAGAAGCATCAACTGTAGTACCTAAAGTATGGTATGCAATATTCATCTCCCCTAAAATAGCATCCGCTTTAGCGATGTCGTTTACTTGAAGAATTACACCTGCGTTTTCAGCAAATAATACTTTTACGATGTCTTGCTCATTCAAGCAAGTTAAATCTATGTCGGCTCCAAGGTTTACATCCGCAAAACACATTTCTAATAAAGTAGTAATTAAACCACCGGCAGAAATATCGTGTCCAGCCTCAACCAAGTCAGACTTGATTAACTTCTGAATCGCATTGAAACCATTTTTAAAGAATTCAGAATCTTGAATAGTTGGCGTTTCAGAACCTACTTTGTTATTTACTTGAGCAAACGAACTACCACCTAATTTATACGCATCTTGCGATAAGTTGATATAGAAGATTGGTGCATTTTCCTTTTTCTTTAATACAGGACTCACCACTTGATTGATGTTGCTACACTCACCAATAGCAGAAATGATAACTGTACCCGGAGAAACAACTTTACTTCCGTCCTTGTACTTCTGAGTCATCGATAAACTATCCTTTCCTGTAGGAACGTTAATACCTAAAGAAATAGCAAAGTCACTAATCCCTTTTACAGCATCGTATAAACGAGCATCTTCACCTTCGTTTCTACATGGCCACATCCAATTAGCGCTTAATGAAACGCCATTAAGATTATCTGAAATAGGAGCGAAGACAAGGTTTGTTAAAGCTTCGGCAATAGAATTACGCGAACCAGCTACAGGATCAATTAAAGCACTAATAGGAGCGTGCCCTACTGAAGTAGCAACCCCTATTTGCCCTCTATAATCTAAGGCCATAACACCACAATCGTTAAGTGGTAAATGTAAAGGACCCGCGTTTTGTTGTTTTGCAACTCTACCCGATACACAACGGTCAACCTTGTTGGTTAACCAGTCCTTACACCCTACTGCTTCTAATTGAAGAACAGAAGTGATGTATTCGAATAAGTTATCTTGCGAATATTCTAATTTAGAAAAGTTTACTCCTTTACTAGAATCATTCATAATTGTTTTTGGGGATGAGCCGAAGTAGTGTTTCAACTTCATATCGATAGGTTTACTACCGTCTTTAGTCGACTCAAAAGAGAAATTCATATCGCTTGTAATCTCTCCTACATCGTAGAAAGGAGCTCTTTCGCGCTCAGAGATTTTACGTAATTCTTCGATGTGTTTTTCATTGATAACCAATCCCATTCTTTCTTGAGATTCATTACCTACAATTTCTTTAGCAGACAAAGTAGGATCTCCTACCGGAAGTGCTTCTAAATCAATTTTCCCGCCCGTTTCTTCCACCAATTCCGATAGACAGTTTAAGTGTCCACCCGCTCCGTGATCGTGAATAGAAACAATCGGATTGTTGTCGCTTTCTACCATTGCTCTAATTGCATTGGCAGCACGTTTTTGCATTTCTGGATTTGAACGCTGAATAGCATTCAATTCAATATTATTATCTAATTCACCAGTGTCTACGGAAGAAACTGAAGAACCACCCATACCAATACGGTAATTGTCACCACCTAAGATCACCACACGGTCACCTTTGTTTGGAACATCTTTTAAGGCATCTTCGTGTTTACCCCAGCCAATACCACCGGCTTGCATAATCACTTTATCGTAGCCTAATTGATTGTCATTTTCAGTATGCTCAAAAGTAAGTACCGATCCTGTAATTAAAGGCTGACCGAATTTATTACCGAAGTCAGAAGCACCGTTTGATGCTTTTATTAAAATATCCATTGGTGTTTGGTACAACCAAGGACGCTCTTCCATTCCTTCTTCCCAAGTGCGCTCTTCTTCTAAGCGAGAGTAAGAAGTCATGTAAACAGCAGTTCCGGCTAAGGGTAAACTCCCTTTACCACCTGCTAAACGGTCTCTAATTTCACCACCCGAACCTGTTGCAGCTCCGTTAAAAGGCTCTACCGTTGTAGGGAAGTTATGCGTTTCTGCTTTTAGAGAAAGTACAGATTGAATTTCTTTGGTGTGATAGTAATCGGCAATATCCTGACGCTTCGGAGAGAATAATTCGATTTTAGGACCTTTTACAAAAGCAACGTTGTCTTTATATGCAGAAACCAAATTACCTCCATTCATTTCGGAAGTCTTCTTGATTAATTTGAAAAGACTGCTTTCTTTTTCTTCACCATCGATGATGAAAGTCCCGTTAAATATTTTATGTCTGCAGTGTTCTGAGTTGATTTGCGAGAATCCGAAAACTTCAGAATCTGTTAATTTTCTACCAATTTCTACACTAACGCTATCTAGGTAATCTACTTCATCAGTACTTAAAGCTAATCCTTCTTGACTGTTATAAGCAGCTATATCTTCAATGTGAATAATTTCTTCAGGCTTTGTGTCTACCGTAAAAATCTCTTGGTGAAGACCATCGTATTTTACTTGTAACATCGAATCAAAGCCCGCTTCTTCGTCATAAGCAAAATACTCTTCAATACGAATAATACCCTCTACGTCCATGTTTTGAGTAATCTCAACAGCGTTTGTGCTCCATGGGGTAATCATTTCTTTACGTGGACCAACAAAAGTCCCTTCAACAGCCTCAGAATTCAATTGCTCAGCATCGCCGAACAACCATTGTAATTTCTCACAATTTTCTTGGCTAATAGTTTCTTTAGTGGCTAAGGCAAATACTTGGTTTGCTCCCTTAAAGAATGAAATCATAGGTAGAGTTTTTGGTTGCTTTTAATATTTGCGAAATTACTAAATTAAACCCAAAAAGACATAAAAAAAGCCCTCCGAATAATCGGAGGGCTTGTATTTTAAAAAGCTGCTTTTTAAGCGAGTACTTCTTTCATTTTAGATCCTAAATCTGCTGGAGACTTCACTACGTGAATTCCACATTCAGTCATAATTTTCATCTTCGCTTCAGCAGTATCGTCATCACCACCTACAATTGCACCAGCGTGTCCCATAGTTCTACCTTTAGGAGCTGTTTGACCAGCGATAAAACCAACAACTGGTTTAGTTCCGTGTTCTTTAATCCAACGAGCCGCATCAGCTTCCATAGGACCTCCAATTTCACCAATCATGATGATACCTTCAGTTTCTGGATCGTTCATTAATAACTCAACAGCTTCTTTAGTAGTAGTTCCAATAATTGGATCACCACCAATACCGATAGCTGTAGTAATACCTAAACCAGCTTTTACAACCTGATCAGCAGCTTCGTAGGTTAAAGTACCCGATTTAGATACAACACCAATTTTACCCGATTTGAAAACGAAACCTGGCATAATACCACATTTTGCTCCATCAGGAGTAATTACACCTGGACAGTTAGGTCCAATCAAACGACAGTCGAAGTTAGAAATGTAATTTTTCACAGTAACCATGTCTTTAGTAGGTACACCTTCTGTAATACAAATGATTACTTTTATTCCAGCATCAGCAGCTTCCATAATGGCATCAGCAGCAAAAGCAGGTGGAACAAAAATTATAGTTGTGTCGGCTTGTGCTTTTTGCACTGCTTCGGCAACTGTATTAAATACTGGACGGTCTAAGTGGTTTTGACCACCTTTACCTGGAGTTACACCACCAACAACGTTGGTTCCGTATTCAATCATTTGAGAGGCGTGATAAGTACCTTCTTTTCCTGTAAACCCTTGTACGATAACGCGGGAATCTTTATTTACTAATACGCTCATTTGTCGTCTTTTTAATGCGAAAATTTTCGTTGCGAAATTAGAACAATATCATAGAACAATCAAGAAAAGAAACAAGTGATTTTGAAAATCGGATGAATTGAAAATCTAATACTTACTGCTTTGACTTCTTGCAGAATATAAATTCAAGGTTCCTGTTTATTTAATCCCATTTACATTCCTTATTTTTGTTGAAATTTTGAATGATGAAGAAAGATAATATTTGTGCTTTAGTAACGGCTTCTGGTATGGGAGCAATTGCGGTAATAAGAGTTTCAGGTCCTGATGCAATTGCCTTATGTACGCCCTTATTTAAATCTGTAAAAGAAGGGAAAAGTCTACTTAATCAAAAAACACATACGATTCATTTGGGAACTATCATGGATGGTACGCAATTGGTAGATGAGGTTTTAGTATCTGTTTTTAAAGGTCCAAATTCTTATACAGGCGAAAATATTGTAGAAATATCTTGTCATGGTTCCAATTATATACAACAACAAATATTACAGCTTCTTATAAAAAATGGCTGTCGTACCGCAGAGCCAGGTGAGTTTACTTTTCGTGCTTTTATGAACGGAAAAATGGATCTGTCTCAGGCAGAAGCAGTAGCAGATTTAATATCTTCTTCTAATGAGAAATCACATGATTTAGCATTGTCTCAGATGAGAGGTGGTTTTTCTTCGGAGATTCAGGCTCTTAGAAAAGAGCTTATTAAGTTTGCCTCTCTAATAGAGTTAGAACTCGATTTTAGTAGCGAAGACGTGGAGTTTGCAGATCGAAAAGAGTTGGACGGTTTGTTGAATAAATTAAAAATGGTACTTCGAAAACTAGTCGATTCTTTTGCTTTAGGAAACGTACTTAAAAATGGAATCCCGGTTGCTATCGTAGGAGAACCTAATGTTGGAAAGTCCACTTTGCTCAATGCTTTATTAAATGAAGATCGTGCGATTGTTTCCGAAATAGCGGGTACTACCAGAGATACTATTGAAGATGAACTGGTGATAGACGGAATGAGCTTTCGTTTTATTGATACTGCAGGAATAAGAGAAACAAACGATACTATTGAGTCTATTGGGATAGAGAAAACTTTTGATAAAATTAAACAATCTAAAGTAGTTCTTTACCTTTTTGACGCTTCTACAGCAAATTCTGAAATGGTTCATGCTGAAATTCTGAAATTAGAGGAACACACAAATGGAAAACAATTAATTGCTGTAGCTAATAAAGTAGATAAAGGCTATTTACCTAGTATTGAATCAAGTTTTGGCGACCTACCTAATGTATTGTTTATTTCGGCTAAGCATAAAAATAATGTTGAGCGCCTTAAAGAATTACTCACCGAAAAAGTAAAGCAAGGTTTATTAAATAATGATGATGTGATTATTTCTAACTCCCGCCATTTTGAAGCTTTAACTAAAGCATTGGAGCACGTTGTGCTAGTTCAAGAAGGATTAGGCATAGGTGTTTCTGGCGATTTGCTAGCAATGGATATAAGACAATCTCTTCATCACTTAGGTGAGGTTACAGGTGAAATTACTACTGACGATTTATTGGATTCTATTTTTAGAGATTTCTGTATCGGCAAGTAAAACCATTTATATACACTTCGATATACTTACACAACCCGCATTGTTGCGGGTTTTTTATGTTTTTAACTTTTTTATGAATTATATATTTTGTTAATTTACG
>CAJJAI010000051.1 GCA_905182215.1 Flavobacteriales bacterium UBA6772 | reverse complement strand
ACGAGCTGCAATTAAAGCGGCTTCGTTACACATATTAGCGATGTCTGCACCAGAAAAACCAGGTGTTTGTTTCGCCAAGAAATCAACATCTAAAGTATCGTTTGTTTTCAAAGGAGATAAGTGAACTTCAAAAATCTCTTTACGTTCTGTAAGTTCCGGTAGGTCTACATAGATCTGACGGTCAAAACGACCTGCACGAACCAAGGCTCTATCTAATACATCTGCACGGTTGGTTGCAGCAATCACAATAACGTGATCGTTGGTTCCAAAACCATCCATTTCGGTTAAGAGTTGGTTGAGTGTGTTTTCGCGTTCGTCGTTAGAACCCGTCATTTGGTTTTTACCACGTGCTCTACCTATGGCATCAATCTCATCTATAAAAATAATAGCAGGAGATTTTTCTTTTGCTTTCTTAAATAAATCACGTACTCTCGAAGCACCAACTCCTACAAACATCTCAACAAAATCTGAGCCAGATAAAGAGAAGAAAGGTACTTGAGCTTCACCAGCAACGGCTTTAGCTAAGAGTGTTTTTCCTGTACCTGGAGGCCCTACTAAAAGAGCTCCTTTAGGAATCTTACCACCTAGCTTAGTGTATTTTTCAGGGCTTTTAAGGAAGTCTACAATTTCTTGTACTTCTTCTTTAGCTCCTTCTAAACCTGCAACATCGTCGAAGGTAGTTTTAATCTCGGTATCTTTGTCGTACAGTTGCGCCTGCGATTTCCCAATATTGAAAATTTGAGATCCAGGACCTCCAGAAGCACCTCCGCCACTCATGCGACGCATAAAGAATAACCAAATTGCAATCAAAAATATAAAAGGCATCCACGACCAAACACTGTCCCAGAGGCTTTGCTCGTTGTTGTAAAAAATTTGAACTCCATCACTTTCAGAAAAATGGAATTGTTCTTGCGCTTCTTCAATCTTAGTTTCGAAAACCTCTGAAGTACCAATTTTAATAAAATAATGTGGTCCTTTGTTTAATCCTTCCCCAAAAAGAGGTTCGCTTACCGACTCATGACGGAGCTCCGATAAAGACGATTCTTTAATATAAACTTTCGCTATATTTTTATTTTGGATGATTTCAATTTTCTCTACATCCTTGTTTTTTATGTACTCGTGTATTAAGGTTTGTCGATTGGTTTCCTTAGTTACGGCACCTATTTCGTTGGTAAAAAGCATTGAAACCATAAAGAAAGCTACAATCCCATAAATCCAATACAAATTGAATTTAGGCATTTGACTTTTTTTCTGAGCAGGTTTTTTACCCTTAGCTTTCGGCTTAGGTTTTGAAGTGGTTTTCTTTTTTGCCATCTAGTATTGTGATTCTATAGAGGTGATTTTAGCATCCCCCCATAATTCTTCTAAGGCATAAAAGTCTCTTACAGGTGTTTGGAAAATATGTGCTACCACATTTACATAATCCATTAATACCCATTCTGAGGTTTCTGTACCTTCTTTACGCCAAGCTTTATCGTTTAATGTTTCTAGCGTTTCTTTTTGAATAGAATCTGCTATTGCATTTACTTGGGTGTTTGAATTTGCATTACTTATCACAAAGAAATCACATACTGCGGTGTCTATCTCTCTAAGGTCTATTACCGTAATGTTTTCGGCTTTTTTTTCTTGCATCCCTTTTACGATTACATCTACAAGGGCTTTGATTTCCAAACTTCTATCTTCTTTCATTCGAATGTTGCTTATTAGCTTGCAAAAATAAAGCTTTTAAGCGGATTATAATTCTTATAATGGCAGTAAATTGCGTTAAGGATAGTTAAGAGTTTTTGTATCTTTATTTCCGCTTTATGGATACACTTTTTATTGGTAAAAACTACCTCAAATTTGATGAGATTCCCTCGACTAACACTTGGTTGATGGAACGCTTGTCTGTACAGAAGTTCCCTGAAGGAACTGTTGTGTTTGCAAAGCATCAACTTAATGGTAAAGGGCAGCGTGGAGCTTCTTGGACTGCTAAAGATGGAGAGGCTCTTTCTTTTTCCCTGTTACTTAAACCTCACTTTTTACCTATTTCTTACGCATACGATATAAGTATTTGTATCGCTTTAGCTTTACACGATAGTTTAAATGAACTTAGGCCTGGCTTTAAAATAAAGTGGCCTAACGATATATATTTTAAGGATAAAAAAGTAGCTGGCGTACTTATAGAGAATCAAATGAGTAAATCTACCTATCAAAATGCTGTTGTTGGTATTGGGCTAAATGTAAATCAAACTACATTTTTGGATTTACCAAAAGCGATTTCTTTAAAGCAAATTTTAGGTGTTAGTTTTCCAGTAGAAAAGGTGTTAGATCGTATTTGTGAAACTATTGAAGCCCGTTACCTACAGTTAAGATCGGGTAAATATGAGAATCTAAAAGATTCATATCTCAAAAGTATGTATCGCATTAACGAAGAGCAGCAATTTAGTGCTCAGAACACTCCTTTTACGGGTAGAATAATTAACGTTCTCAGAAATGGGCGCTTACTAATTGATCTCCAAAATGGTGAACATAGCGATTTTGACATCAAAGAAATAGTATTTCTTAAGTAGTGGCTTATTTCGCCAATCGGTATCCTAAATAAGCCATTGGAATATATGCAAACCCAATATCTGCTATGTCAAACCAAAGTGGGGCGGGTAATTGTATAGACATTTGAATACCTCCATAAAAGAAAATAACCCCAATTACTAATGCAAATTTAAGTTGATGCGTCGTTGCAATTTTTGCGGCTAAAAAAGCTCCTACAAATGTTCCTAATGCGTGTGCCAAAAAGGGCATTAAGAAATTTATGGGTTCAAATAGGTGAATGTTTGCAACTAAACTATCCATATTCGCAGGCTTAGTACCTTCTGGTAGTGCTATTACCAAATGACTATTCATTATGATTCCCATATTAACGGAACCTCCAATAAAAAGCCCAATAATAATTGCTGCTATATTTTTAAGTATTTCTTTCATTTTAGTCTTTTTGAAAATTAAATATAGATATTTTTCAAGAATTAGTTAATGCAATAATTAATATAAAACCTCTGTGGCAAATGGAATGAACAATTTACAACTATCCAAGCATCTCCAGTTATTAGTATGGTAAAATCGTTATGTTGATCTATATAAAATTTGCACCAAGCTTTCATATAGTGCATTTTTAAGATTTGATGCTTATTCAGATTTGTGTATTTTGTTCAATCACTTAGAGGTATTGCATCACATGTTTTCCTCACTTAGGGTTAAGGAAGTAACTTTCAATTCATATCTTTCGATGTTATCCCTAGTAACTTGATTTCCTTCTAAAGCCCTATCTCCTTCATGTGAAAAATCTCTTAAAATAATTGATTTTCCATTTTTGTTAAGCCGTATATCTTTTAAGCCAAAGGCTACAATAGTTAAGGAGTCAAAAAAAGAATCAATGAATCTGATTTCATTGTTTTGTCAATTAATAAATCTATTGCTTCTGGAATTAAAACTGCCTGATTTCTGTTAAACTCCTTTAATATAAGCTCCAGCTAACATGAATAATACCAAGGGTATATGATGATTTATGGGGGATTGTAATTGACTATTTCTAAATAGTTTTTAGACAAACTGACGGTTTAGCTAAACTCCGTTTCAATGCCGTTTAGGTTTTGTATTGCGTTAGTAATTTTATTAATTAATGATCTATTTTAATAATCTTATTATACAGAATAACCCTGTCGTTAGTATACTTTATATAATATGATCCTTTCGTATAACCAGATACATCAATTTGAGTTATGCTATTTAATATTGAATTTTGATACATCTTTTGCCCAGCTATATTGTAAATTGTAAGTATTCCATTTATATGTTCAATTGGAATAATCAGATTTACTTTTTCAACCACTGGGTTTGGGAAAACATCTAATTCAACAGAATTCTCTATATGTCGTAAACCTACAGTATTACAATTTTGCAAATAATTTATTCTATTTGAAGTTTGCAAAGAATCGTTGAAAACAGAAAAAGCATTTTGATTTCCTTTTAATGAATAGTCTAACCAAAGAGTTAAAAAAACATTCGTTACTGCTTGTTGCTCTTGTCTAGTAATATTTAGGCTTCCATTGCAAAAAGATTCTCCAAAACTGCAAGCTGCGTTTTCATCAGCAAAATAACAATGACCACCATTAATTATTTTTACTTGTGTTTTGCAATTTGAATTTAAACTATCATACATAATATTTTGATGCTCTATTGGTGGAGCGACACAGTCATCATCACCAGAGAAGATAAGTGAAGGAACAGTTATAGCGCTTGCAGCCGAAATTGCAGATGGGGTAGTTTCTGCCGCTGCAAAATTGATCAAAGCATGTATGTTTGAATTGTTTTCTGCAGCGAGAAAAGAAGCTCCACCACCCATTGAATGACCAATAAGACCTGTTTCCGGAGCTAATGAATTAAAGAATAATGAAGTGCTGTCTTGCGTTTCATTTTGCATCTGTGTAGCCAGAAACTTCAAATCTTCACCGAATTGTTGATGGTCCGGAGATATACCCATTTCAGTGGTAGGAAAACAAATAACATATCCGTTTGGAACTATTTCAGTCCAAAAGTTTTGATAAGAAAGCGAACCCATTAAAAATCCATGTCCAAAAACCAAAACAGGGAAGGCTCCAAGCGAAACGGGTTCGTTTTGTCCAGTGTTATCTGCTGGATAATAAATTTCTGTTGTTATGTTCCTGTTTCTAATGCTATCATAAAACACTACAGATGTATTACCGACACTAAATGTCTGTGCTAATGTGGTCGAAGAAAAAATAAATAAACTGACCAGCAAGAAAGAACCTTTTAAGAAGATATTAAAAGATATTTTAAAAAATAGATTCATAAATTTACTTGTATTTTTTTGTAGTTATGACGCATAACGGTCTTATGTATGATTTCGATACGTAATTAAGTAACGAATTTATTAAATACAAACCGAATAGAAAACCCGTGAGGGTTTTCGTAAGTAGGCGATTACTAGCAATGAATTATATACGTTGTTACCTGCTGGCGTTTCTCCCATTATTGTAAGGGTCTTTTTTTTATTATACCTCCTTTTATATCCTTTATGCTGTTCATTACAATAAAAGCATTTGGCTCAATTTTTTCGATTTCTGTATTTAATTTGTTTAACTCTAAGCGCGTAATGACAGTGTAGATAATATTCATTTCTTTTGAAACACCATTTTTGGCATAACCGCCTTGACCTTTATAAATCGTCACACCACGTCCCAATTTATCAGTTATCATTTCTCTTATACGGGTACTTTGTGTAGAAATAATTGTTACACCAATATATTCTTCGATACCCTCAATTATGAAATCCAATGTTTTAGAAGCAGCGATATAAGTTATCATTGAGTAGAGGGCAATTTCAATAGAAAGTAAATACGCTGCGAAAGAAAAAATAACAATATTAATCAGGATTATAATATCGCCAATTGTTGTGGAGAATTTTCGGCTCAAGAAAATTGCAAGAATTTCAGTTCCGTCAATTACCGCACCACCTCTAATCGAAAGCCCTATTCCTGCTCCAAGAAAAAAACCGCCAAAAATTGCAACAAGTAAATCATCATCTGTAACGTTTGGAAAGGGAACGATCGCAACACAAAGTGCAAGTCCAATAATTGCCAGGGCTGTTTTTATAGCAAAGCGTTTCCCCATAATTTTATACCCAAGAAATATAAATGGAATGTTTACACCAATTATAAGAAGGTAAAGAGGGATTTCTGTAATTGCAGCTAAAAGTAATGAAATCCCTGTAGCTCCTCCGTCAATAAAATCGTTTGTTAACAGAAAACCCTTAAAGCCAAAGGAAGCAGAAAAAATCCCTATTACTATAAGTATTAAATTCTTAAAATTACGTTTCAGGGAAATAATAGATTGCCGGTATTCTTTTGCAAGTTTGTATTCAGAGGGGTTTCCTTTTGGATATTTTTTTTTATCCCTGAATTTAAGAGTTGTCCGAATTATAATATTTGCTAAAAATGGCTTCATGTTAGTTTTATGGTTTTTTTCGCTTGCCGGCAACCTATGTATAAAATCAGTAAGAGTTTATACATAGGTTTCTAATTACTGTTTTTTGTTTCAACTGTCAGAAAGGTTTAGCGACTGTATATTTTGTCGAGGATACTTTTTGTTTTCCGCAAACCCTTGTCAGAAACAAAGCATAGATAGCTGTTAATTTTGGAGTTTATGTCCTAACAGCGTTTCAATATAGCTAATAATCTGCGTACAATATAAATATTGATACATACTTAAAAAAAAGCAAAAAAAAACTGATCTTTCGAACAGTTTTAAAATATTATAAACCTTGCCATTTGTCTGGAGCTTCGCGCCATTTTTTAAGAGCGTCAATTTCTTCATCAGATATATAACCGGTGTCAATTGCTTGATCTACTAAGCTACTGTAATCGCTAAGCGTAACTAATTCGCATTTAGCTTCTTTAAAATTGTCGTCGGCTAGTTTAAAACCATACGTAAATATAGCAGCCATTCCTTTTACCGTACAACCGATTTCTTCGAGCGCTTTTACAGCTTTTAATGAAGAACCACCTGTACTTATTAGGTCTTCGATAACTACTACGTTTTGCCCAGGTTCTATATAGCCTTCAATTTGGTTTTTACGACCGTGATTTTTAGGTTCCGGACGAACATACACAAAAGGAAGTCCGAGTTCTTGAGCCACTAAAATACCATGTGCAATTGCACCTGTAGCTACACCAGCAATAACATCTGGCTTGCCAAAACGCTCAACCACTGCATCTGCCAATTGCTCTCTAAGGTAAGTTCGTGTACCATGGTGAGAGAGTGTAATGCGGTTGTCGCAGTAAATTGGAGATTTCCATCCCGAAGCCCAAGTAAAAGGTTTGCTTGGTTGTAATTTTATTGCTTTTATTTGCAATAGAAATTCGGCGGTCTTTTTCGCTGTATCCTTGTCTAAAATCATTTTGCAAATGTATAGAATTTTTATAAACGATAATACTTTAATCCTAAGTGGTTCTAAAGAAATTTTAAAAGGCTTTGAAAACGCCGAAATTGAGCAATATTCCTGTTCCTCCTGTATGAATAGAGCCATTGCTAAACTCGAAAATGATGTGTGTAAGCTCTTGGTTCTACAGGGTTCTTCGGTAGAACTTATGTGGGATGACTTTTGTTCGCGCTATAAAAGTATTCTGGCTGCGGGAGGTATTGTTACTAATTTGGCGAAAGAAGTTTTGTGGATTCGCCGAAATGAGAAATGGGATTTACCCAAAGGGAAAGTTGAAATAGGTGAGGAGATTGAAGATACTGCAGTAAGAGAAGTAGAGGAAGAGTGTGCGGTTAATTCTATTGTACGTGGCGACTTACTGGGTATTACTTACCATACGTATACTTTTAAAGACGAGAATGTTTTAAAGAAATCGTATTGGTATGCCATGACTTGCGGAACAGAACAAAACTTGGTTCCACAAGCGGAGGAAGGTATTACCGAGGTTGTGTGGGCAAATACCGAAATGCATCGTTCTTATAGTTTAGACACGTATACTTCTATAGCCGAACTCCTGAAGCTAGAAAAGGTAGTGCATTACCTTGGTTTTTAATAATATCGCGTACAATAGTAGAGGAAATAGCCGCATATTCGGGCTGGGTGTTTAGGTAAATAGTTTCTATATCCTTTGACATAGCTTGGTTCATCATGGCGATACTTTTTTCGTATTCGTAATCGTTTGAATTACGTAGACCACGTAATATAAATTTAACCTGATGTTTTTTACAAGCCTCTATGGTGAGTCCTTCGTACTGAATAACCTTAACGCTTTTACAATCTGAAAAAGTTGCTTTTATCCATTGTAAACGCTGCTCCAAGGAATACATATAGTTTTTAGAAGAGTTGACTCCTATCGCTACAATAATTTCGTCGAACAATGGAATCGCTCTGCGAACTATGTCTTCGTGGCCTTTAGTAATTGGGTCGAAAGAACCTGGGAAAATTGCTATTCTAGACATAGGACTTAATTAAAGGTTTAAAATTGAATTTAAAGGTTGAAAAATTAATAATTAATCATCAACAATTTTCATTAATCTTCCACTTCTTGTTCGTCCTCATCCTCTTCTTCCCATTCGAAAAAGCTGAAGTTGACATTTCCATAGCGTCTGCTATTCACAAAATAAGGGAGTTCAGAAAAGTCTTGTTCTTTAGAATGTTCTATGACTAGGACTCCATCTTGCGAAAGTATTTTTTTAGCAAATACAGCTGCAACTATTTTGTCGAGTCCTTCTAGTTCATAAGGGGCGTCTGCAAAAATAATATCGTGTTCCTGTTTGTGTTTATCTAGAAATTCAAATGCATCTGCTTTTACAGTAGAAATTGATTCAAACCCTAGTTCTTTTGCCGTCTTTTGAATGAAACGGATACAATTTACATTCTCATCGATACATAAAATATGCTCTGTTCCTCTAGAGGCAAACTCGTACGATATATTCCCCGTACCACTAAAAAGGTCAAGTACACGAACCTCATCAAAGTAATAATTATTGTTTAATATATTAAACAAACTCTCCTTAGCCATGTCTGTGGTAGGACGAACGGGTAAGTTTTTTGGAGCTGTTATACGTTTACTCTTATGGGTTCCACTTACGATGCGCATAGATGTAAATTGAGTAGTTTGTAATAGTAGTGTTCTTTTACTTCGTCTAAAACAAAGCTGTATTGGTAATTGGGATTTCTTTTTATAAAGCTGATGTTCCGAATATATTTGTAAAGGAACTTATAAACTTCCGATTCTTCTTCTATTTCGCCCGAAATAACCAAAGGTATTTGGTCTGGATTAAGGTCTAGTTGCTCGCAAGCAAAAAGTAGGTAGTAGATTAAATCTTCTGCCGAACGGTAAGAATAGCCATTGTAGAATTTTAATTTTCTACCTTCCAAAACCGCAATTTCAAAATGGTTGTTTTGTACCGATAGGTATATTTTGGAAGCTTCTTGAAGTTTAAATTGATGCAATAAGCTCTCTATAAATACGCTGCTATGGTGTTTCCATTTATGATTTGGGAAGTGTTTGTTAAAACAACGCTCCAATTCTTGAGGGATAATATAAGAGTTGTATGCCTGTATAGAAGCTAGCCAATCGTTACTTTCATTTTCATTTTGTAGCAATGCTTGGTTAAATCCAAGGATCTCCTTTCCGTTTTCTTCTTTGTATAAGGCTTTTGGAGTGAGGGTGTTTAGAGAATTGCTAATACTTGTAGCTACCGAAAAAAAGTCTTGCTGTAATAAGTCTTGCTGTGCTATAATACCATCTATTTGCTCGGCTACTTCACTGTAATTGCTACAGTTTTGCAAGTCGTAATATTCTAGGGCAATGTATTTCTGTTCCCTAATATTGAGCAGGGCAAAAGAAAATCCATCCAAGCTAACTTGGATGGATAAATGACATAAAGCCGATTTATTCAGCTCTAAATGTGGGTCTATATGACTGAGTGTTGCTTTTATCTTACTCCCAGTTACCGTTAATTTTTGCAGAAACCATCGATCCTACTTGTAGGTCTTTAGTGGTATTCTTAATCAAATCTTTGTCTAAACCTTTTAAGTACTCTTCTTTTGGAGCTTTCGCTTCGAATACTTGTACCGTAAGGCTACCCGATTTAATCTTATTTGCTCTTAGTTCTAATTCTGCTCCTTCCGCATGAGGGATGAAACGTAGTTTTTCGATATTGTAATCAGCACCGAAAATAGAATCTTTTATAGAAGCAAAGCCTAAAGTATCTACGTAAGTAGTATCCTTTAATTGGTACTCTCTATATACTTTATTGTAGAATTTTAATTCTTCATCACGACGTTGTACAATTGTAAATACACCTGTATCGATTAAAGGAATCAACTCGTCGAAACTAGAAGCATAGTAGCTATTTACTTCTTTAAAAGCAATTTGAGCCTGACGTACTTCTTTTAATCTTTCGATTACATCTTTCGAGCGTCTCTTCTTTTCTTTGGTGAACTGTATAGGGTTCATTATTGCCGAGTAAAGGGCATAACTCAATCCAATTACTAAAACCCAAAGACCAATGCGAATACCTTTTTCCATATTTAATGTAACTCTTTTATGAGTTGAGCAAATCTACAATTTTTTTACATTAATCACATTTTTTTTCGCAGTCGCTAATACCTATCTTTGTAGCCTTGAATTCTACACTAAAAAATAAGGAACTGCAAAAGCAGTTAGTGCATCATTTTCCACACGATCCTACCATAGATCAGTTGGTGCTTATAAAAGCCTTGTCGGTTTTTTGCTTAGACATAGATCCTAATCAGATTTTTGTGATGCGTGGTTATGCTGGTACCGGAAAGACTTCTATGATACGTACTATTATAAAAGCCCTACCAACGTTTAATAAAAAGACAGTTTTGTTGGCTCCTACGGGGCGTGCAGCAAAAGTAATAAGTGCCTATACTAAGCGTAAAGCGTATACCATACACAAGCATATTTATTATCCTAAAGTAAAAGCGGGCTCTCTGAGTTTTGAGCTGCAAAAAAACAAGGCTAGTAATACCATTTATATTGTAGATGAGGCTTCTATGATTGGGAATCAAACGGATAATGCTTTTGGAGGGAATGCTCTTTTAGACGATTTAATGCGTTTTATAGACCAAGGGGTAAATTGTAAAGTGATGCTTATTGGTGATGTTGCACAGTTGCCTCCTGTAGGTTTAACGATTAGTCCAGCACTGATTCCTGAAGAATTGCAAATGCGCTATTTTAAAGAAGTACATCATGTAGAACTTAAGGAGGTTGTACGGCAAGCAGCAGAATCTGGTATTTTAAGCAATGCAACTACTTTAAGAGAGTTGTTAGATACCGACCAAAATAAATTCAAACCCGTTTTCGATTTGTATCCTGATGTAATTCGTCTTTCAGAAAAACACGATTTAGAAGACTCTTTAAACGACGCGTATTCAAGTAAGTCTTTAGAAGATTCGGTGGTAGTTTTAAGGTCTAATAAACGAGCTAATATTTACAACCAGCAAATTAGAAATCGTATTCTTTGGTACGAAGATGAAATTACAGGCGGCGATCATTTAATGGTGGTAAAGAATAATTATTTCTGTTTACCCAAAGAGTCGAAAGCCGGTTTTATAGCCAATGGAGATCAAATTGTGGTTAAACGAATTGCAACTATAGAAGAGAAACACGGATTTCGTTTTGCTAAAGCAGAGGTAAATCTAGTCGATTATCCAGACGAGCCAGAGTTTGAGTCGTACTTGCTTTTAGATTGTATTTATGTAGACAAGCCTTCTATGAGTTACGACGATAGCAATAGATTGTATAAATCTGTAGAGCGAGAATACGCGCATGTTACCACTAAGTATAAGCGTTTTCAGGCAATTAAAGCCGATCCATATTTTAATGCTTTACAGGTTAAGTTTGCCTACGCTATCACCTGTCATAAGGCGCAAGGTGGGCAGTGGAAAAATGTGTTTATAGAACAAGGCTATTTGCCAGATTCTACAGTTGATAAAGAATATTTACGTTGGTTGTATACCGCTTTTACAAGAGCTGTAGAAACGGTTTATTTAATAGGTTTTAAACCCGATTTTTTTACTGATGAAGAAGTTAATAAGTAAGTTGTTTTTGAAAGTTATGGGCTGGAAACTCGTAGGCGAGATGCCTACTGGAGTGAAGAAAGCTGTTTTGGTTTGCGCACCCCATACTTCTAATTGGGATTTCCCTTTGGCGCTGTCGGCCTTTACTTTAAGTGGACTAAACCTTAAATATTTTATTAAGAAAAGTTGGTTCTTTTTTCCAATGAATTTGTTCTTTAAAGCTACCGGTGGAGTTCCTGTAGATCGCACCAAAAATATTGGATTGGTAGAGGCTATGACTTTAAAGCTTAAAGAGGCTAATGAGATGATTGTGGCAGTTCCTGCTGAAGGTACTCGATCTTGGGTGTCTAAATGGAAAACAGGCTTCTATCATATCGCTAGTGGTGCAAATGTGCCTTTGGTTATGGGCTTTGTAGATTTTAAAAAGAAAGAAGTAGGTTTTGGTCCTCTCGTTTACCTAAGTGGTGATTTCGAAAAAGATATGACTTTGGTGCAAGATTTCTTTAGTCAAAAAACTCCTAGGTTTTTAGAGAAATACAATCCAGAGATTTTTGATAAAAAGTAATATAGAAGCTATAAGTAATCTGTTTTCGCTAAACTAATTTAGTAGTTCGTGTTAGCTATTCTAGATTTAGCATAAAAAAAGCCACCCGTATATACGTGAGGCTTTTTTTTGTTGTGATTAAGAATCGATTTAAGACTCTTGCATATTGTGATATACATTTTGTACATCGTCGTCTTCTTCAATTTTCTCTAAAAGCTTGTATACATCAGCTTCTTGTTCCTCTGTCAACTTTTTTATTGTGGAAGGAATACGATCGAACCCAGAACTTAGTATTTCAAAATTATTTTCTTCTAATGATTTTTGAATACTTCCAAAATTAGGGAAGTCACCATACACCATTATACCACCTTCATCTTCAAACACCTCTTCCGCACCTGCATCGATTAATTCAAATTCTAGTTCTTCTACATCTTGCCCTGTGTTTGTAATCATGAAATTACATTTGTGTTCAAACATAAATTCTACCGAACCAGAAGTACCTAGAGAACCTTCACATTTATTAAAGTAACTA
>CAJJAI010000050.1 GCA_905182215.1 Flavobacteriales bacterium UBA6772 | reverse complement strand
CAAGTCTCGTCTAATATATCCGTTATCGTTTATACAACCTATAAGGTAAACCCCTATTTGATAATGATGATCTGTTAAGTTCCTTAGAGCCAACTGCTTTTCTAACAATTGAGTTGAGCTAACTCCCATTGCAACTGGTATTGTTTTATCTTCTTGATCTGGGCTGGTATTGTTAGCTACTAAACGGTAACGAGGAGTTTCGTCGTCGCTTAAATACTCATCTACATTAATTTCGTCTGCTTCAATCCTTCGTTCTTCACGTTCTTCGCAGTCTTCAAAGTCTGGCTGTTCTACCTCTTCAAATCCTTCTTCAATAGCTGGATTAGCCTCTAATTCCTCTTTAACTTTTTGCTCAAGCTCGATTGTTGGAAGCTGTATAAGCTTCATCAACTTTATCTGCTGAGGAGAAAGTTTTTGAGATAATTTCTGATGTAGAGACTGTTTTAACATAAAAGCTTAAAAATCAGCATTATTTGGTGTTCTTGGAAAAGGAATTACATCTCTAATATTACCCATTCCAGTAACAAATAAAATAAGACGTTCAAAGCCAAGCCCAAATCCACTGTGAGGTACAGAGCCAAATTTACGAGAATCTAAATACCAAGAAAGTTCGTGTTCTAACACATCCATTTCTGCCATTCTAGATTTAAGCACATCTAAACGCTCTTCTCTTTGAGAACCTCCAATGATTTCACCAATTCCTGGAAACAATACATCCATTGCACGAACTGTTTTTCCATCGTCGTTCATACGCATGTAAAATGCTTTGATGTCTTTTGGATAATCGGTAATTATTACAGGCTTCTTAAATTTCTTTTCTACTAAGTAACGCTCATGTTCTGACTGAAAATCGGTACCCCATTCTTCAATTAAGTACTGGAATTTCTTTTTCTTATTCGGTTTAGAGTTTCTAAGAATATCGTAGGCTTCAGTATAGGTAATTCGTTCGAAGTCGTTTTCTGCAACAAATTTTATTTTCTCTATAAGACCTAATTCTTGACGTTCTTCTTTTTTCTTATTCTTTTCCTCTTCAAATAAACGCTTATCTAAAAAATCTAAATCATCAGTACAGTTCTCTAATGCATACGTACATAAATATTGCAGCATCTCTTCTGCTAAATCCATATCTTCTTCAAGATCCGCAAATGCTACTTCTGGCTCAATCATCCAAAACTCAGCTAAATGACGAGAAGTATTAGAGTTTTCAGCTCTAAAAGTAGGTCCAAAAGTATATACTTTACCGAGTGCTAATGCAGCCATCTCAGCTTCAAGCTGACCAGAAACAGTTAAGTTTGTTTCTTTTCCAAAAAAGTCTTGAGTATAGTCTATGTCACCTTCTTCCGTTAAAGGAGTGTTTTTCTTATCTAAAGTACTTACAGCAAACATTTCGCCTGCACCTTCACAATCTGAACCCGTAATTATGGGCGTGTGAATATTTGAAAACCCTTTAGAATTAAAAAAACTATGAACTGCAAATGTCATTGCATGCCTAATTCTGAATATCGCACTAAACGTATTGGTTCGAAACCTTAGGTGTGCATTTTCTCTTAAGAATTCTAAAGAATGTTTCTTTGGTTGCAGAGGATACTCATCGGGATCTGCTATACCTAAAACCTCAATCGATTCAGCTAAAAGCTCTATTGCTTGTCCAGAACCCTGAGATTGAACAAGTTTTCCAACAACTGAAAGACTCGCTCCAGTATGAATTATTTTTAATACCTCTTCTGAAATAGCGTCTTCGGCTACCACTTGAATATTATTTATCGTAGAACCATCATTTAAGGCAATAAACGAAACGTGCTTACTTCCTCTTTTTGTTCTAACCCAACCTTTTAGGTTTACCAATTCTTCGCCTGCCTTTAAAGACAAGGCTTTTTTTACAGTAGTCCTTTTCATGATCTTCTTGATAATCGTAGCTTATTTTAGCAAATTTAATTTTTTCCATGGAATAGCAATAGAATTAAGACGTTATTTTACAATTGAAAGTTAATTTGGTATTATTTTTGATGGCAGATTTTTTTTTCAAAAAAAGCTCTAGCAAATTAAGATTGAAGACTTACATTAGCGCAAATATCACTTCATGAAAAGATTTATTTATTTACTTCTATTTATTTTTATAAGCTACAACTCTTATGGGAAAAGTACTCCCGATTCTATTATTGCTAAGAGTGACTCGCTACTAAAATATGAATCTTTTAATGTAGCAGAAGAATTCTTATTAGAGCAAATATCTGAAAGCAACTCCCTGAAGAATCAATTTTTATTTTTCGCTCAGCTTTGCTATTTATCTAAAAGCAACAGTAAAGTAGAAAAATCGATTAAATATGCGCATAAAGCAGACAGCAAACCATTTAGCGGATTTCGTCATTTAGAATCGTACGGAGATGTTCTCTACAATTTATCAGTTGCTAAATTTAGATTAGGAGAAATAGACTCCACCTTTTATTATGCAAAAAAAGCTTTAAAAACAAGAAGACAACACTTACCTGCCAACCATAAAAAGATTGTCCAAAATCTTATTGCACTCGGTATTTTCAATTCTAATATTGGACAAGTAGAGCTATCGATTGGATATCAAGAACAAGCTCTAGCAATCGCTTTAAAAATAAAGCCTTTAGACTACAACAGCTTAGTAAGTACTTATTTTTCACTTGGGAGTGCTTATCAGTCATCGAATCTACTTTTTAAAGCAAGAGAAAATTACGATAATGCATTAGGTTTTTACCAAGATAGCTTAGCAACCAACAAGAACTACAAAGCACATATATACAATGCAATTGGTGTAATTTTAGAATCTCAAAAAGATTATAAATCAGCTCAGGAACACTACAAAGAAGCAATTGTGTTATTTAATAAGACAAATGATATTTTCACGGTTGCAACCGCATACAGCAACCTAGCTAATAATTACACCAATCTGGGTAAATACACTAAAGCAAAAAAGATTCACAATAAAGTTATTTCTCTATTTGAAGGGGGGAACTATGAGAACGAATTGCCTTGGAAATACTTAAATTTAGGTGCAACCTACATGGAATGTCTACAATATGATAGCGCTCTATTTGTATTAGATAAAGCGTATACATTAAATTTAAAAGTCTCTAAATCTAACAATGAATTATCTACAATTATACTCAATCATTATGGAGCCACTTACATGGAACTGAATGCTTTTGATAAAGCAGAAAGCTCCCTAAAGGAATCGATTAAAATTGCACAAAACCTATTTGGACTAAAGGACATTGACCTTGCAGAGAGTTATTTTTTATTGGCTAAAAATTATTACTCTCAAAATAAACACAGCTCAGTTATAGAGCTACTAACAAAGGCCGAGGATGCACTGATATTAACAAAATCCTCGAAGCTAGACTTTACCGAAGAAATTATTTCTAGAACCTTATTACTAGACATTTACTTGCTTAAAGAAAACACGCTTTGGCTAGAATATCAAAAGAATAAAAATATTAGTTTCTTAAGCTCTCTCTATAAAGAAACTATTAATTCGAGTTTATTAAGCGAGGTAATAATGGATTTTTATGAGCATGAAAACGCCAAACTAAATATATTTAATGCTGTAAACGAAAATTTATACCTAGGAATAAAAGCTGCTAAAGAGTTATACAATATTACCGGGGATACTCAGTACATTCAACAAGCACTAACATTTTTCGAAGTTGAAAAATCTTTTCTATTAAAGCAGGAGTATAAAGACTTAGTAGCTAAAAATAGTAACCAAATTTCAGACTCATTATTACTCAGAGAAGATCGACTTAAAAGAGAAATTTCTAAAAATCAAAATCTATTATTTACAGAAAATGATACGGATTCGGATTACTCAATAAACCTGAGTACAACAATATTCGAATTAAAAAGAGCGCTTTCAAAATTACTAAGCGATTTAGAACAGAACAATCCAATATATTATGCCCAAAAGTATCAGAAACTAAACTACGATTTAGATACTATTAGAGCTGAACTAGATCCTGCGGAATTATTTATCGAATATTTCCAATATCAAGATGAAGTTTTCTCTATCAGCATCAGTCATAACTCTACTACTTTTGAGCAAACTATTATTAGCGATTTGAATACTAAAATAACAGCTTATAATAATGCAATTCTGAATTCAGACATAGTATCATATTCTGAATTAGCACAAACATTTTACAAAAAAATAGTAGCCATTCATCCAATCAACGACTCTATTTCCCAACTAACTATCGTACCCAGTAAATCAATTTCATTTTTAAGTTTTGACTCATTTATCACCGAAAAACCAACAGACCTAAGCTTTAACAAACTGAGTTATTTGATAAAAAACAAAACAATTTCTTACAAGAATTCTCTACAGAAAACACATTCAAATACTCTAAAACCTGAAGAATTATATATTGGAATAAGCCCAGACTTTTCAAACAATACATTGAGAAATCTAAAAGGTGCAAATGATGAGGTAGAGCTTATTTCCAAACAATTTAATGGTGTAATTCTAAATGCTAATACGGGCTTAAAAAAAGGGCTTTTAACAAAAATATCTAATTACAAAATTATCCATTTTGCCACCCACGCTCACTTAAATACACAAAACTCTAGTTACTCTAGTTTACTATTAAACTCAGATACATTAGACTTTCAAAGCAAATTACACGCCTTCGAAATACAAAACACGAAACTAAACACAGAACTAATTGTATTAAGTGCCTGTAATACAGGAGTAGGTGAGCTGAAAAAGGGTGAAGGATTGGCTAGTTTAGCAAGAAGTTTTAATTATGCAGGAGCGCACTCTGTTGTAGTCGGACTATGGTCTCTACCAGATCGCTCTACTTCTATAATTATAACCGATTTCTTTAGAGAGTTAACTACTAACAATAAAGCTATTGCCTTAAGAAATGCCAAAATAAATTATTTGAATAATTCAGACGAGCATACCGCTAACCCTTTATACTGGGCAGGGTTAATTTTAATTGGAGAGAAAGTGGCGATTGATCTTAATTTACCTGTAGACAGAAACGTATTCTACCTAATTGCATTGAGTGTACTACTTATTAGTGTACTGCTAATTAGAAAAAAACTCAGATAACATTTCACTTGCATAAACAGAATACGAACTCTGATCTTTTACAATCTCATTTAAAAGTATCTCTGTTTCGTTGAATTCTTCTAATTGTAATGAAGCAAGAGCTAGGTACCATTTGCGCTGATTTTTGAACGCACCGTTTTCATTCATCAACTCTAACTGAACCTTTGCTTCCTTATGGTCGCCTTTAGACATTAAAGCAACAGCCTTATAAAACCGTATTTCGTTCTGTAAATCTGAGTGAAGTAAAAGCTCGTCAAAAGCTGTAATAGCTTCATTGTAATTCATAGAATCGTATGCATTCATAGCTGCAGACTCAGCACCTAAATCTTGATTCAGAGTTCTAGTTATTGGGGCTATTACATTTGGGTACGCTTCAAAATACTGGGTATACATTACTTCTGATGGACTCGCCGAATTGTTGAAAAAGAATAAAGAAGAACCCGAAATTAGAACTATTGAAAACACAGCAGCAATAGAAATCTTACTACACGTAAAGTTTAGTAAATTGAATTTCTTATTTTTTGCTAAATGCTTTTCTTCATAAGAAATAAATTGACGTTTTAATTCTTGAGATCGTACTGTATCAATACCCTTAAACACAAAATTGAATTGCTTTACTTCTTCAGCAAAAGCAGAATCTTTCACCAATTGTTCGTTAAAAAAGTCTAATTCTTCTGGAGATAAATCTTCATTATAATAGCGCTCTATGAGCTCAATTTTTTTTGCGCTGAATACCATCTTATTATTTTACTTTAATTTTAAATATATTATCTTTTAATGTCTTTAAGCATCTGTACTTCTGCACCTTAACACTTTGCGCTGATTTATAACCCAAAGACAGAGCTATTTCTTTTAAGTTCAAGTTATCTAAATAATAGTGCTGTAGTATAGACTTGCAAGGCGTTTTCATACAAGAAAGCTCCGCAATAACAATACCATAATCTTCTTCATCTACTACAATCTGATCGAATTCATCGTGATTAAGATAATATTGTTGCTGCCTAGATTCCCTGTTGTATTTTAATTTAATACTATTTCTGATTAATTGCTTTCCTATTCCAAATAGGAATGTTTTTAATGTGGTTGTAATTTCAATGATTTTCTCACTCTGAACCTTCATCACGAATACAATCATCGCTTCCTGGAATAAGTCTTTGGCGTCTTCGTTCTTGATTTTATACTCCAATAAAGCCCATGAAATAAAGTGAGATCTATACTCGTCATACAAGCTTTCGATCACCTTTTCATCATTATTCAATATGGATTCTATAATCTCTTTATTTGTCATTAAGCCTCAAATTGGAAGTCTTAAATATCTGATTTTTTTACTCATTATCAAAATATTATTTCTACTATTAGTTTAGTACATTTGCAATTGATTGAAACATTCACCTACAAGACCACAAAAATAGTGAACTCTTTACTAGACTCAATTAATAAGCCGGCCGATTTAAAAAAGCTTGAAGTAATTGATTTACCTCAAATTTCTACTGAATTGCGTCAATTTATTATTGACCAAGTTTCTACTAATGGCGGTCATTTTGGAGCTAGTTTAGGCGTTGTAGAACTAACCGTAGCACTTCACTATGTATTCAATACACCAGAAGACCAACTAGTTTGGGATGTAGGACATCAAGCGTATGGGCATAAAATTCTTACGGGTAGAAAAGACGTTTTTCATACCAACAGAAAATACAAAGGTATTAGTGGTTTCCCTAAACGCGATGAGAGTGAATACGATGCTTTTGGAGTCGGACACTCTTCTACTTCTATAGGTGCAGCTTTAGGAATGGCGGTTGCCTCTCAGTTAAAAGGGGAGACAGAAAAACAACACATTGCCATAATTGGTGATGGAGCACTCACAGGTGGACAAGCTTTTGAAGCTTTAAATCATGCAGGAATAGAAAATTCAAACATGCTCGTTATTTTAAACGATAATTGCATGTCTATAGACCCTAATGTAGGAGCCTTAAAAGAGTACTTAACCGATATTACTACCTCTCATACTTACAATAAAATTAAAGATGAAGTTTGGGACTTACTAGGTAAAATAAGCAAGTTTGGACCTAACGCACAATCGCTGGTAAAAAAAGTAGAAAATGCAGTTAAGTCTTCTATGCTAGAACAGAGTAACTACTTTGAATCTTTAAACTTTAGATACTTTGGACCTGTAGATGGACACAATGTAGAACACATGGTGAAAATTCTAGAAGACCTAAAAGATATTCCAGGGCCTAAAATACTACACTGTATTACCACCAAAGGAAAGGGTTATAAACCTGCCGAAGATGGCGACACAACCAAATGGCATGCTCCCGGACTTTTTAATAAAGATACGGGCGAAATATTTAGCGTAACAAAAACTAAAGTAGAACCTCCAAAATACCAAGATGTATTTGGACATACCATTATAGAACTTGCCAAAAAGAATGACAAAATTGTGGGTATTACTCCTGCAATGCCATCAGGTTGTTCTTTAAAATATATGATGGAAGAAATGCCCGACAGAGCTTTTGATGTGGGGATTGCCGAACAACATGCCGTAACTTTTTCCGCAGGTATGGCAACACAAGGGTTCACTCCTTTTTGCAATATATACTCTACCTTTATGCAAAGAGCCTTCGATCAGGTTGTACACGATGTAGCGATTCAGAAATTGAATGTGGTATTTTGCTTAGACCGAGCTGGTTTGGTAGGAGATGATGGACCTACACACCACGGAACATTTGACATCGCTTTTTTCAGATGTATTCCAAACATGATTATTTCTGCTCCTATGAACGAGGAGGAATTGAGAAATTTAATGTTTACTTCTCAAGAAAAAGAACACGGACCTTTTACCATTCGTTACCCTAGAGGTAAAGGTGTTATGCCAGAATGGAAAACCGAGTTTAAATCTATAGAAATTGGTGCTGGACGTAAATTGCGTTCTGGAAAAGACATTGCTATTTTGTCTTTTGGGCACGTTGGAAATTATGCCAGCGATGTTTGTAACGACTACGACAAAGAGGGTTTCCATATTGCACATTACGATTTGCGATTTGCAAAGCCCTTAGATCATAAAATGCTACATGAGGTTTTCCAAAACTACGATCACATTATTACAATTGAAGATGGATGTATTACAGGCGGTATAGGTTCCGCTGTGATTGAATTTATGGCAGACAACCAATACCATGCTTCAGTGCATAGATTAGGGGTGCCTGATGAGTTTATAGAACATGGCCCTCAACTGCAATTACAAGCAGATTGTGGTTTTGATAGAGAAGGTATTAAGGCAAAGATTGAGCAGATTAAGAGTAAATTAAAACTTGCGGTTTAATCTACCACTACACAAAACCTATTTGTCCCGTCCTAAAATAGCGATACAGATTAATTAAAGGTTTAAATTATTACTAAAAGCTGAACAATGCTAGCATTGTTCAGCTTTTATTGATTTGTACTGTTTTCTTTTAAGAATACACTGTTTGT
>CAJJAI010000049.1 GCA_905182215.1 Flavobacteriales bacterium UBA6772 | reverse complement strand
TATCCGTCCTATTATGTATGTAGCTCTTTCTTACGATCACCGTATTATTGACGGACGTGAGTCGGTTGGTTTCTTATGTGCTGTAAAAGAAGCACTCGAAAATCCTATTGAGTTTTTACTTGGTGGTGAAGTAAACGTAAAACAGAGTTTAGGTCTATAAGACTTTAATTATATTTAAAAACCTCCTTTGAGTCAATCGAAGGAGGTTTTTGTATTCAAAGCATAACATGATAGTGTCTAGTTAATGTTGCGTAGCCTTATTTATCACTACGTCAGCGGTTTAGGCATTTGTTGTTAACATTCATTTAACATGTATAAATTTTGTACTGAATAGAATAGCTCTACATTTGCCATGAATTTTAGCAGTTTGAGCAATGATACCAAGAATAAAATTTCAGAACAAAGAACAAGTTCCTTTTGTAAAAGAACTTAGAAAACGTGTGAACGGTTATTTCAAAGAGAATAAAATCTCTAGAAATGCGAATAGACATATGATCGTAAAGTCTATTTCTATGTTCTTAATATACCTAATTCCTTATGTGCTAGTATATACAGGAATCCTTTCAGGATTCTGGGCTTTTGCATTGGCTATAACTATGGGCTTAGGAATGGCCGGTATAGGAATGTCTGTGATGCACGATGCTAATCATGGCGCTTACTCTTCGAATCCTAAAGTGAATAATTTAATTGGAATTTGTATTCACCTTATTGGTGGAGACGTATACAATTGGAAAGTACAACACAATATTCTTCACCATACCTACACTAATATAACAGGTTTAGATGGTGATATTGATCAGGATCCATTATTGAGACTTTCTTCGGAGCAACAGTGGGTAAAGAATCATAAGTTTCAGCATGTGTATGCGTTCTTTTTATATACCCTAGGAACACTTTTATGGTCGATATTAGATTTTGTTCAATACCGAAGATTTACCAAAATGGGCTTGAGTCCAGAAGGTAAGTTAGACAAGGCGAAACAATTTAGAAAATTATTGGTTTATAAAGTAGCCTACTGGATATTCATCTTTGTTATTCCAATGGTATTTTCTCCATTTGCATGGTGGCAAGTAATTTTAGGTTGGTTAGTAATGAATATGGTTGCTGGGTTTATTTTAACGGTAACCTTCCAATTGGCACATGTTGTAGAAGGTGTTTCTTTCCCTATGCCTACAGATGAAGGCAAGGTCGAAAATGAATGGATGATACACCAGCTTAAAACAACAGCAAACTTTGCGAAACATTCTAAGTTGGTAACTTGGTATGTAGGAGGATTAAACTTCCAAATTGAACATCACTTATTCCCAAATATTTGTCACGTTCACTACAAGAAAATATCTAACATTGTAAAAGCAACTGCTGAGGAATACGGTATTTTATATAATGATAAGAAGACCTATTTTGGGGCTGTTCGTTCTCATTATAAAATGCTAAAGGAACTCGGTGTAAAGCCTGTTGTTTCGTAATTTTACAAAAACATCATTAAAAAAAATACCACTCTAAAATGTGGTATTTTTTTTGACCTAATCCATGTTTTAATACGCTTATTGTTTATGCCAAAGTTTTTATTTTACTTTTTACTTATAGCTTTATCTTTTTCTAGCTATGCAGGTAATCCTCTTGTAACAGATAGCTTAAAACAGTGGACCCATACTGCTACAACTGCTTTAAACTTTTCGCAAGTAAGTTTTAGTAATTGGTCGGCAGGTGGAGAGTCTTCCATTTCGGCAACCGGTTTATTAAAATGCGTAGTCTCTTATAAAGACTCTACCAAAATATGGGATAACTCCCTAGATATTGCTTTTGGAATAATCCGTCAAGGAGATTTAGGTAAAGTTGCTAAAAGTGATGACCGTATAGAATTGAACAGCTCTTATGGTTGGACTGCTTTTAAAAAATGGTATTATAACATGAGTGTTAATTTAATGTCGCAAGCTGCCAAAGGTTATAAAAGTCCCAACAATTCTACATTAATATCCGATTTTTTAGCCCCAGCATACAGTTCAATTTCTATAGGACTGAGTCATAAAAGTACTAATGATAATTTACATTTACAAGTGCTGCCTTTAAGTGGTAAAATGACCTATGTTAATAATCAAGAACTAGCCGATGCAGGAGCTTTCGGTGTAGAATCTGCTCAATATAATGGTGCTGGTGTACTCATTAAAGCAGGAGAAAAAATACGTTCGGAATTTGGGGGAACCTTAAAAGTCCACTACAAAAACAAGCTAGGGGGAAATGTGCGTATTGATACAAAAGCTACTTTATTTTCTAATTACAACGACCAATCTAGTAGTATAGATGTAGATTGGCAGCTGCTCTTACTCATGAAAATTAACAAATACTTGAGTGCCAATATCACTACTCATTTAATTTACGACGAGGATGTTTCTATTGCTTTAGACCTCGATAAGGATGGTGTTTTTGAAAGCTCTGGACCTAGAGTACAGTTTAAAGAATTGTTTGGTTTAGGCTTGAGTTATTCGTTTTGAGCCGTAAAACGTAAGGCGTGAATTGTAAAACGTAAACGGTTAAGTTTTTTTAATTCCTGAATTCTTCTTTCAATATTCACGTTTCCCGACTTACCATTTCTCATTTTCAAATCACCAAATTTTCAAATCGTTTATTTCCAATATAGTTGTTCAACTACTTTTTGACCGCAAGACTATTTGACAGTTCCCCTGTCTAAATCAGCTCTCCAAAATCATATTTAG
>CAJJAI010000048.1 GCA_905182215.1 Flavobacteriales bacterium UBA6772 | reverse complement strand
AAAACCTTGTAAAGTAAGTTTTTCGTAAACTTTCTTTTCATTTTTAGGCTTTGTGTAAAGCACATACCAGATCGAGTTAGTTGTCGTCTTACTCTCCATAACTGGATTTCTTAGAATCATCTAAACTTTGAAAACAAAAACGTTTCTGCATGAGAAGATATGTAGATATTAATACAAATTGAAATACCTTTCTCATTATTTTGGTTTACTTTTATCGGTGTATTAAACTTAAATTGAGGAACAATTTTATATTTGCACCTAGAATTTTCAATTAGTAAAAATACTACTATTTTTAGATAGTATTAAATTATAACAACCGAAATACAGCATTAATTTGAAAACAAAAATATTAATAACTGGTGGTGCAGGATACATCGGCTCTCACACAGTAATAAACTTATTAAAAGCAGGTTACGAACCAATAATTGTAGATAATTACTGCAATTCGGAGGAGTGGATTCTAGATCAACTCCATACACTTACCGGGGAGAAAATTAAAAACTACAAAGCCGATTGCAATGACATTGAAAAGCTAGATACTATTTTCAAGAATGAGCAGTTTGGTGGAGTAATTCATTTTGCAGCTTTAAAAGCAGTTGGAACCTCTGTTTTAGAACCTCTGAATTACTATAAGAATAATATAGGCTCCTTATTATCCATTATCGAATTAATGGCTAAGCACTCAGTTCCAAACTTAGTTTTCTCATCATCTTGTACAGTATACGGAGAAGCTGATTACTTACCAGTTAATGAGCAACACCCAATAAAAACAGCAGAATCTCCGTACGGTTGTACCAAGCAAATGTGTGAGCAAATAATTAACGATTGCCTAAAGTCTAATAAATTAAATAGTGCGGTTACCCTCAGATATTTCAATCCTGTAGGCGCACATCCATCTGGATTAATTGGAGAATTACCCTTGGGAACTCCTAACAACTTAGTTCCATTTATTACACAAACTGCTGCAGGAATACGATCGGAATTAACCATATTTGGAAACGACTACAACACAAAAGACGGAACATGTGTGAGAGATTATATACATGTGGTAGACCTCGCAGAAGCACATGTAAAGGCTCTAGATTATTTAGGAGATAACAAACCTTCGGTGAGCTTAAATATAGGAACTGGTAGAGGAAGTACAGTATTGGAAACAGTTAAAGCATTTGAGAATGTAAACAATCTGAAGCTTAACTATAAAATTGGCGCAAAACGCGAAGGGGATATTGAACAGATATACGCTGAAACTAGCTTGTCTGAGAAAACATTAAATTGGAAAACTAAACATTCGTTAGAAGACGCGATGCGAGATGCTTGGAATTGGCAAAAATACTTAGGTACTAAGTAAAAAAAGGGACTCTTTCGAGTCCCTTTTTTTTTATTGTAATTTAAAGTTAATTGGCACTGTAAAACTACAGGGAACCGATTTACCTCTTTGTTTTGCAGCTTGAAGTTTAGGGATAGAATTCACTAACCTTAATGCCTCTTTACTTAGATGCTTGTCTTCACCTCTAACTACAGTAGCTTTTGTTATTCTTCCGCCTTTATCAATTACGAACTGAACAAATATTTTTTCTGAAATACCCATTTCTTTAGGAATTGCAGGATACTTAAAGTTTTTACGAATATGATTCATGATTCCTTTCTGGAAACATATATAACGCTCGTCTTTAGAAACTCCTTCACAACCTGGGAAAATTGGTTTATCTTCTACCACTGCAAAATTAAAGACTTCGTCTTCTTCTTCCTCATCTTCGATTTCGATAATCTCATCTTCATCAGTATCGGTCTCTTCGATGTCTAACTCCACTTCAATTTCCACATCATCTTCCACAATTTGAATTACTTCTGGTGGTGGCGGTGGTGGTGGTGGTGGCTTCACCTGTCTTTGAGTTACAGGAATTATTTCCTCATCTTCTAAAGACAATTCCATAGTCCCTAGATCTGAGGCAGACTTTTCATAGCTTTTCCATTCGAAAGCTAAAAGAGATACCGAAATAGCTATTATCAAACCAATCTGGATAAACATCCCTCTTCTGGTTTCCAAATTCGCTTTTGGATTCTTTTTCGTTTGCATATGTTTTTATTTAAAGTGTAAAACTAAACAATTAGTAGTGTATTACAAAACTGCTTTCCTTTTATAGATTTCACTAATAAGTAAACCTACCAATAAGCCAATAGTATTAGCTACTATGTCTAAATATTCTCCAAATCTACCTATTATAAAGTAATGTTGAATTAACTCCACTACAGCACCTAAGGCAAGGCCTACTAGCAACACAAGTACACTAGTAGTAACGAACGTAAACGATCGTTTCGTATTTACTCGGAGAGGAAAATATAAAAGAAAGGCGAAAATTGCATAAAAAATAAAGTGAATTCCTTTATCCGATACAGCTATTTTGGGAACATTAGAGGTGGACATAAAACTACCCACAACAATAAATAACAACCAAATTAGAGCTGGGACAAAAGAGAACCAAACTTTTTTAAGCACCTACCAAATCTTTGTACTCGTCTGCAGATAACAATTGTTCTAACTCTGAAGCATCAGAAACGGCAACCTTAATCATCCAACCAGCTCCATAAGGATCGTTATTTACCAACTCTGGCTCATCTTCTAAACCTTCGTTAAAAGCAATAACTTCTCCAGTAATAGGCATCAATAAATCGGAAACCGTTTTCACTGCTTCCACAGACCCAAAAACTTCTTCAATTCCCACAGTATCTCCTTCGGTGTCAACATCTACATAAACGATGTCACCTAATTCTTTTTGTGCAAAATCGGTAACACCAATTACAACATTATCTCCTTCTACACGTACCCACTCATGGTCTTTTGTGTATTTTAATTCTTGAGGTATGTTCATTTTCTCTAATTTTTTTCAAAAATAGTAAATATGCTTGTTTTAATACAAGTCTTAGTTACTTTACTTTAAGTCTAGTTTTCTTAAAAGGTCTGTTGCTCCAACAATAAAGTATGGATTCAATAAATTCTCTTTATTGTAACTTACAGGCTCATTCGTTTCTAGGTTTAGAACTTCAATTCCTAAGACCTTACATATTCCGTGAGCAGCTGCAGAATCCCATTCCATAGTTGGTGCGTAACGTGGATACACATCTGCCTTAGAATCTGCGATAGCCAAAAACTTTAAGGAGGAACCCATCGAAACTATTGCAGGATTTAGCAATTGATCCATAAACGATTTTGTTTCCTCATTTAAATGAGAACGAGAAGCTACCACCCTTAAACCAGTGAGATTTTCAGGTGCTGAAGGGTTTAATTTATGAACGCCTAAAGAATCTACCTTGTAAGCACCAATAGTGTTATGCGCATAAAAAAGCTCATCTACCACAGGTGTATACACTATTCCCATAACAGGACTCCCCTTATGGATTAGTGCAATATTTACGGTAAACTCTCCATTGCGTTTTATAAACTCTTTTGTGCCATCCAGAGGGTCTACCATCCAGAAATAACCCCATTTAGAACGCTCTTCAAAAGGCACCTCAGTTCCTTCCTCACTCAATATTGGTAAGTTAGAATCTTCTAACAATTCAACAATCTTATAGTGTGCGGCTTTATCGGCTTTCGTTAAAGGACTTTCATCACTTTTACTCTCCACACCAAAATCGTCGCTATTATACACTTTAAGGATTTCTTTCCCCGCTTGAAGAGCTGCATTTTTTGCGAGTTCTAAAAGCATTTCAAAATCAGGTACTATACTAGTCATGAGTAATTTTTAAATAACGTGTCAATTTAGTCACGGCTTCAGACAACTTTTCTTCCGCAGTATAAATAGTGAGTTCTGGATTTTCGGGTTTTTCAAAAGGAGATGAAATTCCTGTAAAATCTTTTATTTCGCCTTTCCTAGCCTTTTCATAAAGTCCTTTTACGTCTCTTTGTTCACATACTTCAAGAGGGCAATCAACAAACACTTCAACAAATTCTCCATTAGGAAATAAAGAGCGTACATTATCTCTATCTTCTTTTAAGGGCGATACAAATGCGGCGATAACTAGCACACCTGCATCTACAAAAAGTTTAGAAACTTCTCCTATTCGGCGAATATTCTCGGTTCTATCTTTCAAAGAAAAGCCTAATCCTTTATTGAGTCCCATTCGTACATTATCGCCATCTAATAAGTACGTATGCCATCCTAGCTTATATAATTCTTCCTCTAGTTTACTAGCCAAAGTAGACTTCCCTGAACCAGACAAACCGGTAAACCAAATTACTTTAGAAGGATGCCCCTTAAGAGTATTTCTATCTACTTTTGTAATCTGATGACTATGGGGGATTATATTACTTTGAGCCATTTGTGTTAGATTTAGAATTTCTTTTCTCTGGATCTAATCCAATATTACTTTTATACCAAGCGCGTTCGTGAAAATAATAAAACACCATTTTCACAACGGACTCCGACAAGGCCACCAAAGTAGCCTTTTGTGTCGCATCTGGATCGTCACTAAAAAACCAACGTGCAATAACAAAGGTGGTAACAGATGCTATTACTCGCCATGTTATAGCCTTGGCTATATGTCTCTTTTTAGATTTATGCATATTAAATAATCATTCCAGAAGCAACCGTATTATTTGTTGCTTCATCTATTAATATTACAGAACCTGTAATTCTATTTTTCGAATATGAGTCGGTAAATATAGGCTTGGCCAAACGAAGCTTTACTCTAGCAATATCGTTCATTTTAATCTCTAGATCTTCTTCATTCCTATGTAGTGTATTTACATCTACCTTATAGCGAACTTCTTTCACCTTTGCACGAACCTCGTTACTGGTATGTCTTAAAATATATTTACCAGTCGGATTTAAAGATTTATTATCTAGCCAACACATCATTAATTCTACCTCCTGACAAACAGCAGGTTGATTATTAGGTCTCGCAATCATATCTCCTCTAGAAACATCAATATCGTCTTCGAGAGTAATGGAAACAGACATAGGCGCAAAAGCTTCTGCTACTTCCCCATCAAAAGTATCAATACTTTTAATTTTAGATTGAAATCCTGAAGGAAGCACAACTACATCGTCACCAGGTTTAAAAACGCCCCCAGCAATTCTTCCTGCATACCCTCTGTAATCATGAAATTCATCTGAATGTGGACGAATAACATACTGCACCGGCATTCTACAATCTATATGATTGTGATCGCTTGCAATATGAACTGTTTCGAGAGAATTCAATAATGTTGAACCTTGATACCAGTCCATTTTTTCAGAACGATTTACAACATTATCGCCATGTAAAGCAGAAATTGGAACAAACTGAATGTCTTGTACATCTAACTTCGATGCAAAAGCTTTGTAGTCTGCTACGATCTTGTCGTAAGTAGCTTGATCGTAGTCAACTAAATCCATTTTATTAACACACACAATAAGATGTGGGATTCTCAATAAAGAGGCAATAAACGAATGGCGACTTGTTTGTTCTATTACTCCTTTACGAGCATCAATTAATATTAATGCTAGATTTGCTGTACTTGCACCGGTAACCATGTTCCGAGTATACTGAATATGACCTGGTGTATCTGCTATAATGAACTTACGCTTTGGAGTTGCAAAATATCTATAAGCTACATCAATGGTAATTCCTTGTTCTCTTTCAGAACGCAATCCATCGGTGAGTAAGGATAAATCTACATGGTCTAAACCTTTTCTGCTACTCGCTTGTTGAACCATTTCGAGCTGATCTTCGAAAATTGTTTTAGAATCGTAAAGCAGTCTACCTATAAGCGTACTCTTACCATCGTCTACACTGCCGGCAGTAGTAAAACGAAGTAAATCTGAAGTATTATCTATATGATCCATTAGAAATATCCTTGTGTTTTGCGGTCTTCCATTGCTGCTTCACCGCGTTTATCATCTGCTCTATTTCCTCTTTCTGTCTGTCTAGCTACAGATACTTCCTCAACAATTTTTGCTAAAGTATCTGCACCAGATTCTAAACCTCCAGTAATAGTAATATCACCTAAAGTTCTAAAGCGAATTTGCTTATTCACCACTTCCTCATTTTCTCGCAATACAAGAAATTCAGATTCTGGCAAAAATGTATTGTCTCTTAATACTACATTACGATTATGAGCAAAATAAAGAGATGGGATTTCAATATTCTCCATCAATATATATTGCCAAATATCCATTTCAGTCCAATTAGAGATTGGGAAAACTCTAAAATGTTCGCCTTGATTGTGTTTACCGTTAAACATATTCCACAATTCGGGTCTTTGATTTTTAGGATCCCACTGACCGAAGTCGTCTCTATGAGAAAAGAAGCGTTCTTTAGCTCTAGCCTTCTCCTCATCTCTACGAGCACCACCTAAACAGGCATCAAATTTATTAGACTCTATGGTATCTAAAAGCGTTACTGTTTGCAAAGCATTTCTACTCGCATTCTTTCCTGTTTCTTCTTGTACGTCGCCTTTATCGATAGATTCTTGAACAGATCCTACAATTAAAGTAGCTCCTAATTTCTTTACCAATGCATCTCTAAAAGCGATGGCTTCAGGGAAATTATGCCCAGTATCGATGTGCACTAATGGAAAGGGGAATTTAGCAGGATAAAAAGCTTTACGTGCTAAATGGGTAATAACTATAGAATCTTTACCACCGGAAAACAACAAGGATGGACGCTCAAATTGAGCAGCCGTTTCTCGAAGAACATAGATTGCTTCGGACTCTAATTCACGTAAGTGATCTAAGTTGTAATTCATTATAAATGTTAATTTTTAAGCCGTATTGACTTGGCATTCATAGAAGTGTTAAAGGTAAAAATATGCACCAATTTTACGGCTAATCGATGGCATAATTTATGACAAACATTATAACTATATTTGAAAACTCAGAAAACTCAGAAACATGAAAAACGCATTGTTAGCTTTGGCTATTTTCTCAAGCACTTTAACTGCCTTAGCACAAGATAAAATAAGTATTTTCCCTTCGGTAAACATAAAATCTACTGATGGTAAAATGATAAATACAAACAGCTTCGAAAACGATGGAAATCCAATTGTAGTAAGTTTTTGGGCTACTTGGTGTAAACCATGTGCTAAAGAGCTAGATGCTATAACTGAGGTTTACGATGATTGGCAAGAAGAAACGGGCGTTAAAGTAATTGCTATTTCTATAGACGATGCTAGAAATGCAGTAAAGGTAGCTCCTTATGCAAACGGAAAAGATTGGCCTTTTGAAATCTATTTAGATTCTAACAGCGATCTTAAGCGTGCTTTAAATGTAAATGCAATCCCGCATACTTTTTTATTGAATTCAAAAAATGAAATTGTGTGGCAACATACTTCCTATTTTGATGGGGATGAAGAAGAATTGTTTGAAGAAATTCAAAAACTAAAATAGTCTTTAGATGAAGAATCTACTCAGTATATTAGTCCTTTGCACAGGAACACTACTAGCTCAAAGCGGACAATTAAGTGGGAATTTCCAAAGTGATTTTCAATTATATTTAGAAGACGAAGCGCTGGATTTCAATTTAGAAAACCCAAGTTCTGGATTCCCAAGTGAACGGTTTCTTTCAAATGGCTTTGCAAACATAATGTACACGAACTCTAATTTTTCTGCGGGAATTAGATACGAAGCCTACCAAAATGCATTGCTAGGATACCCTTCTGGATACAAGGGTGAAGGAATTACGTACCGTTATGCTCAATTTTCTAAAAATGGACTGGATGTTACAGTTGGTAATTTTTACGAGCAGTTTGGTAGTGGAATGATTTTGCGCGCTTACGAAGAACGCAACCTTGGCTACGACAATGCGTTTGATGGTATTCGTCTTAAATACTCTCCACTAAAAGGAGTTTATTTAAAATCTTTAGTTGGACGTCAGCGTTTGTTTTTCGATAAAGGCGAAGGTCTTGTTAGAGGAGTCGATGGGGAGGTTTCGTTAAATGAAGCTTTTGTTGGACTCAATGAAATTAAAACACAAGTCCTTTTAGGGGCTAGTTTTGTAAGCAAGTATCAAAAGGACTTAAACCCAGCTTACAACCTACCCGAAAATGTAGGATCTTGGGCTAGTAGAATGAGCGTAAACCATGGACGTTGGAACTTCAATTCTGAGTACGTACACAAATACAACGATCCATCGGCAGTAAACAATTACATCTATAAAACGGGGAATGCTCTATTGATGAGTGGTTCGTATTCTAAAAGAGGCTTCGGATTATCTTTAGCCGCAAAGCGAATAGACAATATGGATTACCGTTCTGAGAGAGATCAAAATTTACAAAACCTTATCATTAATTATTTACCTGCTTTAACAAAGCAACATGCCTATACCCTAGCAACTATTTATCCTTACGGAACAATTACTACAGGAGAAATGGGTTTACAAGCTGAACTAAATTACAAGGTTAAAAAAGGTTCTCGTTTAGGCGGGAAATATGGAATGGGCGTTTTGGCTAATTTCTCTAATGTTTACGCAATAGACAAACAACAAATAGACGCATTTACACCATTAGATTCCACTGGTACATTAGGTTATTCCTCTGACTTTTTCAAAGTTGGAGAGGAGAAATACTTTCAAGAGTTTAGCATAGAACTCTCTAAAAAAGTAAACAAAAAATTGAAATTTATAGGTACTTATATAAACACCGAATACAACAGCGCTGCGATTGTAGGCTACAGTTATCACGGAATGATTTACTCTGATATTTTTGTTTTGGAAACCCAATACAAGATAAAGTCTAAACATTCCATCCGTACCGAAATACAACATTTAAGCACCGAGCAACACGAAGGAAATTGGGTAATGGGATTGGCTGAATATACCATTTCGCCTCATTATTTCTTTGCAGTTCAAAACCTTTACAATTACGGAAATACCGACAAAAAAATAAGTTACCCTACCGTATCCGCTGGTTATAATAAAGGTACTTCTCGGTTTGCTTTAAGTTACGGTAAACAAAGAGCAGGTATTTTCTGTGTGGGTGGAGTTTGTAGAAATGTACCTGCATCTAACGGATTAAGTTTAAGTATAACAAGTAGTTTCTAAAGACATGAAAACATTTAAAATATATTCGCTGCTTATAGCTATAATTAGTATTTCTCTTTTTTCTTGCGATGTAATAGAAGAGCCATTCATGGTTGTTCAGGAAGTAGTAAGCGACTCTTGTGAAGCATTTATTTTCTCTCCTGTCGAAACTTATACTAAAAAGGTTCTATTAGAAGATTACACGGGTCAAACTTGTGGGAACTGCCCTAGAGCTGCAGAAAAAGCACATGAATTACAAGAACAATACGGAGAACAATTGGTCGTAATTGCTGTGCATGCAGGTTGGTTTTCCAACACTTCAGATGAGTACCCAAATGACTTCACAACCGAAGTTGGTAATGCTTGGAATACACACTTTGGAAATAGCTTAGCAGGAAACCCAAACGGTATGATTGATCGTGTAGGTTACCCAAATTCATATATTCTCCAATATAGTCAGTGGGGTGAGGAAATTGCAGAACAAATACAAATTGAACCCCTAGTAGGAATCCAGATTGCTGCGACTTACAATACCAGTTCAAAATTAATTTGTATAGACACGCAGTCAGAGATTCTATACGATTTAGAGGGAAACCTAAACATAACAGTTGTACTTATAGAGAGCGGAATTATCTCAAAACAAACAGACTACTCTGTTGATCCTGAACAATATGTAGATGACTATGAACAAAATCATGTACTAAGAAAGGGCCTAACAAATGCATGGGGAGAAAGTTTGGGGCAAGAAACGTACTTACAGAGCGAATTGTTTACCCACAGATACAGTATAGAAAAACAAGCTGATTGGGATATAAATAACATGTCTGTTATTGCTTTTGTTTCTAATCCAGCAACCTACGAAGTACTACAAGTAGAAGAACTCCATATAATAGACTAAAATGAGAAAATTACTAATTGCACTTATTTTACTTTTGACTAACAGTTTATCGGCTCAAAATTTTGATGCAGGATTTGTTGGGGGTTTCACCATGAGCCAGATCTCTGGAGATGGCTTGGCGGGATTTGATAAAGCAGGTGCTCGTATTGGTGCGTATATATCTTATCCGATACCTAGAAAAAAAATGAATTTTGAGGTAGGAATGCAGTATTTACAAAAAGGAAGTAGAGAACCTAGTGGAAAGAATGGGTTTTCTAATTATTCTATGGATATGCATTATTTAGAAATTCCTTTCACATTAAATTACGCCTTTAAAAACGGATTAATTATAGAGTCTGGTTTTGGCCCTGGAATACTTGTTTCTTATAAGGAGAAAATTAATCAGTTAGAAACTTATGCAAATACACCAAACACATTTGCGCTTGATTTCATCTGCGGTATACAATACCAATTTTTAAACCATTTAAAGTTTAATCTTCGCTATGGAAATTCACTAATCGCAATTAGAAAAGAAGATGTAAAAAACTCTTTAGAGAACCGAGATTGGTATTCCTCCATGGTCACATTTGCATTAATGTATCAAATAAGCCGATAATGAAACACAAAATTATAGTAGCAATTACAGGAGCAAGCGGATCTATTTATGCTAAAGTATTATTAGATAAACTTCTGCTAGCAAAAGAACAAATTGACACTGTTGCAGTAGTAATGTCTAAAAATGCGATGGACGTGTGGGAGTTTGAGTTAGGAACAAGATCCTATGAAGATTACCCATTTACAATATATGCGAAAGACGATTTTATGGCTCCTTTTGCCTCGGGCTCAGCACAATTTAATACTATGATTGTTGCTCCTTGCTCAATGGGTTCATTAGCTCGTATGGCACATGGAATATCGAACGACTTAGTTAGTAGAGCTGCAGATGTTATCCTAAAAGAAAGGAGAAAACTGATTCTTATTACAAGAGAAACTCCTTTGAGTTTGATTCACATTAACAATATGAAAACGATTACCGAAGCAGGAGCGATTATACTTCCGGCCTCACCTTCCTTTTATAGCAAGCCCAAATCCTTCGAGGAATTAGCCGCAACCGTAATAGATAGAACATTAGATTCTATTGGTATTCAGCAAGATACCCCAAGATGGCAAAGTTAAATGTTAATATCTTTTTAAGATTTAGAGTTTTTTTACACAATACTACCTAATCCATACGTTATATTTGAGATAGTTAAATTAACCAATACAAAAATGCTTGAATTCTGTAAAAGTGTATTACAAAAAGTAAGTTTTGATCATTCATTATTTCAAAAAGAATTGACAAAATCAATTCAATGGGTAAATCAAACCGAGGTAGAAAACTTAAGACTATGGTGTCTGGAAACCTACGGTACTCAACATGGAGCAATTATCCAACAAGCTTTCGAAACAATTTTATAACAAAAAAGGTCTTACTAACGTAAGACCTTTTTTTATAGCGAAATAATCAGTTTCTAAAATAAATTGTACTCGTTGTTATGGTATGCTCTACCCAAGTGTTTATACGCAGCTTCGGTAGCAACTCTACCTCTTTGTGTTCTTAACAAATAGCCTTCTTGAATTAAATAAGGCTCGTACACTTCTTCTAAAGTAGCTGCTTTTTCGCTTACTGCAGTCGATACTGTTCCAACACCAACCGGACCGCCTTTAAACTTATCTATAATGGTTGTTAGGATCATGATATCCATCTCATCAAGCCCTTTTTTATCAACTTTAAGAGCGTCTAATGCTAAATGTGTAATGGGCATGTCAATTTTCCCAGAACCTTTAATTTGCGCAAAATCTCGCACTCTTCGCAAGAGCGCATTTGCTATTCTTGGGGTTCCTCTACTTCTACCGGCAATTTCGCCAGCTGCAGCAAATTCTATAGGAACGTCTAAAATACCTGCAGAACGATCTACAATTTTTGTGAGAAGTTCGGTATCGTAATATTTTAATCGACTGTTAATTCCAAAACGAGCGCGTAATGGGGCTGTTAATAAACCCGAACGTGTGGTAGCACCAATTAACGTAAAAGGATTTAAATTTAATTGTACCGAGCGTGCATTTGGTCCTGATTCAATAAGAATGTCAATTTTAAAATCTTCCATGGCAGAATACAAATACTCTTCTACAACAGGAGACAAACGATGAATCTCATCAATGAACAAAACATCACGCTCTCCAAGATTTGTAAGTAAACCTGCTAAATCGCCTGGTTTATCCAAAACAGGTCCTGAAGTGATTTTAACATTTACGCCCAACTCGTTTGCGATTATACTAGCTAAGGTAGTTTTCCCCAATCCTGGAGGTCCATGAAGTAAAACATGGTCGAGTGCTTCATCACGCTGATTAGCAGCAGTAACAAACACTTCTAAATTAGCAACAACTTCTTGCTGACCAGAAAAATCATCGAAGGCAGCAGGACGTAATTTTATTTCAAATGTATTTTCCTCATCCTCTATATTGTCTGAGGAAGAATCTAAGTGTTCGTTCATAAGGCGAATTTAAGTTAAAACTTGAGAAGTTAAAGCTTTCATTTACCTAAAAACCTCCTCGGGGGTTCTCATAGAAAACAAAGTAGTGAATGATTAACGGAAAACGGCTACGCTTTTATCTTCTCTAAATAATATTGCTGGCACTAGTCTTTTAAAAATTAGAGAGTTTACAGAGTTTCAATCTTTAAATTTCAAAATTGACCGCTGCGCGCCTGCCTGCCGGTAGGCAGGGTAGCGTTAAATAGGTAAAGGGGTAAATAGTTAAAAAGCGCGAATAATACGAACCAACCTTGGATCGCTCTTATAGCCGTAGCTCGTGTCACCATCGTAGAAATAGACGAACCACGCGAAGTTATTAATGTACTCCGAGGAAGAACAATACCAATTGTTTTCGAAACCGCCTATATTACCCTCTGGGCTTCCTTGTCCTATCGTGTTGTACATTAACTCTAATTCTTCTAATGATGGTAAGTACCAGTCTGTATAGCCTTGTGAGGTAGCACCTTCTGCTGCAACCATTGCATCATACCAATTCATTTCTCCTAAGTCTTGTAGGTC
>CAJJAI010000047.1 GCA_905182215.1 Flavobacteriales bacterium UBA6772 | reverse complement strand
ACAGACTACGTAGAAAAGTACATAAGGTATATCCATTCGCATTAGCAGCTAAAAAACAACTATTAGAGCTCGAAGATGACTTGAATTACACTGAAACCAGAAGACAAAAAAGAAGAATTGGTAAACTTCACGATAAGTGGATACAAGAACATTTTACTTCTGAGATTAAAAAACTAACTCGATCTGAAGGAAGGATTTTAATTAAACTGATTCATAGAGAAACCGGAAATACAGCTTACGATTTGGTTCGCAATTATAGGAATGGTTTAACGGCATTACTCTGGCAAAAACTAGCAAAGTATTTCGATGGGGATTTAAAGGCCACTTACGAGCACGAAAGTATTACTGAAGATGAATGGATAGAGCACATACTCTGGGATATGAAAAGGACGGATTCTACTCTAAGAAAGAATCAATAAGTCCAGAGGTGAGTGTGGTTGCACTTACCTCAAAATCAAACCAATCTTGCAAAGGGACTTCAAAGCCTACACCATTTAAATAATTATTTAAAGCCAAGTTTAATCCTTCTCTATAGTCAGTATGATTAGCCCCTTGCTCATCTATATGAGTTAGATCGTTTTGTGCAAAACCTTCAAATTTAGGGCCTGTAATTTTTATTCCAAAACTCTCAGGGTCATGTCCAATAGGACTGTGGATAGTGCATGTAAACTGATGCCAAAAAGCAGATTGTATACAATTGGTTTCAAACAATTGTCTAACGACCTCTAGTGAATCTATTGTCTCTTGTTCTGTTTCTGTGGGGAAGCCATACATTAAATAGGCATGTACCATTATATTTTGATCGGAGAAAGCTTTTGTTACACGCGCTACTTGAGCAATATCAACTCCCTTTTTCATTTTTGTGAGCAATCTATCGGAGGCAACTTCTAAACCACCGGTAACTGCAATACATCCCGATTTTGCTAAAAGACTACAGAGCTCAGCAGTAAAGGTTTTCTCAAAACGAATATTTGTCCACCAAGTAATATATACTTTGCGTTCAATTAATTTCTCAGCCATTAAACGTAGCATTTTTGGCGGTGCAGCTTCATCTACAAAGTGGAAACCGGTAGTCCCAGTTTCGGCAACTAGTTGTTCAATTTTTGAAACTAAATCGTCTGCAGTGGTATTTTGATAATTCCCTATATAATCGAGCGAAACATCACAAAAAGAACATTGTTTCCAGTAACAACCGTGAGAAATGGTTAGTTTATTCCATCGACCATCGCTCCACAATCGGTGCATAGGATTCATCACATCTAAAAAAGACAAATACTTCTCTAGATTTAAGCCTTTATAAGTGGGTGCAGGTAAGTTTTTATGATGAAAAATAGTGTTCGGAATCTTATTGATATAAACTACTTTTTTATCCTCTAGAATAAAGGTTCTTTCAAGTTCCGATTTATCAATTTTACCAGATAGGTATTCTGTAATTTTTAAAAGAGGCCCCTCACCATCGTCTAAACAAATAAAATCTACAAACTTAAATATTCGAGGATCTGTAAGAGAACGCAATTCGGTATTACAGTAACCTCCACCAAAAGCAATTTTAATTTTTTTAAATCTTTTCTTTATAAACTGAGCACAGCGTAGGGCTGCAAATAAATTACCTGGAAAGGGAATGCTAAAACAAACTAAATCTGGTTCGTGTTCATCTAATTTACCCATTAATAAAAGCAATAATAATTGCTCTATAGAAGTCACATTGTACTTTAAATATTCTTCAATTTGATCAAAATTACTCGCTGAAGTAGCAATTTGCTCTGCATAGCGTGTAAAGGAGAAAAACTCATCCACATTAGCTCTTATAAAATCGCCCAATTCCTCCACAAACAGCGTTGCCATATGTTTTGCCTTATCCAATACTCCTAAGTTCCCGAAAGCATAGTCTAAATCCTCAGAGGCTAACTTTTCAACTCTATGAGATACAGGTAAAAAACCCTTGTGAAGGATTTGGTAAGCAGCCGTAACTTCCTGTTTTTTCAAATACGAAATAACAAAGTCCACCTTGTTTATATAATCTTCCTTTTGCTGGGCTACTAAAGGAAAATCGAAACTTTGATTTTGGGCAGCCTCCTCAAAAACACGATTTATAAAATCCTTCGTAAAAACTTTTAGAAACAAGTCGATACTCAAGTCACATTGGCTCGTAGGAATCCCTTTACTATCGAGAAATCCTTTTAAATAAGCCGTTGCTGGATACGGTGTATTTAATTGGGTAAAAGGAGGTGTTATTAAAAGTGTTTTTATTGACATTTGCTAAAGATACTAAACCTTATAAGGTACTAATGAAACTAAATAAACGGAAGACTAAATGCTTATTTTTCTAAAATAGTTTTGATGTTTGGCTTGAAATAATTCTCCCCTTTTAATATTTTCCCATCTTCTCTAAATATTGGATTTCCAGCAGCATCTAATTTAGACATATTAGATTTTTGTATTTCCTCAAAAACCTCTTCAATTTTATGTTGAAGGCCATGTTTTAAAATAGTACCACAAAGAATATACAATTGATCTCCTAGTGCATCTGCAATTTCAACAAGATCATCATTTTCACAGGCTTCTAAATATTCGTCATTTTCTTCCTTCATTAAGTTATAGCGAAGTGAATAAGTCGACTTCCCAACTTTAGAGATAGGCGCTAGCTCATTTCCAATTTGGAATACATCGTGAAATTTTGCTACGTGGTTAATTTGTTTTTTCATTTGCTTTACGTCTTAAATGACGAATATTTAGTTATTTTTGGTGGCGTAAAGAAACAAAATACCTCTAGCATGAAAAAACTTATTTTAATAGCAGCCTTAACAATTGTAAACCTAAGTATTACAAAGGCTCAAAGTCAATTAAACATCAACCTTGCTGAAAGTACAGTTGAATGGATAGGCGAAAAAGTAACCGGTTCTCACACTGGGAATATTGCACTTAAAAGTGCTCATTTTATAATGGGTAAAGAACATATTGAAGGTGGCGTATTTGTAATGGACATGAATAGTATTAAATGTACCGATATTGAAAGTCCTGAATACGCGACCAAATTAGAAGACCATTTAAAAGACAATGACTTTTTCGGAATAGATAGCTTCCCAACAGCCAATTTTTCTTTTGCAAAAGTAATTTTTGATGGAACTTCTTATCTTATTACAGGTAAAATGAACATCAAAGGAATGAGTCAAGAAATTACTTTCCCAGCACAATTCCACACCGAAAATGGGATATTAATTGCAGATGCTGTAGTGAAAATTGACCGTACAAAACACGATATTAAATATGGTTCTGGAGCCTTTTTTGATGGTTTAGGTGACCGTATGATATTAGATGACTTTACTTTAAACATTCATTTAGTAACTGAGTAATATGGAAAACATCACTCAAGGTCACTGGATATTTGCGGCTATTTTTGCCTTAGTTTTTATTATTGGTATTGCAGCCGCTTATATAAAAGACGCTAAAATTCATAAAATCCATTATAAGGGATTTTATGTTTTTTTTGCGGCACTTATAATTTTCATTTTTTTACTTTTTGTATTTAAAGACTTCTTACGTTGAAAACAATATTCAAGGTACTTCTTAGCCTAATTCTACTCTTACTACTTTCAAACTTCTTTTTAAAAGGCAACGCAACTGTACAGCGCAGTATAGAAATTGAGCGCCCTTTAAACCAAGTTTTCATGAAGGTGGCGAATGTTTCCGAATGGGCGAAATGGGATCCTTGGTGTACTTCAGATTCTACCATTAGCAATACTTTTCCTGGAGCTATTTATGGACTTAATGCCCAAAGAACTTGGACTTCAGAAGAATCAGGTATCGGTAGCATGACCATAACAGCAATAGAACTAAACAAGAAAATAGAATTCGATTTACAGTTTTCAGCACCCTTTGAATCCGAAGCTAAAGTAATCTTTACGTTTGAGCAGATTCAAGGAAAAACAAAAGCTACTTGGGCTATGACTCAAGAGTTCTCTTTCTTTTTTAGAGTCTTTGGTTTACTAGCTGATAAAATGATTGGGCCGGATTTTGAACGAGGCTTACAAAACTTAAAATCAATTACTGAGACTTCAAGAGAGGCATTTCATATTCTGATGTTCGACAAGGCAGAATTTTATGTGTATAGCAAAAGAGAAAATTGTGCTACTGCAGAAATAGGCACCACCCTAGAGGCTGCATACGGTTATTTAATAGATAAAATGGCAGAAGATGAAATAAGCATTTTTGGCAAACCTATTTGTATTTACCACTCCTATACAGATACCGAGGTAGAACTGGAAGCTGCAATACCTGTACATCAAATTACAAAGCCTAGCGAATACACAAAAACGATTCCTGCTGCCACTGTACTTAAAGCTACCTATGTGGGTGCTTACGATAAAACACAAGCAGCATACGATGCATTGGATACATTTGCTGCGAAAAACGAATTAAGTATTAGTGACGGTCATTACCAAATTTTCATCACAGATCCAGGTACAGTTACAGACCCTAACAAATGGGTAACCGAAATCTATTATTCTGTAGAATACTAGCTTATATTCTCAATGCACATAGCTTGTAAAATCCTTTGATTTACAAAACTCTAAAAAATAAAAAAAAAGGCTGCATAGTATTTAACTATGCAGCCTTTTTTTTGAATTATAAAGAGCGATAAGAACTTGCTCAATTACTTATTTTTATTCTTCACAGGAATGTGAATTATTTGTTTAGTTTCGAAAAAGTCTTCTTCAAAATAGTTAGTCAGACTAAGCACTGTTTTTCTGTTTCCCCATGTAGCTAATTCCGCACTCAAGTCGCCACCTTTAAGAGCGATAACTCCATTATCAATTTCGTGCTTATTTATTTTAGAGTACTTCTTACGAGTCCATTTAACAAGATCCATCATTGGAGCTACAGCACGAGTAATTACAAAATCGAAGGTATCCTCTACTTTCTCAGCACGCATATGATGGGCTTGTATATTTTGCAAGCCTATAGCTGTAGAAATTTCTTGTACTACTTTTATTTTCTTCCCAATAGAATCTATCAATGTAAAAGAAACTTCTGGAAAAAGTATTGCTAAAGGAATACCCGGAAATCCGCCACCACAGCCTAAGTCCATTAATTTGGCACCTTTTTTAAAGCTTATAAACTTTGCAATAGAAAGAGAGTGTAAAACATGGCGTTCGTACAAAAAGGCTACATCCTTGCGAGAAATAACATTTATTTGGGCATTCCATTCCTCGTAGAGTGGTTTTAACTGAGAAAACTGCTCTTTCTGAAGATCAGTAAGTTCAGGAAAGTACTTTTCTATCAATGCTATATCAGAATTCATTCTCTTGTGGTTTCAATATTTCTACTAATAAATCTCTAGCTCTAAACAGTTTTGCTTTTACAGAACCTAAGGGCATATTTAATTTTGCTGCTATCTCGGCATAAGATAATTCATCGAGATATCTCATAATTATAAGCTCCCTATAATGGGGCTTAAGTTGATGAACCAAACTCGCAATATGTTTATTTTTTTGCTTCTGAATTAAATTTCGTTCCGGATCTAAACCATTATCTATGATATCCATCGTACTACCTTCCTCCTCTTTATCGAGGTCTATAGAAATAGTTTTTTGTTCTTTTTTTCTAAAAAAGTCAATCAATGTATTGGTAGCAATCGTATTTATCCAGGTACTAAAAGCAAAAGAACTATTATAGGTTTTTAATTTATCGAATGCCTTACTAAAAGTAGCGATCGATAAATCCTCTATATCTTCTTTGCTTTGCAATTTTAAGGAAAATGATTTTTCTACTGTAGCCCAATACAAAGTCATGAGTTCAGAATAAGCTTTCTGATCTCCTTGAATAGCCCTTTTTACTAGGGCTATATCGCGTTCCTTATTATTTTTTGTTTGGCTCAATAGAATTTTCTAGATGTAGTAAATAAGTATGTTAAATAATATACAGCTGCAAAAATACTATTAATAGATAAACTGCTCTATAAATATCGGTAATAGATGTACAAACAAGACAATTCAATTATATTTGCTCAAAATTTGTGTAGATGAAATTCACTTTAAAGAAAACAGACCCGCAGTCGCAAGCGAGAGCTGGAGTTATAGAAACTGATCACGGAATAATAGAAACGCCCATTTTTATGCCCGTAGGTACTGCAGGTACTGTAAAAGGTGTGCATCAGCATGAAATAGAAAATGATATAAAAGCACATATTATTTTAGGGAATACCTACCATTTGTATTTACGTCCTAAAATGGACGTGATCGAAGCTGCCGGTGGATTACATAAATTTATGAACTGGGAAAAACCAATCCTTACCGATAGTGGTGGATTTCAGGTGTACTCTCTTTCAGGAAGAAGAAAAATAACGGAAGAAGGAGTGCGTTTTAAATCGCATATCGATGGATCTTACCACTTCTTTAGTCCAGAATATGCCATGGATGTACAACGTACTATTGGGGCCGATATAATCATGGCTTTCGATGAGTGTACACCATACCCTTGCGACTATCACTACGCTAAGCGTTCTATGAAAATGACACATAGATGGTTAAAAAGATGTTGTGAGCATTTCGATAGCACTCCAGACAAATACGGATTTAAACAAACTCTATTCCCTATTGTTCAGGGATCTACTTATACCGATCTTAGAAAAGAGTCTGCCGAAGCAATTGCCTCTTTCGGAAGAGAAGGAAATGCTATTGGTGGATTATCTGTAGGGGAACCAGCGGATGAGATGTACGCAATGACAGAAATTGTAACTGCAGTACTTCCAAAAGACAAACCTCGCTATTTAATGGGCGTTGGAACACCATCGAATATTCTAGAAAATATTGCCTTAGGAATTGATATGTTCGACTGTGTAATGCCTACTCGTAATGCACGTAATGGGATGTTGTTTACCAGTGAAGGAACTATCAATATAAAAAACCAGAAATGGCGAACAGACTTCTCTCCTATAGACCCTAATGGAGAATCGTATGTAGACAGTGCATACACTAAAGCGTATTTACGTCATTTATTTGCAGCTAATGAATTGTTAGGAAAACAAATTGCTACCCTACACAATTTAGGTTTCTATTTATGGTTAGTAAAAGAAGCTAGAAGAAGAATTTTAGACGGCACTTTTTACGATTGGAAAGAAATGATGGTTAAAAAATTGAGTCTTCGTTTATAATTGAAAAAGCTCGACAGATACATACTAAAACAGTTCTTAGGAACTTTTACTTTTACACTGGTACTCATATTATTGATATCAGTGGTATTTGATGTGTCCGAAAAAATTGACGATTTCTATAGAAGAGAGGCTCCATTAGACGCCATATTAAGCGATTATTATTTGAATTTCATTATTCATTATGGCTTACTCTTTAGTGCTTTATTCACTTTTATAGCTGTTATAATAAGCACGTCTAAACTAGCCAATAACACAGAAGTAATTGCTATTTTAAACTGTGGCTTGAGTTTAAAAAGAGTCTTATACCCTTATTTTGTTGGTGCCTTAGTAATAGCGGGAGTTTCATTTTTCTTAAATAACTGGGTGCTTCCTAGCACTAATCAAACTCGTTTAGATTTTGAACAGGAATATATCCGTTTTAAAAAGAGCGAGCGCTATAAAAATATACACCGACAAATAAGTCCCGATAACTATATATACTTAGAGAGCTATAATACAGGAAAGCAAAAAGGATTTCGTTTTACACATGAGGTTTTTGCAGAAGATCAATTAGCCTCAAAATACAAAGCAGACTTTATTACCTGGGATACTTTAGAACAAAAATGGTTGGCGGAGAGTTATAATTATAGAGTATTAGAAGAAGACGGCGAACTAATAGAAAGAGGTTCTAGTCAGTTTAAGGATTTTGGTTTTAAACCTGAAGAATTGGTTTATCAGAAAAACAGCACGAACCTAATGACCTTACCAGAACTCCATCAATTTATACACAAGGAAAAAGAACGGGGCGCAGAAAATCTTCATTATTATTATCTGGATTTGTACCAACGCTACGCTACTCCATTTACTACGTTTATATTAACCTTAATAGGCTTTAGTTTAGCTATACATAAAAAGCGTGGAGGTATTGGCGTAAATTTGGTGTATGGATTTGTCTTAACCACCCTTTTCATCTTGTTCCAAAAAGTATCTATTACCTTTACCACTAACAGCGATTTAAGCCCAATTTTTGCAATAGCACTACCTAATATTCTATTTGGAGCTTTTGCTTATTACTTATTCAGAAAAGCAAACCGTTAGAGTTTTCCTTGCCAAGTAAAATGTTCTTTTGGTAAGGTTTCTATATTTACAGCCTCATTAAATATAGCATACATAGTTGATCCACTACCGCTCATGGAAGCGTACAGTGCTCCTAAATCGTACAATTTATTTTTAAGTGTTTTTAGTACAGGGTATTTAGGAAAAATCGAAGCTTCAAAATCATTTGATAAATTCTCTTTCCAGGTGCTCATGTCCTGTAAAACTATTTCTTTACACGATATAGATTCTGTAGGCTTAATAGTAGCAAAAGCTTCTTGGGTAGAAATATGAATATTTGGATTAATTATTAAAAGGTGTTTTCCTTTTAAGTCTATGTCTATTTTTTCTAAAACCTCTCCTCTACCCTCTGCATACTGCGGATAATCGTGAATAAAAAAAGGACAATCACTACCCAATTCAATAGCATATTCCATCAATTTAGCTGCACTTATTTTCAGATCAAAAAGTACATTTAATAAACGGAGTGTATAAGCTGCATCCGACGAGCCTCCACCTAAGCCAGCACCCATAGGAATAATTTTATGAAGGTGAATATGAACCCCTGGTAAATTAAAATCTTTAGTGAGTAGATAATAGGCTTTTTCGCACAAGTTTTGTCCCGAAGGAATTAACAATCCTGAAGAATTAAACAAACAGGTTCCAGCAGATAAAGAATCATCTTTTAAGATTTCTAAGACATCTTTTAGCGGGAACTGGTAAAAAACAGTCTGCAAATTATGGTAACCGTCAATTCGTTTTGCTATAATTTGCAAGCCTAAATTGAGCTTAGATGGTGGAAATAGTATCATTGCATAAATTCTTGGCTCAAATGTAATAATTGTGCGTATTTATTAAGCTTCAAAAGTGAATTATTGTAATTTGCAGCCCTAATTTGTTACTATGGAAAGATTAGATTTTGAGAAACCAATCGTTGAATTAGAAGAGCAATTATGCAAAGCTATTCAATTGGGAAAAGATACCGATGTAGACGTTACTAAGACGGTTAATGACATCGAGGGGAAATTAGATAAACTCCGAAAAGATATTTACGGAAGTCTGAGTGCATGGCAGAAAGTACAAATTTCTCGCCATCCTAACAGACCGTATACCCTAGATTATATAGAAGCACTTACTAAAGGTGACTTTATCGAACTTCACGGCGACAGAACCGTGAAAGATGATAAAGCTATGATTGGTGGATGGGGAACTATAGATGGGCAGTCTGTGATGCTTATAGGACAACAAAAAGGAAAAAACACTAAACTGCGTCAGTTTAGAAACTTTGGTATGGCTAACCCAGAAGGGTATAGAAAAGCTTTACGTTTAATGAAAATGGCAGAGAAATTCAACAAGCCTATCGTTACTATTATCGATACTCCGGGTGCATACCCAGGATTAGAAGCTGAAGAACGTGGACAAGGAGAAGCTATTGCTCGTAACCTTTTGGAAATGTGTCAGCTTAAAGTACCTGTAATATGTATTATTATTGGTGAAGGTGCTTCTGGTGGTGCTTTAGGAATTGGTATTGGAGACAAGGTGTTTATGTTAGAAAATACCTGGTACTCTGTAATTTCACCTGAATCTTGTTCTTCTATTTTATGGAGATCGTGGGATTATAAGCAGGAAGCTGCCGAAGCTTTAAAGCTGACTTCTAAAGATATGTTGAAGAATAAATTAATCGATGCAGTTATTAAGGAACCATTAGGTGGAGCTCATTACGATAGAGAAATGGTTTACGATAATGTTCTTAAAGTAATTAATAAGCAGCTGAAAGATTTATTAAAATTGGATGCTCAAGATAGAATTGAAACTAGAATTGAGAAATTCTGTAGTATGGGTGTTATTAACGAATAAAATAACAAACAAAAAAACATAAAAACCTCTCACGTTAATTCGTTAGAGGTTTTTATGTTTTTGGAGAATAGATATATAGTCTTTTGTTTTAATAATTACCATTTTAATGTAAAAAGCTGATGAAAAAACCTAAATTTAGAACCTTATATATCTAAGGAATACTTTATAATCATTGAGGACTCCTAAACTAATTGATATAGGAATATAACGGGAACAGTTCGTGTTATACAAACGTTATAGCCAATTTTAGTAGAATGGATAAGTCAAAGCTTAAAGTAAAATTGAAATCATTCTTCCCTAATCTAGACGAAGAGTCGCTGCATGCCTTTATGAAACATTCTTCATATGTGAAATCTACCAAGGGTACAAAATTGATTTCTGAAGGGAAGAGACATGGTTATTTCTACTTAATCTTAAATGGAGGGGTCAAATCTTACTATTCAAAAGAATCAAGAGAGGTTTGTATGTGGTTTGCATTCGAAAATGAAGCGATAGGAACAATGACCACATATGAAGGTTTGCCATCCAAGGAAACCGTTGAATTATTGGAAGGTTCTGAATTGATCAGATTTGAAATTGAAAAAATAAAAGAACTTTCGCGTACAAGTTTATCTGTTATTCACTTACTCAATGATATAGTTATAGAGCATACGTTATGCATTGAAGAAAGACTTTATCAGTTACAGTTCATGTCCAGCGAAGAGCGCTATAACGCACTTTTTGAAACCACTCCTGAAATATTACAAAGAGTCTCGCTAACCGATATAGCTTCCTTTTTAGGGATTAGTAGAGAAACCTTGAGTCGAATAAGAGCATAACCTAGATTTTGTGACATATGTCAAATGAATCCTGATTTTTATCAACTAATATTGTGGTTCATAAGTCTATAAAAAAATCCGCATGAAAAAACACATAGTATTAACATTCCTCACTTCTTTCTTATTTATAATAATTGCATTGTCAGTTGTGGCTTGTAAAAAAGAAGAAACTCCAAACATCTATGAAAACACCGAGATTGGGTTTCAAGGTGATGTGATTATAGTGGGTGCAGGCGCCTCTGGATTAGCTGCTGCAAAAAAACTAGAAGAGGAAGGCATTAGCTATCAAATATTAGAAGCAACTAATAAGCTTGGTGGTAGAATCCAGAAAGATGAAACCTTTGCAGATTTTCCTATCGATTTGGGTGCTGAGTGGATTCATGAAGATAAATCAATTCTAAATTATTTAATAAATCAACCAGGAAGGGAACCAAATGTTGAAACTATTTTATATCAGCCTATGAATGCGCAAGAGGTAGTCGGAAATACTATTTCACAAATTTCAAATCAAGATATGGTAGATTACTATGCAAATTATATCACAGAATATAAATTTAAGAATACCACATGGTATGATTTTATTGATGCAAACTTTACTCAAAATGTTGAGCAAAACATTATCTATAATTCTAAGGTAAGTACTACAGATTATTCGGGGGATAAAGTAATATTAACAACAGAAGATGGCACAGAATATGAAGCAGATAAAGTGATTTTAACTGTTTCAATTGGAGCACTCAAATCGAATGCCATTACTTTTATCCCTTCCTTGCCTTCAGAAAAAATTACCGCTATGCAAGATGTTGAGTTTTTACCAGGGTTTAAGTTGTTTATGAAGTTTTCTGATCAGTTTTATCCAGATGTCATTACATGTCAAACAAGTAGTGGAGAAAAAACTTATTACGATGTAGCATATGGAAAAGGAGCAAATGATCATGTTTTAGGGTTGTTATCTACTGGTATTTCAGCTGAAAACTATTATTTATTAAATGATCCAAATACAATTGTCGACACCGTGCTTCAGGAGTTAGATGGTTATTTTAGTGGACTTGCATCTCAATATTACTTGGGCTCTTACATATATCAAGATTGGGGTCAACAAACATATACGCAAGGAACTTGGACGTCTGATTTTCAAGCTGCTTCAGCTGATCTAATTGCTCCACTTGATGATAAAGTCTATTTTGCCGGAGAAACATATAATTCATCGGGGATAAGTCCTGTTGATGGTTTTTATATAATACGCGGCTCTGTACAAAGTGCTATACTATCAGGTTATGAAGTTGTCGATAAAATATTAGAGTAGATACCAGAATAACTGGCTATAACAATGTATAAAAGCAATAGCGGTTTGGGAGTAATCTCAAACCGTTTTTTGATTTAATTAAGTATCCTGCTTTTCGAAAGGTATTGCGTATAAATCCGCTACTGCTCTTATACCAACCGTTGTACTCAAAGAATACTTTGACAATAAATAAATAGATTTCTAATTCTGTATTTCCCTAGCCCTTCTTCTTAAAAGTCCAAGTTATATTAAAAGTAGAAACACAGTCTCCTACATCGTTAAAACCTTTAGACTGCATAACACAAACAACACCCTTACCTGTTTCTACAGCTTCGTCTATACATGCCTTAACCTTAGCTCCATCTTGGCAAACAAATTGAATTTTGCCAACAGCTTTTTTAGTAAACGAACAATTTAGGTCGAGCACTAACATAGACACCTTTTCTGCTTGAGCATCTAAACAACCCAAAGCCAATAAACCTGTAGACATTTCTGCTGCCATTGCCTGACAAGCAAAATACATAGACTTAAAAGGATTCTGGTTTAAATACTTAAACTTAATAGCTACTTTGGCAGATCCTTCAGTTACTTCCGTAACTTTTAAACCCGAAATCCAAGCAATTGGGAGTTTCTGAATTAGAAATAAACTGTATAAGAAACGGTTGTTCACTTTCTTTAAATAAGATGCGTGCATTGAATTTATTTTTGAAGCAAGATAAGGAATCTTAATCAATCGATTTTGTAAGTTTACTGCAAAAATAAACCCATGCTTAAAAGTTATTTATCGCTCGTAAAATTTAGCCATACCATATTTGCATTGCCTTTTGCATTGGTGGGATTTACATTGGCAATAAGCCAAGATGAGTACAGTTTTGGTTGGGATAAATTATGTTTTGTGCTCTTATGTATGATCTTCGCTCGGAGTGCGGCTATGGCTTTTAACAGATATATAGATAGAGATGTAGACTCTGCAAACCCTAGAACGGCTGAAGTAAGAGAAATTCCAAATGGAACCATAAAAGCGAAGTCGGCATTACTATTTGTGATTATTAACGCAGGCTTATTTATAGGCTCAAGCTATATGTTAAACACACTTTGCTTCTACTTATCGCCAATAGCATTACTGGTTATATTAGGCTATAGTTATACCAAACGCTTTACAGCACTATGTCATTTAGTTTTAGGTCTTGGATTATCTCTATCGCCTATTGGAGCGTATTTAGCAGTTACAGCAAGCTTCGATCTTTTACCCATTTTATTCTCTTGTATTGTTCTTTTTTGGGTTGGTGGATTCGATATTATTTATGCATTACAAGATGAGAACTTCGATAAGAAATTCAACTTACACTCTATTCCTGTTTTATTAGGTACTAAAAACGCATTGCTTTTTGCGCGATTTTTACATGTGTTAACAGCATCTATTTTAGTCTACATTGCATTTAATTATTTCCATAATTCAATCTTGTTTTATGTGGCAGTATTCGTGTTTATTTCGCTCTTATTAAACCAACATCGATTGGTAAAGGCACACGATTTATCTAAAATAAACCTTGCTTTCTTCACTAATAATGGAATTGCCTCTGTTATTTTCGGAACTCTTACCATCCTAGAACTCTTATTCTAATTCATTTTTTTGTTTTAAGTTCTTAAACATTTAAAACTTATAGTACTATGTTTTGCATAGTACTATCCTAAATACATATCTTTGCAATGCATAGAAACAAAAAATGACCATGAAAAAGATCTTGTATTTAATCCTACTTGCACCACTACTTTTGGTTGCACAAAATTCTTCACTAGAAATCCACAATAGCTTCGAAAATGAAGAAGGTGTAAATTCGTTTACATTTTCGAAAATGATGTTGGATGCAATAGACATGACCACAGAAAATGAAGATGGTTCCATACAGCATATTACGGGCGATTTACACAAGGTGAAATTCCTTAATTTCAATGAGGATATAGCTGATAGTACAAATAATTTCAAAAAACTAAACAAGCTATTCGATAAGTCAAGCTACCAATTAATAGACTTGGAGGATGAGGATACAGAAGGCGTTAAAATTTACATAGAAAAGAAAGGCAAATATATAAACGAAATACATCTATTACTTGAAGACATTGGAGAAGGGAGTTTAATTTCAATTTATGGAAAATTGAAATCTGACGAACTTTGTGCCATCTCAAAAGCACTAAATATGAATGCCTGCAATCATTTTAAATACATAAAATAAGATGAAAATAGAAAACACAAAAGCACAGATGCGTAAAGGAGTTTTAGAATTCTGCATCTTATCTATTCTAAAAAAGGGCGAAGCATATCCCTCAGACATCATAGCTCAGCTAAAAAGCTCGAAAATGATTGTGGTAGAAGGAACTATTTATCCCCTACTTACTAGGTTGAAAAATGGAGAAGTGTTGGAGTATCGTTGGGAAGAGTCAAAATCGGGTCCGCCACGAAAATACTATAGTTTGAGTTCTAAAGGAAAAGAACTCCTTGTAGGATTAGACGAAACATGGAATGAATTAGTACAAGCCGTAAAATTGACCACACAAAAAAGCTCATCATAATGAAAAAAACTGTAAATATAAATTTAGGCGGAATAATATTCCATATCGATGAAGATGCATTTGAACAATTAAATGCCTATTTATCTCGTATAAAATCGCACTACCAAGAGGAAGAGGGATGCGAAGAAATTGTATCGGATATAGAATCTCGTATTGCAGAGTTGTTGCAAGAACGGAACATTGATATTATTTCCACAGCTCAAGTAGATACAATTGTGGAGATAATGGGGAATCCCGAGAATTACGAAGAAGTGGAAGAACCATTAAAAAGTGAGAACGAAAACTCAAATAAGAAAACAAAAAAGAGAATTTACAGAGACAAAGACAATGAAGTTGTTGGAGGTGTTTGTAGTGGTATAGCCGCTTATTTTGATATTGACCCTGTAATAATCCGTTTATTGGCTCTAGTTGGAATGTTTGCTGGAGGTGGAATTTTAGTGTACTTAATTTTATGGGCTATTATTCCAGCTGCTAAAACAACTGCAGAGAAGTTACAAATGAAAGGTGAAGCGGTAAATGCAGAAAATATCAAAAAAACAATTCAAAAAGAGTTTGATAATCTAAAGACTACAGTAGGAAATATTAATGCAGAAGAGCATAAAAATAAAGCCAGAAATATATTCCAAAAAATAATAAGCTTTTTCTTAAATATAATAGGCTACATATTTAAGTTTATTGGGAAATTTATAGGGGTAATATTACTAATTATGGGTGTTAGCTTATGCTTTATGATTGTAGCCAACCTATTCGGGTCAACTACAAACATGATACATATTAATGGTAATAATATAACTCCATTAAACTTAAATCAGTATTTCCCACTATTGTTTAATGGAACCAAGCTTAGTGGAATTAGTATTGTAGGTTTAGTGCTATTTATAGGGGTTCCGGTGGTTCAAATTATTTGGCTTGCCATAAGAATACTTTTTAGTATCCCTAAGCAATCTGCTGCCACAAGAACGATTATGGCTAGTTCATGGACCATTGGTGTAATTATTTTATTCTATGTCGGTTCTATGACTGCTACACATTTCCAAAGCGAATCGTACGATACCGTTCTACTAGAATTAGAATGTAATTCTGACACTTTGAATATTGAACTTTCAGACAACGATTATTTTAATACACACCAAAGAAGTACAAGTTACCACTTCGATGAAGAATTAAACTCACTACTAACTACAGAAGTATATTTGGATATTAAAAAATCTAAAACCGATAAATTTGAACTAGAAATCAAGAAAAGTGCGAATGGTGAAAGTCAGAAACAAGCAAAAATTAATGCGAGTAAAATTGACTACGATTACGCTGTTGAAGAAAACACCCTAAGTTTTAGCAACTATCTCGCAATTGCTCCAGACGAAGCTTTTAGATTTCAAGCACTAGAACTCATTGTGTATGTACCCGAGGGTAAAACCGTATATTTAGACCATTCGGTAAAACACTTTATTTACAATATCGAAAATACAAGTAACACCTATGATGAACGAATGGTTAACAATCACTGGAAAATGAATCGTAGTGAGCTAGATTGTTTAGACTGTAACTAAAAATAAAATGAGAAAACTATATAGAAATAAGCAAGAAGGAAAACTATTTGGCGTCTGTGCTGGATTGGCGGATCACTTCGAACTAGATCCTGTAATTTTTAGAATTGGCTTTGTGTGTGCATTCCTTTTTGCAGGAGTAGGCTTTTTGCCTTACCTCCTACTGGCTATTATTATTCCTAATGACCCTAGATTTAACTAAGATGAAAAAACAAATACTACTTATTTGTAGCCTTTTTGTGAGTGTTACTTATGCTCAGACCTATTTTCAACAAGAGGTAAACTACACAATGGAAGTTTTTCTAAATGATGAAAATCATGAGATCAGTGCTTTTCAAGAAATTGAATACCACAACAATTCTACAAGTGTTTTAGATACCATTTATTTTCATTTATGGCCAAATGCCTATAAGCATACAGAAACAGAATTAGCACAACAAATTCTAAAATCAGGACAAACCAACTTTTTATATGCTGAAGAAAGTGATCGTGGTTTTATTGATCAATTGGACTTTAAAGTAAATAACAAAAAAGTTACTTGGGAGTACTGGAATGGCAATGATGACATAGCTATTTTAATTCTTAATGAACCTTTAAATGCAGGCGGAACAATTCAAATTAGTACGCCTTTTCATGTAAAAATTCCACTCGGAGTTTATTCACGTTTAGGGCATTTAGGAGAATCGTATCAAATGACACAATGGTATCCTAAACCTGCAGTTTTCGATCACGAAGGCTGGCACCCATTGAACTATTTATCTCAAGGAGAATTCTATTCGGAATATGGATTCTACGATGTAAGTATAACTTTACCTCAAAACTATGTGGTTGGTGCCACAGGTGATCTTCAAAATGACGATGAAATTGCTTGGCTAGACAGCCTTTCGATAGAAGGACTAAAAAAGTATTCTACAGAATCTGAAACCGATACAACAAATCAAAAAGAAGCTAAACTGGTTATAAGTATAAATAATTCTGATAATGACGAAGAAGTTATTGTTGAGTTTCCTGCAAGTTCTAAACAACTAAAAACGATAAGATATACTCAAAGTAATGTGCACGATTTTGCATGGTTTGCCGACAAACGATTTAATGTGCTTTCGGGTGAAGTAGAACTTCCAAACAGTGGAGAAATAGTAAAAACATGGGCGATGTTTACCGATAGACATGCCGACCTATGGAAAGATGCCATTGAATATATAAACGATGGACTGTACTATTACTCTAAATGGAACGGCGATTATCCTTATAAACAATGTACTGCAGTTGATGGCGCATTAACAGCAGGTGGAGGAATGGAATATCCAAATGTTACTGTAATCGGTACTGTAAATTCTGCCCGTTCTTTAGAAACAGTAATAGTTCACGAGGTAGGACATAATTGGTTTTTTGGAATTTTAGGTTCAAACGAACGTAGATACCCATGGATGGATGAAGGAATAAATTCTTTTAACGAATACAGATACATAAAGACCAAATACCCATCAAAATCAATGGTACCAGAGACCGTAAACAATTCTACTATTGGTAAACTTGGTGGTTTAGAAGAATACAAACATCGCGAAGAAAATTATCTACAGTATTTATTAAATGCTCGTGAAGGGTTGGATCAAGCATGTGGATTACATTCTTCAGACCTCACCTCTACCAATTATGGTTTAATGATATATACCAAAACAGCACTTGCTTTTGAGTATTTACAAGCCTATTTAGGAGATGAAGAATTGGATAAGGCCATGCATGCCTATTTTCAGAAATGGAAATTTAAACATCCTCAACCGGCTGATATTAAAGCTACTTTAGAACATGTTACTAAAAAGGACTTAGATTGGTTTTTTGAAGACTTAATAAACACCAATAAAAAAATAGATTATAAAATTGCAAAAGTTCATTCACACGAAGGACATACAGAAATAGAGCTAAAAAATAAAGGAGGAATTAATGGGCCTGTGTCTGTTACAGCCTTTAAAATCGATGGTACTAGCAGTACACATTGGGCAGAGGGTTTTAAAGCTAAAACAAGTTTAAAACTAAAAGGGAACTTCGATTCTTATACGATAGATGCTTCTCATAGTATTCCGGAAATTAACAGACAGAATAATTTTTATAATAGTGCGTCTATTTTCCCTAAAATCGAACCCTTAGACATAGACTTCTTATGGAGCTTAGAAAAACCATCTAAAACACAAGTGTTTTTAAGTCCTTATGCGAATTTTAATTTTGCAGATAAAACCATTTTGGGTTTAAGTATTCACAATAAGCAAATTTTAAAAAAACCATTTAGTTATAGTATAACACCTGCTTATAGTACTGGAACAAATAAAATAGTAGGTAAATCTATACTTAGTTACACATTCCTACCTTATTCAAAACGTATTAGGGCTATACAACTAAAAGCAACTACAGATCGTTTCAACTATACGGATGCAGACATGTACACTAAAATTGGAACGGAGCTAAAGGTTAATTTCAAAAAACAACCTGGAAGTTCTCCACATAGCCATCAACTAATATTAAGAACGCATCATATATTAAATGGTGAATTCGGAGATTATACAATTTCAGATATTACACATCAATACAAATACAATCATACTTTAAAAACACTTGAGCTATATACAAAGTTGGAGGTTTCGGATGAATTTACGAAGCTCAGTATGGAGAATTTATACGCCTACAAAACCGAAAAAAGAGGAACTTATGATTTGCGTCTTTTTGGAGGTCTTTTTCTAAAGGAGACTGAAAATCAAGATTTCCATTTCGGAATGGTACAACAAAACGATTACCTCTACGAACTAGGAGTATTTGATAGAGAGGGAAGAGATGCCGTATTTTCTAAACAGGTAACTGGTACTGATGGTGGTTTTGTAATTGGAGAACAATATAGAGCAAGTCAATATTTATTAAGTGCAAACCTACAAATACCGATAACAAAAAAAATTAAAGGATACTGTAATATTGCTTCTTTAAAATCTGATGGTAAAACTGAAAATTATGTCGATACAGGATTGATGCTTTCTATTATACCAAATAGGTTTGAAGTCTTCTTTCCTTTAAAATTAACAGATGTTCCAGAATATGATAATTACTTATCAAATATTCGATTCAAACTAAATATAAACATCCACGATATAGTAAGCGATTTAAAATCGCAGATTTAACAAAAAGCCCTCGATTAATCGAGAGCTTTTTTTGTACATTTGAATATGAAAAAACATTTACTTAAAATACTGATTATGGCATTCTTCTCAATTTTCTCTAAGGGCTCAGCTCAAGAAAAAACATCTGTTCACGATTTAAACTACACCTCTATTGAAGGTGAAACTGTTTCTTTAAAAGATTTTGAAGGAAAATACATATTATTTGTAAATGTGGCTTCAGAGTGTGGTTTCACTCCTCAATATGAAGGCTTGGAGACTCTTTCGGAACAATACAGAGATCAATTAGTGGTCTTAGGACTGCCTTGTGATCAGTTTGGGGGTCAAGAACCTGGAGGTTCAGAAGAAATACAAAGTTTTTGCAAAGTCCGTTATGGTGTAAGCTTTCCCTTATCAGAAAAAATTACTGTGAAAGGAAAAGATCAACATGGCATATACAAATGGCTAACTACTAAAGCAGAAAATGGAAAATCTAACAGCACTGTAAAATGGAATTTCCAGAAGTATTTAGTGGGTCCTAATGGTGAGTTTGTAGACTACTTCTACTCTATCACAAAACCTTTAAGTGAAAAAATAACTAAGAATTTCAACTAAGTTGAATAGCATTTTAGAAGCGAGTATTTTATTTATAGGATGTATAGGTTACTTACTTTATTTCTACATTCTAAAAAACTCAAATATTCAAAACCAGTTTCGTCAATTATTTCCAAAACCTAAATCTTCTTTTTATTGGGTTTTACTCAGTAGACTTATTGCCTTTATTTGTATGGCTCTACTTCCCATAATATATACCATTTGCTTGGGAATTATTTTTTGGGATGCTAATTTTACTTGGACTTATACAGATACAAAGTATACACTTATACTCGCTTTAGTTCTTATTCCTTTGGGTGCTTTTAACGCAAAAGGAAAAGAACACTTAGCTATGTATCCACAAGCAAGAATGGATCATTGGAATCCAATTGAATACGTATCAAACATCTTCAGTTGGGGTATTTATCTTTTAGGATACGAATACTTGTTTAGAGGAATTCTCTTTCTGGGTTTACTTCCTTTTGTTGGATTGTATCCTGCAGTGGTAATTAACACGATTCTCTATGCCTTAGTCCATCTCTACAAAGGTAAAAAGGAAACTTTAGGTTCTATTCCGCTTGGCATTGTTTTATGCCTTATTACAGCGCAAACAGAAACCATTTGGACTGCCTTTGCGGCACACTGGATTATGGCTACCAATAACTTTATTTGGTCGCAACATTTCACTAAATCAGCATAATTATAAAAAGAAGAAAATTCCTCAAAAGAAAAAAATCAGGTTCTGTCGCATTAATTTGACCACCTTCTAAAAATTCAATTTGAATTAGATGTTATGAGACTAATGAAAGGGAAGTTTTGAATTGGATTTCTTAGAATTAACGATTTGATTCTTTCTAACAACGATAACAAATCAATATCCGCCAGTGTCATCCGAATGTATTCAAGCTTTTTAGACCCCGTATCAATAGCAATTATAGGCTTGATGTTTCTATGGTCTTGTTCAATACAATTATTAAGGTATTTACTCTTTCTAATTTTGATGTTTTTCATTGCAGAAATCATTTCTTTTAACGGCCCTGATAGCAGTAAAGTTCTAACCACACTTGTCAAAAGTAGTATTTATAGAATACTGATTAACAGCAATATAAACCATTAATAGTCGACTGCTTAAACTATTTTTATTATATTTGCAAAATACGTACATATAATACATAAACATCTTTAACACATAAACCCTCCAGGTATGGTAAAGAAGATAAGTTTTTTTTCAACAACTATAGCTCTTTTGCTATTTTCAAGTATATCATTTAGTCAAACAGTTAATTTAGGGATCCTCAAATCTTTTGAAGCTTATACTGGCGCAGGAGCTATAACAAATGCAGGCGGAACCCTTATCGGGGATGTTGGCTCAAATTCTTTAGGACCTGTTGCCGGATTTGATCAAGCTTCTTATCCAGCTTATCAAGGGAATGTATACAGTATGAATGCTGCAACTCAGCAGGCTAAATTTGATTTACTTAGGTTATATATTCATCTTAACTCCATTTCTGTTAATTTTCCTAGCGTGGATGGAACTGTTCCATCTCACGCTGCAACTTTTGGGGCTGGCGAAACTCTTTGTCCGGGCGTTTATTATATAGCAAGCGCAGCATCTATAGGAGGAAACCTTACTTTTGATGGTGGAGGTAATCCTGATGCTTTTTTTATAGTTAAAACTAACGGTGCCTTGACAGCTGCCGCAGGTACAAATATGATTTTGACAGGTGGAGCACAATCTTGTAATATATTTTTTCTTACTAATGGGGCTATTACTGCTGCGGCAGGCTCTATTATAAAAGGTACTTTATTTTCAAAGCTAGGTGCTGTAGGTCTTGCTGCAAGTGCTCAACTTGAAGGAAGAATGTTTAGTTTGTCTGGAGCTATAACTTTAGCGGCCGGTTCTAGTGCGACTCTACCCCCTTCGACCAGTACTATTCCCGTATTTTGTGAATCGGGCTGTGATCCTGCTCCTGCTGTAGATGTTTTAGGAACAGTTGCAGACTTTGCCCTTTTTGCTAAAAATGGTGCTGTTGCTAATGTAGGCATATCAGGAGTTAATGGGAAAATTGGTGCACATACGACTTCTATAGCTGGTTACGCAAGTGGAACTCATATCGGAAGTGAGGAGGTTGTAAATACTGTTACACAACAAGCAGCAGACGATTTAGATGATGCTTATGATGCACTTATGCTTTTGTCACCTACACAAACTCATACTCCTACTTTCATTAATGAAACTATTGTTCCTGGGGTTTATGCAATACCGTCAGCAGGGACTGTTTCAGGAACTATTATTCTTGACGCGCAAGGGAATCCTAATTCAATATTTGTTTTAAGGTTTGGTGCTGCAATTGCTATAGCGGCAAATACAAATATGGTCTTAGTTAATGGAGCGAAACGTTGTAATATTTTTTGGATTGGTGGTGCTGGAGGTGGTGCTGGAGCAGTTAACATAGGAGCTTCTGCAATAGTATCAGGATATTTCTTTGCTAATATCGGAGCCTCTAACTCAGGAGCAGGTGTGTTTCTAGCAGGTGCACAGTTTTCTAGATCAGGTGCCGTAAATACTAATTCACCTGTAATTTATACAAATCCAGAATGTGTTACTTCTTCACCTTTAGACCCGAATCCAGCTTTTGGATTAGTGACAACAGCTAGCGTTGGAGGAACAGGAACTGTAGGGGATGTAATTACTTATACGTATACTGTATCCAATATAGGCCCTGCAGTTTTGACTAATATTACTATCGGGCCAGTGTCAGGGTTAACGTTTACTGCAAACCCAATTACTACTTTGGATATCGGTGTTGTTGACGAAACTATCTCAGCAACCTATACTATTACTCAAGCTGATGTTGATGCAGGTATTGTAACCAGCTCCTTCACTGCAACAGGTCAAGATCCGAATTCACTTAGTGTAACAGATACTTCAGGTACAACAAATGACAATGACGATTCAACTATAACAACCGTATCAGGTACCGACACAGATGGTGATACCGTTATTGATGCTAATGACAACTGTCCAACTATTCCTAATACACATCAAGCAGATCAAGATGGTGATAGTGTTGGTGATCCTTGTGATATTTGTCAACTTACTCCTACAGGTGATCCGGTAGATGTAGACGGATGTTCTGCATCTCAAGCAGATGATGATAATGATAGTGTTTTAAATAATGATGACAACTGTCCTAATACCCCTAATAGTGAAACAGTAGATGTAGATGGATGTTCTGAATCACAATTAGATAATGATAATGATGGTGTTTTCAATGACGATGAGGTTTTAGGATGTCAGAATACTTCGGCATGTAATTATAACGCTTCTGCCACTGACGCTTATGATTGTGTCTACCCAACAGGATGTGATACGTGTTCAGGTGATACAGATGGGACAGGAATAATCGTAAATGGTGACATTGATGATGATGGAATTTGTGACAATGAAGACGATTGTTTTGGAGATAATGATTCGTGTGGAGTGTGTAATGGCCCTGGCGCTATTTACGAATGTGGATGTTATGACATAGCAGAGCAAGATTGTGATTGTGATGGGAATCAATTGGATGCTCTAGGAGTATGTGCTGGTGATTGTTCCGCCGATACAGATGCAGATGGCATATGTGATGACATAGATGATTGTGTAGGTTCATACGACGACTGTGATGTGTGTAACGGAGACGACTCCTCATGTGACGATGCATGTCTAGATAATGATGATGCTTTATCTGCTCTTGGTGGATGCGTTAATGCCATTGCATTTTTAGGTTGTGAAACACTTTGGGATGGAATACTTACTAGCGAATTATGTCCAGAGACCTGTAATAGTTGTGGATGTACGGATATGCAGGCATGTAATTACAATCCCTTAGCGATATCAGATGATGGCTCTTGTACAGAGCTTGATGGATATAGTGACTTAAACAACAATGGAATTTGTGACGAAAGTGAAGTGCTTGGTTGTACTTACGATAACTCGTTCAACTTTGATAATAACGCTACAATCGATGATGGAACCTGTGATAGTATTCCTACAAGTCAAATAATTTCTCTACCAGATGGTTGGTCGATGTTCTCTACCTATATTGAGTCAGAAAACACTGACATGATAGATTTGCTATCTCCAATTGTAAATAATGTAACAATTGCAAAAGATTATTTAGGTGGAGCTTATTTACCAGGGTGGGGATTTAATGGTATTGGAAATCTTATAAACGGGCAAGGTTATCAAATAAAAACTGACACTACTAGAGCTGACTTAGGAATAAACCAAGAAATTGAATTTGATATTTATGGAAGCTATGATATTACTCCTGCTCCAATACCATTAACAGAAGGTTGGAATATGGTGGGTTACCTTAGAACAGATGAAGTTTCTGCTGTATCTATATTAGCAGACCTAAACGATTTAGGTAATTTAGTAATCGCAAAAAGTGATTTAGGTGGTGCTTATTTACCAGATTGGGGATTTAATGGTCTAGGTTTAATGATACCAGGGAAAGCATATCAAGTGAAAATACTTGAAGCGGATAGTTTGTTGTTTCTTCCTATGTCTCAACAGTACAGAACTGTTGAGAATACCAAAATAAACAACTCATCTACTCATTATTCTGAACCATTAATTACAGGTAACAATATGGTTATTGGGATATTTGACAATGCATGGGACAAAATACCAAATGAAGGTAACGAACTTGTCGTTTTAGATTCTAAAGGACTTGTAGTTGGAACAGCTTTATATACTAGTCCAGTTACTGTAATTACAGTTTGGGGTAATGATGAGCAAACAAAAACAAAAGATGGTTTATACCTAAACGAAAGTTTCACAATAAAGACTTGGAGCTCGTCCTTAAATAATGAGTCCTATTTAAGTGTTAATTCTTGGATTTCAGGAGGCGATTATTACGAGGTAGATGCACTACATCAAATAGGCTCAATTGTACGTGAAATGGAAGATAACAATAGCTTTGAATTCATTTCTTGTGTTCCTAACCCTGCGAATTCTGAAACAACTATTAATGTTATGCTCTCAGAAAATCGTGAGTTGAAACTTTATGTTACTAATATTATTGGGAAACAATTGATAACAAAAGATAAGTATAAACTAGATAAAGGATTAAACAAAATATATCTCGATACCTTAAAGTTAGAGCCTGGCTCATACTTTGTTAATTTGATTATAAACGGAGTTAAACAAACAAAGGTATTGACAATTATAAAGTAGATAAATCACTAAAAGCTAAAAGATACAAACCCTATTCGATTTTCGTTTAGGGTTTGTTCTTTTTAGAACACTATATAAAAATTTCTGCTAGTCCGCTTGTTTACAAATAAATTAAATCAAAAATCAGATTTTAAAACAAATACTTCGGTTTTCTTCGGTTTAATTTGTAATAAAACTGATACAGGTAACCTTGTAGGTACTAGTTTTTCACAAAATGATATACCGCTAATAAACTACGTTTAAGATTAGCTATTGCAATATGCACCACTATAAAGCACTATCGCAACTAACAGAAGATATTTCCAGAATATGAGTATCCACGATCTTATTTATATCAAGATACTATTTCGCCATATCGGTGAATAATATAGTCTTAGAATTAATTGTTTTAGAGACCATTTCATACACAGATTCTTTTAGTTCACTTTTATTGGCTTGCATTGAAAAATTACCACAGAACCGACTAGATAAACCTTCATTATTTCCGAGAGGAAATGATTCTGCCATCACCATATTTTTTTGTTTTTCTGACTACCTTTTCTTCGTTTCAAATGTTCTTATAGCTTCTTAGGCGTATGGGTAGAAATATAGGCTTCATCAATTTCTACGATTCCTTTTAATACACTATTTCATTCTGCCTTTCCCATTGCAAGTATTGCTTTACGCATCATAAACCAAATAGGTTCATAACTGTTATGACCTAACTGGCGTAGTACTTCGTTAACTGAAACCCCTTTTTTAGTTATAGTCATTAAATGAACTACTATATACCAATATTTATAGAGAAGTTTGTTTGATTGAAGGATTGTACTACTACGTAAAGTAGCTCAAAAACCACAAGTCTTACACTGAAAATGTTCTTTTATTTGCAACCAATAATAATCGAGGGTTGCACATTTTTCACAATCTATTCCTTGGCGTTTTCTACTTTCTATAAAATGAGTTTAACAACTAATTTCATCTGGAAACTCTTTAATAAATTTCAGTAAATTCATAGCTCTGTATTTTCATACAAGACAATTCGTTGTTGTGACAATTTATGTCTTTAGGTACGGGATCGGACTAGCAGAAAAAAATAAAGGAATTAGATAAAAAATTAGAGACGGTAAATAGTCGAATTTAGAAGCTACAAGATTTACTCTTAGATAGTAAAATTGAGATGGTAGAATTTGAGAAAATGAACCAAAGAAATGGGCTTCAAAAAGACTAAATTATGAGTGAATTAGGGAAGCTAAAAAGCTCCAATTCTGAAACAAAACAAAAATTAACAAAGGAATAAAAATTCAGAGTAAAATAGCTGAATCATTCGCTATTTCTACAACGGTAGAAAAATACCTGATATTAAGTTCGATATTTTCCAAAAAAATAAGTTTCGCGAATAAAAAATGTCTAACATTTCGAATGAACGAGTCAATTTTCAAAACACTCAGTGCTAGTAAGGGATTTCGGAGATCAAAAAAAGGGATATTTACGTCAAAATCGCAAATATCCCTTCGAGTGGAGATGCAGGGAATCGAACCCTGGTCCAAACAAGGAATCTGAAAGCTTTCTACATGTTTAGTAAGCACTTAATTTTCGAGTGTGGTCGGGAAGCTTACATTCCCAAAACCAAACCTTATCCTTTTAATTTCGCGTCAAGGTCAAGGTATCCCCATCGGCTAGTTCATCCTTTTGATGATGCTCGGTGGGATAGAAGCGATCAACCTTCATCTATCCGCAGAGCAAAAGCTAGACTAATCCTAGATTAGGCAGCTAAAGCGTAGTTAGACTCGCCGTATAAAAATTTGTGAATTGGATATTAACGAGCCGTCTCACCATGCTCGACATGCTTACAGTCCTATTCATCTCGCTGTCAAAGCCAGTCATCCCCAGTAATTTCAATGATCTATTGCAAAGATAGAGTTTCGGATTGCCTTACACAATTCCTTAACCATAATAATCCTATCAATCTCTTGGAAGGTCAAAGTCAATTGAATCCATTAATGAGTCCTTATCGTTTAATAATTCCTCCATAGATATAAAGGTTTCCGTTCTTCGGATTCCTTCAATAGAGTGTACATTTTTAAGCACGTCTCTAGCAGCGGAAGAATCCATAGCTCGAACTTTACAGAAAATACTAAACTGCCCTGTAGTGAAGTCTATTACAGTAATTTGAGGTATTTTCCGTAATGAGGCCACTACTCTATCAAAGCTTTTGGCCTTGTCTAAAAACACGCCCAAATACGAGGTAAAAGAAAGCCCCAATTTTTTGTAGTTTATATTAATTGTGAAGTTTTTTATGACACCTAAATCTTCTAGTTTTTTAACTCGTACATGTACCGTACTAGGCGAAACAAGGGTTTTTGAAGCCAATTCAGTAAACGAAATCTTTGCATTTGACGATAAATGCTTTAGAATTTCTAGATCAATTTTATCAATCTCATTTTTCATAGCAATAATTTAAATTACAAAATACTGATTTCACTAAAATAGTGAATATTTATCCGATATCCATCAAAATACATCTAATTACTAAAATTATACGCTATTTTAAATGCTTTTACCGATATTTACTATAAATAAATAACCATGAAAAGAAACTGGATTATAAGCTTTGTAGCCGTACTAATTATTGCACTATTGGGCGTGAGTAATTACGAAGTCCTTAGCTTAGAAAATATAAATTCTGAAAACGCTGCTGATATCTCATGGATGCTAACGGCCAGTTGCTTGGTTTTCTTTATGACTCCTGGATTATCTTTTTTTTATGGTGGAATGGTAAGTCAGCGGAATATAATCTCTACTATGCTTCAAAGCTTCATTGCTTTGGGACTCATTAGCATACTATGGATTGTTGTAGGGTTCAGCCTTTCGTTTGGAGATAGCTACTTTGGGATTATTGGAGATCCTACACAATATTTCATGTTTAATAATATAGACCAATACAACGAAACTTTAGGTTTAGGGATTCCATTACTACTGTTTGCATTGTTTCAATTGAAATTTGCAATTATCACCCCAGCCATCACAACAGGTAGTTTTGCAGAGCGTATCAATTTTTCTGGTTATCTAATTTTCATGTGTTTATTTAGTTTAGTTATTTATTGTCCTTTAGCGCATTGGACCTGGCATCCGAACGGCTTTTTACATCAGTGGGGAGTGTTAGATTTTGCAGGGGGCGCAGTGGTACATATCTCTGCTGGATTTGCCGCTCTTGCTGGGGCCCTAGCCTTAGGACATAGAAAAAAAAGAAATACAGAAGAAAATCCTGCCAATACAAGTTATGTATTACTAGGAACTGGTATGCTATGGTTTGGCTGGTTTGGATTTAATTCTGGATCTGCTCTTGGAGCAAATGAAGAAGCGATAATGGCATTTGCGACCACTAACACTGCCTCAGCAATGAGTATGTTTACTTGGATCGTTCTTGAGGGAATGAAAGGGAATAAAGTTAAAGCTACCCATGCCTGTATAGGTGCAGTGGTAGGATTAGTGGTCATTACACCTGCGGCTGGTTTTGTGAGTATAGGACAGAGTTTATTTATGGGATTTATAGGGGCTGTGATATGCAATCACTTTCTCGCCTTTTTTAGACGTTTTGACATTGACGATACCCTAGATGTATTTGCATGTCATGGTATGGGTGGAATAGTTGGTTTGTTACTTACTGGGATATTTGCAAAAGATGTTGGGTTAATTTATGGTGAAACAGAGACTTTCATTAATCATATTTACGCACTTATAATCATTAGTGTTTTCACATTTGTGGGCTCCTATATACTATACAAAATAACAGCCTTAATAGTACCGATTAGAGTTACAGAAGAAATTGAAGAACAAGGACTCGACATCTCCTTGCACGGAGAATATATTAACTAAAAACAAAAAATTATGTACGGAAAATTAATCCACACAGAACACCGCATCGAAACAGTTTCAGAATTTTACTTTGATGCCACTCAGAAACTTATTACAGAACTAAAGAGTTTAACAAACAACAGAACTCGAGTGTACGAATACAGTTTAAATCAATTTAAGGCAACCTATAAAGATTCCCGAATAAATAAATGTTTTCACAAATTGGAGCTATAAAAATAGCTTAATTTCAGGAAAATACACATTCGTACTTTAAAAATTATTTAATTTACAGTAACTAGTTTTTAAAGACAATTTGTAAATAATAGCTACAACACTAGTCTAAAGAACATTGAGGATGTTTATTGATTAACAAATCGACTTCTTTTCTTTTAGTGTAAAAATCGTATAAAATGTGCGTGAACAAAATGCTGTTTGAGCGTAGCGAGTTCATTTTGTTAGCCATTTTAAAGATTTTGAAACGTTAAAAAAGAAAATAATACTTGACTTTTTTATTCGCGTGAGTTAACTAATATAATGTGCTCATGATTTTCAATTGGTTCGTTTTTTTAGTTTATACTGAGCTAGCCGAAGTATCAAGGCAAAAATGAACAAGCATTAAAGGAATCATAAATTAAGTATAATACAATTAGATAAACTCTTTTCGCGTGTTTATAAAGAATATCAATATAATTTTAAACACAGTTAATAACCTAAACACAAAACTTATGAATCTCATATCTACAAAAGTTTGTAAAAAAGGGGACATTGGAGTTCACAATAATTTATTTGGCGGAACCATGCTTTGTTGGGTAGATGAGGCAGCCTGCGCAATGGCTGCAGAATATTGCTACACACCACTCATGGTAACTCTAAAAATGGAGGAAGTAACTTTTTTAGCTCCTGTAAAAGTAAATAATATCGTAAAAATATACGGTAGTGTATTGGCTATTGGAAATTCGAGTATTACTATTTCTTTAGAAGTGAGGCGTTGTAGTGTATACACACACGAAGAACAATTAGTACTAAGTACACGCGTATTATTTTGTCGTATAGATGAAGACGGTACTGCAATACCAATTTCAAAACATGTTAAAAAACGATTCGAAAAGGAACAGGAGGCTGCTAAAGATATGAAATAGAGATTTAAATTAGCTAAAATCATCAAATCTATAAAGGCATGAGTTCATTAGAGTCTATGATTGTCAGAGGAGATGATGGATAAGAGCATAGGCGAATTAGAGAGATCTAATATGGCCTATGCTCTTCAGCTATTTAATATAGGCTTTTTATCTAATGATAATCCACGATATGTGGATTGTGGGGATATTAAAGAAGACATAGATCAGCATAAAAAAACTTCGTTATCACGAAAGGATTTTTTATAATTTTAAAAAAATTATTACGAGTAAATTAGGACTCTTAGTAAATATTTGGATATTTTTTTGGAGCTACTTCACTCATCATCTCATAAACTTCTTCGAAAATATCGTCCGTACTAGGTTTAGAGAAATAATCTCCATCGGTTCCATACGCTGGACGGTGAGCTTTAGCAGATAAAGATCGGGGTTCGCTGTCTAAGTGGAAATATGCTTTTTGGTCTTCCACTACTTTCTGCATCATATAAGCTGTTGCTCCACCAGGAACATCTTCATCGATAAAGAGTACACGATTTGTTTTCGCTATACTCTCTACAATCTTATGATTCACATCGAAAGGAATTAAAGACTGTACATCGATAACTTCCGCAGAAATACCAACTATTTCTAGTTCTTGTGCAGCTTCCATAACCAAACGCCAAGTTGAACCATAAGTAACCAAAGTAATATCGGCTCCCTCTTTAGTAGTTTCTGCCACTCCTACTGGAGTTCTAAAGGCTCCTAAATTGGTAGGCATTTTCTCTTTTAAACGATAGCCGTTCAAACATTCAATAATTAATGCAGGATCATCAGATTCTAACATAGTATTGTAGAAACCTGCTGCTTTAGTCATATTTCTAGGAACTAAGACATTTACACCTCTAAGAGAATTTATAATCATTCCCATAGGAGAACCCGAATGCCAAATACCTTCTAAACGGTGTCCACGTGTACGGATAATCAAGGGTGCTTTCTGCCCACCTTTAGTTCTGTAATGTAGCGTAGCCAAATCATCACTCATAATTTGGATGGCATACAATAAGTAATCTAAATACTGAATCTCGGCAATAGGTCTTAAACCACGCATTGCCATTCCTATACCCTGACCCAAAATTGTAGCTTCACGAATACCTACATCAGAAACACGTAACTCTCCGTATTTCTCTTGCATTCCTTCTAATCCTTGATTTACATCACCTATATTCCCTGAATCTTCACCGAAGATTAATGTCTCTGGTTTATTCGTGAAAATAGCATCAAAATTATCGCGGATGATCAAACGAGCATCAACCTCTTCTGCTTCTTTGTATTCTGGTAAAACCTCTTCTACTTTTACAGAAGCAAATTCAGACTCACTGAATAAGTGACTGCTGAAACGATTTGTATTCACCTCTTTTTCTTTATTTAACCAAACAACTAAGTTTGCTTTAGCAGGAGGATTTTCCTCGCGAACCAAGCGCATAGCTTTGCGAACGGCATTGAACATATCCTTACGAATAGGTTCTACTTGTTCGCTTAAATCGTTTGCAAACTTCTCGATGAATGCTTTACTAGAACATCCTTCGGCTAATTGCATTAACAATGCAACTACTTCTGTTTGCTCTTCTTTTATTGGATTGATAAATGCTTTCCAAGCTTCTCCCTTTGCAAGTCTAACAACTTTCTTAGATTCTTTAGATATTAAATCTAAATCCTCTTGTGTTGCCAAATTGGATTCTAACATCCACTCACCCATTTTTTTTATAGGATCGAAATCTATTTCCCACTGTAAGCGTTCGGCAGACTTGTATCGTTCGTGGGAGCCAGAGGTAGAATGACCTTGAGGCTGCGTTACATCTAAAACGTGAATCAAGCAAGGAACGTGTTCCTCTCGAGCTACTTTGTCAGCTTTCTGATACGCTTCAATTAAAGAAGCATAATCCCAACCTTTAACACGGATAATTTCAAAACCAGCGCCTTTTTCATCGCGTTGGAAACCTTTTAAAATCTCAGAAATATTCTCTTTTGTAGTTTGGTATTTAGCAGGTACAGAAATCCCGTATCCATCATCCCAAACAGACATTACCATAGGTACTTGTAAAACACCTGCAGCATTTATAGTCTCGAAGAAAGGCCCTTCAGAAGTACTGGCATTACCTATAGTACCGAAAGCAATTTCGTTCCCTTTATTAGAGAACGAAGACCAATCTTGTAAATCTTTATTAGCACGGTAAACTTTAGAAGCTTGAGCCAAACCTAATAAACGAGGCATCTGACCCGAAGTACAAGAAATATCTGCAGATGAGTTTTTCATCTCCATTAGGTTTTTCCACGTACCGTCTTCATTTAAACTACGCGTAGCAAAATGGCCACCCATTTGTCTACCACCAGAAGCTGGTTCTTCTGCCACTTCGGTATGACCATACAAAGCAGCAAACATTTCTTGAATTGACATCTGTTCTATAGCCATCATAAAAGTCTGATCGCGGTAGTAACCAGAACGGAAATCTCCATTTCTGAATACTTTAGCCATCGCTATTTGAGCAAGCTCTTTTCCGTCTCCAAAAATCCCGAACTTAGCTTTCCCAGTCAATACCTCACGGCGACCCAGTAGACTAGCTTCGCGACTTTCACAAGCCAAACGATAATCTGCTAATACTTCCAAACGGAAATCCTCAAACGATAATTCTTTCTTTTTTGATGAAGCCATAGGTAAATTATTGTGTCAATTAAATTTCAAACAAATTTACTAAAAATAGGTGATGATGTTTTACTCTAGTTATCAAGTGATTACGAATACAGACTCACTAATGAATCTACTGCATAATCGATTTCTTCTTTAGTGGTAAATCTAGAAAACGAAAAACGAATGGTTGGTCTATTCATTGGTGCTTCTATACCAGCTAAAACATGAGAGCCAGTATTAGCACCAGAAGTACAAGCGGAACCTCCAGAACAAGCAATCCCCATAATATCCATATTAAAAAGCAACATAGAAGCAATTTCTGTAGGCGGTAAGGAAACACTTAGTATGGTGTATAAACTCCTAGACATATTAGCACTATCGGCATTATATTGTACACCCTCAATAGAATTATTTAATCGTATAATCATGTGTTCTTTTAGAGCAGAAACATGATTTTGGTGTTCTTCTAAACCTTCAAAAGCAACATCCATAGCTTTAGATAAACCAACTATTCCATACACGTTTTCGGTTCCACCACGCATATTGCGCTCTTGGGCACCTCCATGAATAATAGGATTTATTTGAACGTTCTTGTTTACATATAAAAATCCAATGCCTTTAGGTCCGTGAAACTTGTGTGCTGAACAAGTTAAAAAATGAACCTTATCTAATACGTTCATATCAAACTTATAATGCGCCATGGTCTGTACAGTATCCGAATGAAATATCGCTCCATACTGTTCGCATATTTCAGAAACCTCCTCTAGAGGAAGTAAATTACCAATTTCATTATTAGCATGCATTAAAGACACTAAGGTCTTTGGGTTTACCGACAATAATTGCTCTAAATGCTGTAAATCTACATGTCCATTTTCATCTAAGTGAACATATGAAAGCGTAATGCAACCTTTAGATTTTAATTTTTCAACGGTATGTCCAACTGCGTGATGTTCTATAGTTGAAGTAATAATATGTTTTACGCCCAAATCGTTTACAGCACATTGAATTGCCATATTATCTGCTTCAGTACCTCCAGAAGTGAAAAATAGTTCACCTGGAGAGCAGTTTATATGTTTAGCAACATTTTTTCGAGCTCGTTCAATTAGTGATTTAATTTTACGACCAAAAGAATGTGTAGACGATGGGTTTCCAAAACCATCTTTTAAAACTGGCAACATAGCCTCAAAAACTTGAGGGTCTATTTGTGTTGTTGCTGCATTATCTAGAAAAACTTTCATACGCTATTCTTAAAAAAATTAAAGGACAATTTGATAAATCAACATCAAAATTAAGCGCTACCTAAACTAAATTGATTTCATTTATAAATCGTTGTGCCAACTGGTTGGCTTTAGCTGGACTTGTACTTTCTGTGTATACCCTAATAATAGGTTCTGTATTCGACTTTCGAAGATGGACCCATTCATTAGCGAAATTTATTTTCACACCGTCAATCGTATTTACATCTTCTTTAGAATAATTCTTTGCCATAACCTTTAATATATTGTCCACATCAATCTCAGGAGTTAACTGAATTTTTTGTTTAGACATATAGTAATCGGTGTACTGTTTTCTCAATTCAGAACAACTAACTTTAGATTGGGCTAAATGTGTTAAGAACAAAGCTACACCCACTAAAGAATCTCTTCCGTAATGAAGCTCTGGATAGATAATACCTCCATTTCCTTCTCCACCAATTGGAGAGTTAACTTCTTTCATTTTGGCAACTACATTTACTTCTCCTACCGCAGACGCGTGGTAATTTACACCATACTTTTCGCTTACATCTCTTAAAGCTCTAGTAGATGATAAATTAGAAACTGTATCTCCTTTTTGAGTTTTCATGACATGGTCGGCTACTGCAACCAAGGTGTACTCTTCTCCAAATAAAGTTCCATCTTCCGAAACAATAGCAAGTCTGTCTACATCTGGATCAACTACAAAACCAAGATCAGAATTGGTCTCTTTTACAAGAGAGCATAAATCGTGTAGATGCTCAGGAAGCGGCTCGGGATTATGAGGGAATTTACCGTTTGGTTCACAATACAACTCTACTACCTCAACTCCCATTTGACTCAATAAGGCTGGAATATAAATACCGCCTGTAGAATTCACAGCATCTATAACAACTTTAAAATTTTCTTTTTCAACTAATTTCACATCAACTGTAGAAAGAGCGAGAACAGCATCTATATGAATTTGTAAATAATCTTTCTCAACCGAAACACCCAAATCATCCACTTGAGCAAAATCAAAAGCTTCATTTTCTGCAATAGAAAGTATTTCAGCACCATCGGCGGCAGAAACAAACTCTCCTTTTTCGTTTAACAATTTTAAAGCATTCCATTGTTTCGGATTATGGCTAGCGGTAAGAATAATTCCACCGCTCGCTTTTTCCAATGGAACAGCAATTTCGACAGTAGGTGTAGTACTTAAACCTAAATCAACAACATCAATTCCTAAAGACAATAAACTAGATTGTACCAAATTCTGTACAATAGCACCAGACATTCTAGCATCGCGTCCTACTACAACCTTCAAAGAGCCAGAAGCTCTATTTTTCAACCACATACCGTAAGCTGAAGCAAATTTAACTACATCTAAAGGAGTTAAATTATCGCCAGTAGAGCCACCAATAGTTCCTCTGATTCCTGAAATTGACTTTATAAGTGTCATAAATATTAATTTTGTGCAAATATAAAAAATTGATTGCCTAAAGGAGACGTATGCATAGATTTAAATTGAATGGTATTTACAGACGACTAAATACCCCTAAATTGTGAACTCATTTGTGTATAAGTTCATATAAATACGGTTAACTTAGAGTTAATTTGTACTACTTTTATTTTAGATGTTTTGTATATTTGCGTCCAATTTTTAAACCCGAAAATGAAGCAAGAATCACATAGAGATCAAAATGAAATTAGTGCTCTAATAGAGCGCTATGAGAAAATGTTGGAAGGAGAATTCCAATCGTTTTTTGATTCCTATGAATTTGAAGATATTGTAGAGCACTATATAGACAATGGTCAGTTGGGAGAAGCTATGGCCAGTATGGATGTAGCTTACGAGCAGTACCCATTCTCTGCAACCTTTTTAATAAAAAAAGCTCAAATACTTACAATTCTAGAGCGACTAGACGAGGCTGAAAAAGCTTTAGAAATCGCCCAAGCTTTAGAACCTAGCAATGTAGATTTACACATAGCAAAGGGATCTATTCTCTCTAAAAGAAAAAAACACCATAGGGCGCTAAAATGTTTTCACAAGGCTCAATCACTATCCGATGAACCAATAGAAGTATATCCTTTTATAGCTTTTGAATATCAATGTTTAGGAAAATTTCAAGATGCTATAAAATTCCTTTCTGAGTTTTTACTTACCGACCCAGAAGATGATATTGCAATATTTAATATTGCGTATTGCTTCGAAAGACTTGATGCATACGCTGAAGCAATCACTTTCTTCACAAACCTTATTGACAATGCTCCGTACGGTGAAATTGCATGGTATCAACTTGGACTGTTCTACAATAAGAGCAAAAATTATAAAAAAGCAGTTTGGTCACTCAACTACGGACTACTTATAGACGAATGCTTTACTGCAGCTTATCACGAAAAAGCAAGAAGTTTAACGCAATTAGGTGAAATTCAGGAGGCAATTAACACCTATCTCCTAACCTTTGCTTTTGAAGAAGCTACAGGATTTACATACTTAAAAATTGGGCTTTGCTATAAAGACCTTTCTAAGTTTAAGCAAGCTATAAGATACTTTACAAAAGCGAGTCATCAAGATCCACAGCTTTCCGAAGCTTGGATGGAAATTGGGCTTTGCTACGATGCAATTGGTTCTTCGGAAGAAGCTCTTTACAATATAAAAAAAGCATTAAACCTAAACCCCGATGACTTAGAATACCTATATATACAAACAGGGGTATTTATAAAAACGGGTTTGTATGCCGAAGCTGATTTAGCATACCAAAAGTTAATTGAATTAGGTTGCGATGCACCTACAATATGGATTGAATACGCAAGCCTAGTTTATTCTCAAAACGAAACTAAAGATGCTATTAACCTACTAAAACAAGGTTTAATAGTAAACAAGGATCATATAGATTTACTACTTCACCTAGTGGTGTATTCATTTTACACTAAAGAGTTTAAAACAGCTAGTAGTACTTTAAAAAAGGCATCAAATATTGATACTAAAAGTTTAGAAAAACTCTATACATTGTTTCCTGAACTTGAAAACAACGAAGACTTTAAATTAATTTAAGATAATTCCTATGAACTTTAATTTACCTCACATTCCTACCAGAACCTCTAGTCCACGGGACGGTGGCTTAACAATGGTTATGGATAAAGGCCTGAGTATCAACGAGGCTAAGAATATGATTTCTGCTTCTAGTAAACATATAGATATTGTTAAATTAGGTTTTGGAACCGCATACTTAACAGAGAATTTAGAAGAGAAAATTAAACTCTATAGAGATGCTGGTTTTAGAGTATATTTTGGAGGAACACTCTTTGAAGCTTTTATTGCCAGAGACATGTTTGATGAGTTCGTTGAACTGGTTGAAAAATACAAACTAGACACAGTTGAAGTTTCAGATGGTTCTATTGAATTAGACCATGATAAAAAATGTGAGTACATTAGAATACTTTCTAAAAAAGTAACGGTACTTTCTGAAATTGGTTCAAAGAGTGCGGATGTACTCATACCACCCTATAAGTGGATTCAAATGATGGAAAAAGAACTAGCTGCAGGTTCTTGGAAAGTTATTGCTGAAGCTAGAGAAGGTGGTAATGTGGGGATTTGCACAGGTACTGGAGAAGTTCGTTCTGATTTAATTGAAGAAATTCTAACCAAAATCCCAAGAGAAAAAATCCTTTGGGAAGCACCACAAAAATCACAACAAGTCTGGTTTGTTAAACTAATGGGTGCAAATGTAAACCTTGGAAATATAGCGCCAAATGAAGTTATTCCTTTAGAATGCTTAAGATTAGGTTTAAGAGGTGATACATTTTTTGACTTTTTACCACAAAAATAATGAATCTCATAACTCCAATACAACTTAGAAATAAGCTAAAAAACAACGATGACTTTCAATTAATAGACATTAGAGAGTCTTACGAATTTGAAGATGGAGCTATTGCAGAATTAAATATCCCACTCGACGAAATGATGAGTTCTTTAGACAAAATCACTAAAGACAAACAGGTCGTAATTTATTGTAAATCGGGTAATAGAGCCTCTTCAATAATTTACATGCTCGAGAAAAAACATCAATATACAAACCTATACAATCTCGAGGGAGGCTACACAGCTTTTTTAGAGATAGAATAGTGATGAGAGCTAAAAAAGACTATTTCTGGATCGCCT
>CAJJAI010000046.1 GCA_905182215.1 Flavobacteriales bacterium UBA6772 | reverse complement strand
AGATGAAAGTATATTAGCAGAATTAATGCAATCGGTAGGATATACAAAATTGAGTTTTAACGACAGTACCATTTTCAAAACCAATACAAATACCCAAATAGACTTTAATGCAATAGCACAAGGTTTTACGGTTGATTTAGTTGGAGAACATTTACAAAAACTAGGCATCACTAATTATATGATTGAGATTGGTGGTGAATTAAAATGTAGTGGATTTAACGCCGATGGTGACTTATGGAGAATTGGAATAGACAAGCCTTCAGAAGACATTCAAAAAGATCGTTTTCAAGCTATTATAGAAGTTGAAAATAAATCTGTTGCCAGTTCGGGAAACTACCGTAAGTTTAAGGTAGATGAAAAAACGGGGATGAAATATGTCCATACAATCAACCCAAAAACAGGGAGTCCTGTTCAAACAAATTTATTGGGAGTTACCATAATTACAGAATCGTGTATGCGTGCAGATGCTATTGCTACTGCCTGTATGGTAATGGGATTAGAAAAAAGTAAAACATACCTAGAAAATCACCCAGAAATTGATGCCTTGTTTATTTATTCAGATCCGAAAGAAAATTGGCTGCAATACCAAACCAAAGGATTTGAGAAAATGAGTATTTATCAAAGTAACTAGTAGCTAGAATTTAGTAAAACAATTATTGTCACTCTGAGCTTGTCTAAGAGTAGCTAACAGAAACACTAATTATCCTTCGACAAGCTCAGGATGACAATTAGTACAAAAGCCTTAGTCCATCGACTAAAGACCATCGACAAATAACCACATATATGAAAATAGTATTCGCCACTAACAACCCAAACAAGCTTAAAGAAATACAATCTTTAATGCCTGCAGGAATAGAAATTATAAGCTTAAAAGATATAGGCTGCACAGAAGATATTCCTGAAACTGGAGAAACCTTAGAAGCTAACGCATTTCAAAAAGCTCGTTATTTAAAAGAACAGTATGGATACGACTGTTTTGCCGACGATACTGGATTAGAAGTAGAAGCCTTAAATGGAGCACCTGGAGTTTACTCTGCTCGTTATGCAGGCCCAGAGAGATCGGCTGAAGCTAATATGGCGAAAATCCTTACCGAACTTGATGGAAAAGAAAACAGGAAAGCTCAATTTAGAACCGCTGTCGCATTAATTTTAAATGGAGAAGAACACTTATTCGATGGGAAAGTTGAAGGACACATAAGCGAAGACAAACAAGGAGAAGAAGGTTTTGGCTACGATCCTATATTCTTACCAGAAAACAATCTAAGAAGCTTTGCTCAAATGAGCATGAGCGAAAAGGGAGCTATAAGTCACAGAGGAAGAGCAGTTAGGAAATTGGTTGACTTTCTAAGGAGTATCTAGTAGTTAGTAGCTGGTATATAGTAACTAGTCTAACCTCTCATCGCTTCGCGACATGTACTTGAAAGGGGGAAATAAGGCACACAACTACCCACTAACATCCATCAACTAATTCCTCCAAATTGTTAATATCTTAGAGCTTCAATAAAGGTGAGATTTGAAAACATCTTTTATATTTGAGACTCTTCTAAGAACTAGAAAAACTATGGGAAATTTCATTGTATCGGCTCGTAAATACAGACCGCAAACCTTCGACACTGTCGTTGGACAGCAGTCTATTACCAATACTTTGAAAAATGCTATCGTAAACAATCACTTAGCGCAAGCCTTTTTGTTTTGTGGACCTCGTGGAGTTGGTAAAACTACCTGTGCGCGTATTCTTGCAAAAACAATTAATTGTTTTAATATAAGTGAACAAACAGAAGCTTGTAATACTTGTGAATCGTGTACCTCGTTTAACGAGCAACATTCTTTTAATATTCATGAGCTCGATGCAGCCTCCAACAATTCTGTAGAAGACATCCGTAACTTAGTAGATCAAGTACGAATTCCACCACAGGTAGGAGATCGCAAAATCTATATTATAGATGAGGTTCATATGCTCTCTCAGGCAGCCTTTAATGCTTTCTTAAAAACATTAGAAGAGCCTCCAGCCCATGCTATTTTTATTTTGGCAACTACCGAGAAACATAAAATCATCCCTACCATACTTTCACGTTGTCAAATTTTCGACTTCAAGAGAATACAGGTAGAAGATGTAGCTTCTCACCTAGCCAGTATTTGTAAAAAAGAAGATATAGAATTTGAGGCAGATGCACTGCATATAATCGGACAAAAAGCTGATGGAGCACTGCGTGATGGACTTTCTATATTCGATAGAATGGTGAGTTTTAATCAAGCTAAAATCACCTATAAAGACACTATTGAGAACCTTAACATCCTCGATTACGACTATTACTTTAAAGTAGTAGATCAGGCTTTAAAACAAGACATACCTTCTTCCCTACTTACCTTTAACGAGATACTTCAAAAAGGTTTCGATGGACATAATTTCATTAACGGTTTAGCAGAACACCTACGCAATGTATTGGTTTGTAAGAATCCACAAACAGTAGAATTACTGGAGGTTGGATCTACTATAAAATCGAAATATGTGGAACAGGCACAAACCTGTAATCAAGACTTTATATTAGGAGCCTTAGAAATATGTAACGAATGTGATGTACATTATAAAGCCAGTCGGAACCAACGACTACTTATAGAGCTTGGTTTAATGCAAGTTTGTTCATTATCTTCCGAAGGAGGC
>CAJJAI010000045.1 GCA_905182215.1 Flavobacteriales bacterium UBA6772 | reverse complement strand
CTGGATTTAAACATCCAAAAATCGTTTGAATACACGATCCATCTGGACTGTTTGCCAATGCATCAAAATTGAAAGCAAACTCATCTGTACAACCAAATACTTTCTCTATACAATTACCATTATCGGTGTTTGCATTGGGATTGTAATTGAAAGCCTCTACATCGGTACAACCATAATTAAATGCTTGACAAGAACCGTCGTTAAGATTGGCTTCTGGATTAAAGTTAAATGCTGTTGGATTCGTACAACCGTAAACTACAGCCTCACACGAACCGTCGTCTGTATTGGCATTTGGATCAAAGTTAAGTGCAGAAGGATCTATACAACCTAAAATCAGTGGCGTTATACATGAACCATTGTCTATTGTTGCATTTGGATCAAATTGCGTAAAATTAGGATCTGTACAACCATAAACAATTGGAGTTAAACATGACCCATCATTAATATTTGCATTGAAACTGTATTCAACATATGTAATATCGGTACAACCATAAACGATTAAGGTAATACACGAACCATTATTTACGGTTGCTAGAGTATTATATTCTAAATAAGTTGAATCGGTACAACCGTAGATATTGTAGGCACATGAACCATCATCAAATGTAGCTTCGGGATTGTAGTTATTTGCATTTAAATCGGTACAACCTAATATATCTGCTAAAACAGTACACGAACCATCGTCAAAATTGGCAGACTCATTATACTCAACGTAAACTGGATCTGTACAACCGTTAATTTTCCACGTAATACAAGAATTTTGATCGTGAGTATTTGCATTTGAATTGTACTCTAAATAGTGTCCATCTAAACAACCTTCGATTATAGGAACACAAGTACTATCATCTATTGTGGCAAGTGAATTGTAATTAAATGCAGTAAGGTTAGTACAACCAAGAACAGCTGTACCAGTACATGAATAAATGTAATTCAAAGAAGCGATTATAAGTATCCCATTTGTAGAGTAAACACCTATACCAGTTGTATAAGTAGCCGAAACATTATAAACACCTGTTAAGGTTTGAGCCATTAAAACTAAATCTTCATTAGTCCCAAATCCGTCTATTTCATCGGTTGTAGTATCGTCTCCAAATACTGGAATATCTATAGCAAAACCTGTCCAAGTAGTTGCACCAGCACAAACGAGCATTCCTGTATCATTGGTGTAAAACACACCTATTAAATCTCCAACAGACAAGGGGCCTTCAAGAGCATTTGGTGTAACAAACAATGTCATATTAGCTCCAGTATTTAATACTGAAAAATCTAAAGGAGCACAATCGCCACCAGTAGCATTCCCATTACAGTCGAATCCTAACTCTTCATAAGTACATGAGTTATCAGAATTTGTTGCATTTGAGTCGTAATTACAGGCACTTTCATCCATACAACCGTAAACTGTATATGTACAAAAACCATCATCTTCTGTTGCTAATTCGTTAAAATTATTTGCATTTGAATCGGTACAACCTAACACTATCGATACTTCACATTCCACAATCGTTGATATTCCTGAAGCTGCTTGAACTGCCAATCCATTAGTAGTATAATTAATTACCACTGACATTTCTACATTGTATAAATCTGTTCCATTTACTAATTGAAAACTTATTAATTCGTTTGATAAAGCTCCGTCTATTCCTGGTGTTTGAGAGTCGTCTCCCCAAATAGCTAGAGCGGTTTGACTTAAGCCAAACAAATCGGCAGAACCAATTATCATTCCTTCACCAGTTAATGCAACTATATATGCATTCGACTGGGTAATTGTTAATGAACTTAGAAAACCTGGAAGTAACATTACAGTCATGTTAGCTCCTGTATTTCCTGCGAATTGATTTGGCAGAACACAATCACCACCTGTTTGTTCGTAATCACAAGAACCATCATCTACATTTGCATCTGCATTGTAGTTGTTTGCATTCATATCAGTACAACCTTCAACATCGTAAGTACAAGATGCATCGTCTACATTTGCATCTGTATTGTAGTTGTTTGCATTCATATCAGTACAACCTAATACATCAGTTAAAGTAGAACATTCAACAATTTCGGATATTCCTGGTGCTGCTTGAACTGCCAATCCATTAGTAGTATAATTAACTGCCGTAGGCATTTCTATATTGTATAAATCTGATCCATTTACGAATTGGAAACTGATAAATTCGTTTGCTAATGCACCGTCTATTTCTGTTGTTTGAGCATCATCGCCCCATATAGCTAAAGAGGTTTGACTTAAGCCAAACAAATCGGCAGAACCAATTACAAGACCATCGGCTGTTAGAGCTACGATATAAGCATTCGACTCAGTAATTGTTAATGAGCCTACAAAGCCTGGAGTTAACATTACAGTCATATTAGCTCCTGTATTTCCTGCGAAATGATTTGGTAATGTACAATCACCACCTGTTTGTTCGTAATCACAAGAACCATCATCTACGGTGGCAGCTGAATTATAATTTAATGCTTCTGAATCGGTGCAACCTAAAATAGTATAAGTACAAGAACCATCATCTACATTTGCATCTGCATTGTAGTTATCTGCTGTAGGGTCATTACAACCATAGATGGTGTAAATACAAGAGCCGTCGTCTTCTGTTGCTAGTGCATTGTAGTTGCCCGCAGTTGAATCAGTACATCCTAAAATAGGATCTACTACAATATCAGCAGAACAGGAGAAGCTTACTCCCGATGGTGCTCCTAATGCCGAAAGACCGTTAACTGTAAAAGTAACAGGAGGTGACATAGAAATATCGTGCAGATTTAAACCGTCTACAAGTTGAAATATAACTAGTTCATTAGATAAAGCACCATCTATAGTATCTGTAGAAGTTGCATCATCTCCCCAAAGAGCCAAGTTTGTTTGACTTACACCATATATAGGCTGAGAACCGATAACTAAACCACTTTCTACAGTAGCAACAATATAAGCATCTACATCTGATATTGTTAATGCACCTACAAAATTAGGCGTCAAAAATACTGACATATTCGCTCCAGTATTCCCAATAAATGGTTCAGGTAAAACACAGTCTTGTGCATTAGACGCACTGAAAATAAGACTGAATGCAATAAGTGCAAACGATAATTTAGCTCGAAGTTTTCTCATAATTTGATGTTTTAAATACTAATAACACAGAGTAATTCCGTGGATTATTTTCTACAAAATATATCTATGAGGGGGATCTAATAGACAAATTTAACTTTTTTTAGCTAGCAATTACCATTATTCAAGAATGAACTCACAATTAAAATACTTAGTACTAGCCAAGCAAGAATTTACACAACAACAAATAGACCACAAATGAGCAGGAATATATAATAGCCATTGAACTTGGTGAAATTATTTGATAAACAAAAAAAGCGGGGATAAACCCCGCTTTTTCTTATTTAATCTCTAGTTCAATTAATGAATAACAATTCGTGTATAAACACTTTTAGTACCATTTAACACAGACACAATATAAGTTCCTTCACTTAAGCCAGAAACATCTATTCGCTGAGGTTCAAACTGAGAGTTATCTACTTTATGATTCAAGACTAAGTTACCGATTAGGTCATATAATTTTATTTCGGAATCTGCACCTAAGAATAGGTTCGACTCAACGGTAATAAAATCGTTTGCTGGATTAGGATAGACCTTCAATGCTTTAGCATCGTGTTCTTCTATTCCAATATCCTTAACTTCATACTCTAAATATAAAGTACAACCATACTCATCGGTAAGATACAATCCATAAACTCCGTTAGAGTCTAACGCTAACTCAGGGTTATTTGCCCCCATGATTTGCTCATCGTCAAAGGACCAAATGAAGTTAGTCGTATTTGAGTTAGAATCGAATGACAGTTCAGAGTCTTCTTGATCGTAGTCTAAAGTCATTTCAAATAACACCTCTGGTTGCTCTATAGTATACGGATAAAAGTCACCATTACCATTCGCATCGCTTACATATACACTATAAGTCGATACGTCTGTTTCACTATTTGAAAGAACATTACTTATAGTAACAATCGCATCTGCTACTTGAATAGTTTGATTTGCTTGGTACGTGGTATAACTTACTACAGTAATTGGTGTTAAACCTCCGCTTATAGTTAACTGTACTGAACCACTACCGCCATTACAAACAGCATCTATAACTGATAAATCAACTTGAAGTTCTGAGTAACAAGAACCGTCTTCTTGAGTTGCTAAAGGATTGTAGTTCTCAGCAACAGTATCAGTACAACCAAATATTTCGAATTCGTTACAAACCCCATCATTATCTGTATCTAGAATACAAGTAGAATCACAGTTGTAATATTGCTCTGGGAACTCACATGAATTATTTAGTTGCGTATCTGCAAACTCATCGTAGTTACAAGCACTCTCATTCATACAACCATAGAAAATACATTCGTCTGGAACGTTTGCTAAATCGTAATAGTTATCTGCTAAAGAATCCATACAACCTATATATTCACAATCATCAGGAGTATTGGCAGACTCGATATAGTTATCTGCAACAGGGTCCATACAACCGATTTCAATTTCAATACAAGAGCCATCGTTATGAGTAGCTAATGGTTCGTAGTTAAACATACCCTCTGTAGTACAACCATATAATATACACTCGCCTGCAATATTAGCAATAGAATCGTAGTTAGGATACAATGAGTCCATACAACCTGTATAATTACATAAGCCAGCAGTATTTGCAAGCTCGCTGTAATTATCGGCTTCAGGGTCTAAACATCCTATAATAACAGAAATACATCCACCCATATCGTAGGTAGCTAATGAGTCGTAGTTAAACATAAAGTCAACCATACAACCTTGTCTAATACAAGAGTCATCAGGGTCGGTAACAAATACATTGTAATTATCAGCCCATTCTTGATCACAACCAACAACTTCGTCATCATTACAAACGCTATCATTGTCATCATCATTGTCAATAATAATTCCAGTACCATCTAAAGCTCCAGAACAAGATGCACAAGCATCTAAGTCGGAAGCATAAATACATAATGTATTATCAGAGTCTATAGTTGGATCGTTGTTATAATTACATGCATTGACATCTATACAAGAGGTCAATTCATTTAAGTCACAAACACCATCGTTGTCCACATCATTATCAACAACAGTAGCTGTTCCGTCTTCTTCACCTGAACAAACATCACAAATTTCAGTTACATAAATACAAGAGTTGTTGTCTTCGTTTACAGTAGTTGAGTTGTTATAATTACAAGCATCTTGATCTATACAAGCGCTAACGACATCTAAGAAATCACAAAGACCATCGTTATCGGTATCAATAATTACAACCAAATTGTTTACACAAGACTCACATACATCGGTAACATATGTACAAGAACCATTATCAGTGTTTGCGCTAAAGAGGTAATTACAAGCTTCATCATCAATACAACCATAATAAATACAGTCTCCTGCATCAGTAGCGAATTCATTATAATTATCAGCTAATATTTCTTGACAGCCAATAATTTCATCATCATCACAAACCTCGTCGTCATCAAGATCATTGTCAACAACTACACCAGTACCATCTTGCTCTCCTGAACAAGTATCACAATCAGCTACTTCATAAACACAAATACTATTATCGGTATTTATAGTAGTTGATGAGTTGTAGTTACAAGCCGTCTCATCAGTACACCCAGAGATTGTGTCTTGAACATCACATAAACCATCATTATCTTGGTCGTTGTCAACTACAGTTCCGGTTCCATCTTCTTCGCCTGAACAAGTATCACAATCATCAATTGTGTAAACACAAATTGAATTATCGGTATTTACTGTTGATGAATTATTATAGTTACAAGCATCCTCTTCAGTACAGCCAAAGAGGGTGTCTTGAGCATCACATAAACCATCGTTATCTATATCGTAAATCACAACTGCTCCATCCTCACAAGTAGAACAAATCGCATTTGCTAATTCACAAGCACCTGCTTCTGTAGCAAAAGCATTATAGTTACAAGCTTCTGGATTCTGACATCCTACTATTTCGATATCATTACAAACACCGTCGTTGTCAATGTCGTTATCTACAATAGTTCCTGTTCCGTCTTGCGCACCCGAACATGTAGCACATTCATCTAAGTCTATAGAGTAAATACAATCTTCACCATCGGTAGCATTTTCATTATAATTACAAGCTCCTAGATCCTGACATCCTATTATTTCGTTTGAATTACAAACACCGTCGTTATCATCATCGTTATCGACAATCGTTCCAGTTCCATCTTGATACCCAGAACAGGTAGCACAAGCATCTAAATCTGTTGAGTAAATACAAACATCACTATCGGTAGCATTTTCATTATAATTACAAGCTTCTAGATCCTGACATCCTACTATTTCGTTTGAGTTACAAACACCGTCGTTATCATCATCGTTATCTACAATCGTTCCAGTTCCGTCTTGTTCTCCCGAACAGGTAGCACAAACATCTAAATCTGTAGAATAAACACATAAATCTGAATCAGTCGCTAAAACCATATAATTACAAGCAAGTACATCTTGACAACCTACAATTTCATCCAAGTCGCAAACACCATCGTTATCTACATCGTTATCTATAACAACACCATCAACACAAGTATCGCATATACCATCTGTATATGTACATAAATCGTTGTCGGTATTTACTGTTGGAGAAGCATTATAATTACACGCATCTTCATCTGTACACCCAAAGACTGTGTCTTGAGCATCACAAAGACCATCGTTATCCGAATCGCTGTCTACAACAGTACCTGTACCATCTTGTTCGCCTGAACAAGAATCACAATTAACAGGGAGATTACAGTTTCCAGAATCTACGTTCGCTATAATATTATAATTACAAGCATCGGCATCTGTACAATCTGTGTTGATTAAGGTTTCACAAGTACCGTTGTCTGTGTTTATTTGAACTCCCATATAAGTCGCAAAACCATTTAAGGTATAAACACCTGTACTCTCGTAACTGTAGTACTCTAGGTATAAGTCATCTGTACAACCGTATACTTCAGTAGCAAATGGGTTACAAGACCCATCATCGGTAGTAGCCTCAGGATCGTAGTTTATAATGTTGCTATCAGTACAGCCCTCAATCACACAGAATGTGTTCTGAGCAATTTCACATGTAGAACAGAAGTTAACAGCATAAGCTACAGTACAACCGTAACATGAACCATCATCCGTATTAGCGTTAACATTGTAATTCGCCGCATTTACATCTGTACAACCTAAGCTTTGGTAGATACATGAATCGTCGTTAACATTAGCAAGTTCCTCGTAGTTAATTGCTCCAGCATCCATACAACCATATACAGCATCAATACAATAACCATCATCTAAAGTAGCTTCATCATTATAATTTAATGCAGTAGCATCTGTACATCCTTCTATGTGAATAGTCATACATAAACTAGTAGCGTAATCTGTATTTGCCAAATCATTAAACTCAACATAAGCAGCAACCATACAACCATAAACAAACTCTATACAAGAATCATTTTCTGTATTGGCTTCTGAGTTATAGTTAAACATAGAAGCGTCCATACAACCGTAAACTTTTGCGATACAAGTAGACGTTTGATTCTGGGTAGTTGTTTGATTTACGTTTGCACTTGCATCGTAGTTATAAGCATCAACATCTACACATCCAAACACTATTAGCGTTTGGCAAGAACCATCATCTTGAGTAGCAACACTATCTGGGACAGATAGTAAGTATGTATTCTCGTCGTATGCCCAATATTCAACATAGTCAGCATCTGTACATCCCAGCGTTAAGTTATACTCACAAGAAGCATTATCAGATACATTTGCTAGAGGGTTATAGTTAGATGCCGTTGGATCTGTACAACCCGTTACAATTAGGTTAGAACATGTACTTGGATCTGTGTCTATAGTAGCCTCAGAATTGTATTCTAAATACTCCGTATCCATACAACCATAAACAGCATCAAGAATACAAGAGCCATCATCTATTGTTGCAGAAGGATTGTAATTGATTGCAGTAATATTTGTACATCCATATTGATATTCACAAGTTTCATTGTCTACAACAATAGAACCTAATTCAATACCATCAGCTAGTGCATCCGGATAATTTACTAATGGATGAACATTTACTGCTAATGAATCAATACAGATGGTGTCAATCATAGATCTAATACCAAAATCAAACTCACAAGAACTATCATCTACTGTAGCTAAAGGATCATAGTTAGTAGCTATACTAACCATACAACCAAACACAACGGGTGAACCATAGGTACAAGATCCATCATATTGGTTTGCCGCAGGGCTGTAGTTATTTGCGTAAATATTAGTACAACCAGGAATTGCTTCTATACAGTTTCCACTGTCGAAGGTTGCATAAGAAGAATAGTTAAGCGCAGTAGGATCCATACAACCACCTAAAAATGCAACACAAGATCCATTGTTGGTATTCGCATCTGGATTGTAGTTTAGGGCAAATGGATTTACACAACCTTCAATTACTGGGATACAAGAACCATCATCTTCTTGTGCATCAGCATCAAAATTAAATGCCGTTTCGTCTGTACAACCGTAAATAGGTAAAATACAGTTTACACTTACATTGGCATCTGAATTGTAATTTATAGCCAATGGATTCATACATCCTTCTATATTCTCTATACAAGTACCATCAGCAGTATTTGCTAGCGGATTGTAATTAAACATAGTATCTACTGTACAACCAAACACATAAGGAATACAAGGCGTAGATTCGTCTTCGAAACTAACTTGATTAACAATCGCAGATGCATTGTAATTTGTTGCCGATGAATTGGTACAGCCAAAAATAACAAATGTTAAACAAGTTCCATTATTTACATTTGGTACTGCTTCTGCTTGACTAATTGTATTTGAAAGAGGGTCGAAATCCCAGTATTCAACAAAAGAAGTGTTAACACAACCTTCAACACTAGCGATACAAGAACCGTCATTGAAATTGGCTTGTTCATTGTAGTTAAAGGCATTTTGGTCGGTACAACCATTGTATAAACAGTTATTAATTACACCTGTATTGGTAGCCCAAATTTGATAATTATCAGCTTCAACTTCCGTACATCCATAGTAGATACACGAACCATTGTCTGTATTCGCATTCGCATCTAAGTTATCTGCTACTGGAGTCCCATCAATTCCTATTGCTAAATCATCAATACAACCTAATTGTTGTTGTTCACAGTAAACAGGATTGTTTGTGTTGATATCTATAAATGGATCTCCTGTAATTTCGTTTGGAGCTCCATCGTAGTCGTAATCGTTGTAGTTATAGAAATCCACATTTAAACAACCTTCAATAACTGGAACACACGATGCATCATCGATATTTGCTTGAGAATTGAAATTGAACTTCTCAGAATCGATACAACCATAAACAAGGGCTTCACAGAAAACGTTTACATTGGCAGTAGAATCGTAGTTGAAAGCAGCCATTCCATCAAAATCGTAATCGTATTGATAATCGTCATCAATACCATCAGACCCTACTAAGCCTGTTAGGTTATTTATTAGATCTTCAAAGGCTAAACCATTATCTGCACAACCTTGATGTTTGTCTATACAAAAACCATCGTTTGTATTCGCTAAAGGATTGTAATTTATGGAAAGCGAATTGGTACAACCTGCAACAACAAATACGCTACACAAGCCACTTTCAATATTGGCAAGTGAGTTGTATTCTACATACAATTCGTTGGTACAACCAACTATGTTTTCTATACATAAGGAAGTCTGATCTGTAGAACTCGTTTGGTTAACATTTGATGTCTCATCGAAATTAAACATTTCGTTTTCTTCTGTACATCCAAATACAATAAGTGTTTCACAAGATCCATCATCATCTGTCGCAATTATAACTGGAGTAGAAATTTGTTGCGTACTGAGTGCATAATCCCAGTACTCGGTATAATTTGGATTAGTACAACCTTCATAGACGCAATGCACATCATTGTAATTTAAAATTCCGTCCTCAATAAAATTAGCAGTAGGGTCAAAATTATCTGCTAGTGAATCACTACAACCAAAAATAGCTGTTTCAAGACACAAAGAGTTGTTTTCGACGTTTACATTAGGATTGAATTCTGAATAATACCAAGTTGTACATCCTTCTATAATTGGTGTAATACAATGGGTATAATCTGTATAGTTTATATAAGGGCTGAGTTCCCCTAGTATATACATTCCATTTTCCTCATTATAAATATTGTCTACATAACTTTCAATATATGCAGCGTCTGTACAACCTACAACTTTGTAAGTCTGACAAGCATCTTGATCTGGTACAGTATAATATTCCTGATACTCAATAAATGCATTATTCATACACCCAGTATAGTTACATAAAGAATTGTCTTCTTGGTAAATATAACTATTACCTTCTGCTGAATAAGTTGAGTTAATTAGGGAAGCTTCTAAATAATCATCTGCCAAAGTATCTGTACATACATTGTCAATAATATACACACAGTCATCCAGAGCAAATACATTTGCTGCAGGATTAAACTCGATAAATGCATTGTAAATACATCCGCTTACAATTTCTGTTACACAAGCAGATGAGAACGATACATTGATATCGGTATTCAATCCATTTAGGAAGTAATAACCACTTACTTGTGTATTGTTATAAGCTTCTACATAATTAGAGTTTGTACAACCAATATTAATATTTGTTAAACAACTACTCGGAATTGTATTCGTGTTGGCTGGATCAGCTAAAATTGACAGTGCCATTAATTCGGTATCGTAATTCCAATATTCAAGGAAATCCGAATCGGTACATCCTAGTATCATTTCTATACAAGAACCATTGTTTACGTTTGCAGTAGGTTCGTAATTAGTAGAATTCTCAATAGTACAACCATTTACTACTGGGGTAATACAAGCCAATAGATTACTAATAGTAGCCAATGGGATATATTCAAGATAAAAGCTTGATGTACATCCAGAGATAATCTCATCAGTACAAAGTGTGTTATCGTGAATAGTTGCTGTTGGATCCCAAGTTTCTGCATTGACATCCATACAACCAATTACATGTAAAGTAATACATGAGGTAGGTATACTATTATGAGTAGCTAAACTATTATATTCGAAATACAACGAGTCTGTACAACCATATATTATAGGTGAATTAGAACAAGAACCATCGTCTATGTTAGCTTCTGGATTAAAGTTTAAGAATAAACTTACTGTACATCCTGCTATAAATGGCATACAAGATCCATCGTCTATATCCGCATTTTTATCATAATTAAACGCAAAAGGCAGTGTACAACCTTCGTATAAACAAATGGCTTCTACATTTGCAATTGGATTGTAGTTATAAGCAGTACTATCTGTACATCCTGTTACTAGAGGGGCTCCACAAAGATCAAGAATAGTAGTTCCATCCTCATACGAATTTGGAACATCAGAGAAATTATAAACATTTACATTGGAGTTATAGTTTACAAAATATTGATAGTAACAACCTGTAACAATTTCATTTGCACAAGTCCCATCATTTGTATTCGGTAAGTTTTCCTTGTTAGAGAGTAAGTAAGTTTCAGTCTCCGCATTGTATGCCTCAATATTATAGTGCTCAATAAATGCACTATCTGTACAACCTTCTATAACTGGGGTAATACAGAAAACTACATTTGCTAAAGTAACCGCTAAATCGAATTCTAAATAATTCGGATCCATACAGCCTTCAACTAAACAAGCTAAAGTATCGTATACATTTGCAAGCGCTTCGAATTGGTCGTCACCAACTAAAGTACATCCACTTATAATTGGAGTAAGACAAGTACCATTATCGGTATTTGCTAATTCAACTGGTGTAGAAAGAGTCATTGAAAGAACATCGTAATTCCAATACTCAATATAGGAATCATCTGTACAACCTTCTACTATATCAATACAATTAGAGTCGTCTGCAACATTTACATTTGGCTCGTAATTGAACATTGTATTTATGCTACAACCTATAACTATTGGTGTTATACAAGTACCATTATCTATTGTTACAATTTGTTCTTCAGCAGAAATACTAAGAATAGATGCATTGTACACATAGTACTCAATATAAGTAGAGTCTATACAACCATACACTTCAAAAATAGCATTACTACAAGATCCATCATCGTGAGTAGCTGCAGGATTATAATTTGGGTAAAAATCTATAGTACAACCTGAAATAATACAAGAACCATCATTTACATTCGCGTTCGTATCGAAATTAATAGCGGTATAATTCATACATCCAAAGTATTCACAACTTCCATCTTCGGTATTAACATCCACCAAAGAGTCGCTTATTGGTTGTATATAATTATCGGCTAATACATCCAAACAACCAAGTATTATTACATAACAAGGGTTGTTAAGGTCAAATTCTGAAACTTGGTTTGTATTTGCGTTTACATCGAAATTAAACATTGTATCGTTTATACAACCATACGCAAAGTCTATACATGGACTCGTTGGATCCTCTAAACTCGTTTCTTGTGTATTTGCAGAATCAGAATAATTAAATTTAGTTACATCCATACAACCAAATATTTTGGCAATACAGGTAGATTCTACATTTGTATTTATATTTTGGCTAGCCGCAGAAACAAATACATCTGCAACTCCATCTCCACTCCAATCATTGTAGTTATATGCATCAAGATCTAAACAACCTTCCTTAACAGGATAACAAGAATTGTCGTCAGTATTTACATCAATACTAACATCGTTTGTAAGCGAAATAAAATTAAATGATGTTGAATCTGTACATCCTTCAATAATAGCATAACAAGAGGAATCATTAGTATTTACATCTAAAGAATTATCTCCAACAAGAGGGGTAAAGTTAAATGCTGTAGGATCTATACAGCCTAGAATAAATGGATAACATGGATCTATAACAAAACCGTCTATATTTGTATCTGGGAAAAAGTCAAATCCTCCAAGGGTGTCCACACCATTTATGTTTGCGAGTACATCAAAATTATAAGCAGTTGTATCAATACAACCAAATACCTTAAAGGTAGTACATTCGGACTGGTCATGTCCAATATAACTTTCATTATAACTTAAATACTGTGGTGATAGACAACCAAATCCACCTTCACATAAGCTTACGTCGTTTACGTTTGCCAAACCTTCGTACTCTAAGTAGTTATCTGCAAGAGGATTTAAACAACCTACAGAAACTAAAGTACTACAAGATCCATCATCGAAGTTTATAAACTCTAAAGGCTCATTTAATTCAAAATTAACTGTATCGTAATTCCAATATTCAAGATATTCTTGATCGGTACAGCCTTCTACTTTAAGAACCTGACAAGCACCCTCTAAGTGGACATTTGTAAGTGAATTATATTCTAGGTAAGAATCGTCAATACAACCAGAAATCATTGGTGTGATACAAGAACCATCATTCACATTTGCGATATCTACTTTGTAGGTAACCGCAAAGTTAGTGGCATCGTAATCGTAATATTCTATAAAATCGGTATCGGTACAACCTTCAATAATTGGATTAACACAATAAGAGGCTCCAGTATACGCATCTGTATTATACGCTAAGTAGTCTGGAAGTGTGTCTAAAAGGAATGTAAGTGCATTGTAGTTATAATATTCTAAATATGCAGAATCTGGACACCCGTAAATAATCTCTATACAAGAGCCGTTTTCGGTATTAGCCAATTCATTATAGTTAAATGCAAATTGATCAGTACATCCTTCAACTATAGCAATACAAGACCCATCGTCTAGGTTAGCCGTTGCATCATAATTAATAGAGTTTAATTCTGTACAACCTTCAATTTTAATATCTGAACAGCTACCATCGTCTACGGTAGCAGTTTCATCGTATTCTAAATAGTTAGCATCCATACAGCCATCCACTTGGAAAGTAAAACAGAAAATGTCTACGATTACATCTTCACCAATAGTTGTGGCTAAATCATTGTCAACGTGAAACTGAGTAGCTGGAATAGTGTCGTAAACTGTTGCATTGTAATCGCCCTCTGTAGACTCAAAATACAATGGATCTAAACACCCTAATACCTTAATAGTAGTACAAGAATCAGCAGAATACACATTAGATTCCGTATTAAATTCTACATAGTCAAATAAGGTACAACCCTCCTCTACTAAATGAGTACAAGAACCATCCTCTGTGTTTGGATTAATATTAAAGTTTGAGATTTGGTAACTAGTGTCAGCATTAAATGTCCAATCGTAGAATTCTACATACAATGAATCGGTACAACCAACAACCTCAGGTATACAAGAGGCATCATCAACATTACATTCCTCACAGTAATTAAAAGCGAGTGGGTCTGTACAACCTTCGAGTATAGATGCTATACAAGATAAATCGTTTATTGTAGCTTCAACATTGTAATTAGCTGCAGCAAGGCCATTTTCATCGAGATCATAAATACCATCGTCATCCACTCCATCAGTTCCTAGTTCGCCAGTACTGTTATTGAAGTCGTCAATAATTAATGAACCATCATCGGTACACCCTAAAACCTCACAAGAACCGTCGTCTGTAGTTGCCCAATCGTTCCAGTTAAGAGCATCGGTATTTGTACAACCGGCACAATCACCTTGAGAAACTGCTAGTGGATTGTAATTAGAAGCATTACTATTCATACAGCCAACAATACCCAAACAAACACTATTGTCTAGAACATTAACTGTGTTAATTAGTTCTAGAAAGTTTAAGTAATAATTATCTGCAGCTTCTATATTACACCCTCTTACAATTAGTTCCGAACAAGAACCGTCATCTATATTAGGACTATTTACTGGATTAAATAATTCGTAAATACCAGTTTCCGTATCAGCAATAAATTGCCAATATTCAATATAAGTATTGTCTAAACAACCTTCTACAATTAGCACATCACAAGTACCATCGTCGTAATTAGCTAAAGAGTTATACTCCATATAATCAGGACTGGTACAACCGTCAACCTTTGGAGTAATACACATGGAGGGAATATCAGCCGAAAGAAACTGATCTGCATTGGCATTGGCATTGTACTCTAAGTATTCGGCATCAAAACAACCTAAAACTAATAGATCGATACACGAACCATTGTCTAAATTAGGAATTGGATCTGGCTCATTAATCTGAGTGTTTTCATCCAATGTCCAATAGTTAAGATATTCAGAATCGGTACAACCTAAAGTCAATAAGTTAATACACGAAATAGATTCTCCTTCTGTAGTATAGTATTGTGTATTTGGAAGTGGACTTACAGCAACTAATGAATTTGATATAGTATCGTAAGAATACCAATACTCGACATAATTAACATCTGTACATCCATAAACAATGTCGACACACGGATTAGTAAGCTCATTTGATAATGAGTCTGCAATGTAATCGTTGTTAACATCTACCCCAAGTACGGTTACTAAATTATCGTAGTTAAACGAGTTTACATCGTTACAACCAAAAACTTTAAGAGTGAAACAAGAATTATCTGATGTATTTACGTTTTCGTTGTATTCTACATATTCAATATCATCACAGCCATATACATAAGGGGTACAAGAACCATCATCTAAAGTGGCATTTGAATTATAACCCAACATATCAACATCGGTACAGCCTTCTATATAGTTACATGTAGTATTATCTATATAATACTGATTTCCCCAATCAGCCTGATAACTAGCTGCATCTGGATTAAAGTAACTAGTAGCCCAGTCGGTAGATGGGGTAATAGAATCTAATAGTGAAAAATAATTTTCTGCAATTGGATCCACACATACTGGGCTGGCAAATGAGCGTAAACTCGCTCTACCTGCACAAGAGGAAGCTTCGCAAGAATTATCGTCTACATTGGCTAAAGAGTTATAATTACAAATAAATGGAAGGTTAAGCATACAACCATATACTACATCTTCACAATTTGAAGGTTCTAACTCTGTATTTGCATTTTCATTAAAGTTAAATGCTTCAACATCCATACAACCAGTTATCGTTACAATACAAGAACCGTCATTAGTGTTAGCCAGTTCGTTATAGTTATACATTATAGGATTATTACAACCAGCAATCACATCTACACACGAACCATTTTCAATATTAGCTGATGCATTAAAGTTAATCGCATTTTGGTCCATACAACCAGCGACTTCAGGCTCGCAAGAACCATCGGCAACATTTGCATTTAAATCATAGTTGAACGCAAGTTCGTTCATACAACCTTCAATTATTGCTACACAAGAATTGTTGTCTGTTGTTGCACTAGGATTGTAATTTAAAGAACCCTCTATTGTACAACCAAGTATTTGTTGAATACAAGACCCATCTGCCACAGTAGCGTTTAAATTATAGTTGGTTGCCAATTCGTTCATACAACCGTATACAATAATCACACAAGAACCATTATCAATATTCGCATTGGCATTGTAGTTTAAGGCTAATATATCTGTACATCCATTTACTACAGCAATACAGGAACCATCTGCAACTGTAGCATTTGGTTCATAGTTTATAGCAGACTCATTTAAACAACCATATATAATCTCTATACATGAACCGTTTTCGGTGTTTGCAATAGGATTAAAGTTAAGAGATGAAGCAGTTGTACAACCTATAATAATGGATACACAAGAACCATTGGAAATAGTAGCATTTGGATTGTAGTTAAAGGACCCTTCAACCATACATCCGTAGGTTAAGGCTAAACAAGAACCATTGTTACTGTTAGCCGATGGATTGTAATTTAGTGCTTGCACCCCATCTTCATCTAAATCCCATTGGTAATCATCATCTACTTCGTCCCCGCCAACTTCGCCAGTAATATTGTTATATTCATCTAAAAATGTTTGTCCATTGTCAATACACCCAACAACTTCAGATATACAAGACCCGTTAGAAATAGTAGCTTCAATGCTATAGTTTATTGCGAGCACATTGGTACATCCAAATATTTTTTTAACACATGCAAACTCATACTCAACACCCGTATAATTGTAAAAATTGGCGGATGTATTAAAGTTTAGAGCTTGAATTCCATCTTCATCTACATCGTATTGATAATCATCATCTATACCATCAGCACCTTCTTCTCCAGTAATATTATTAACTGCATCTAAAAACGCTTCTCCGTTATCAATACATCCTTCAACAGCTAATTGACAAGAATAATCATTAGTATTAGCAGTAGGATCGTAATTTAAAGAATTTGGATTAGTACAACCAAATACAATAGAGGCGCAATTACCATTGTCAACATTAGCATTTAATTCTGGAATATAATTAATTGAATTGTAGTCTGTACAACCAGGTATAATGATAATACAAGAACTCTGATTGTCACTATTCACATCAGAATCGCTACAGAACAAGTCATCTTCTATAGTACAATTAGGATAACAAATAGGATAGTCACCATTGATGCAATTATAATTTAGGGCATTTTGATTCAAACACCCTTCAATAGCCTCTTCACAATTAGATGGGCTAAACTCTGTATTTGCATCCGGGTTGAAGTTGACAGCAAATACATCTGTACAACCTTTAACAACAGGTATACAAGAGTTGTTAGAAATATTTGCTTGTGGGTTAAAATTAAAAGCTATTGGATTGAGACAACCTGGTAAGGTAGCAATGCAATTTAATGTAAAAGTAGCTTGTTCGTAATAGTTAAATGCGACTAAACCATCAGAATCAATATCATATTGGTAGTCATCATCAATTCCATCTTCACCTAACTCTCCAGTTGTATTAATAACTATATCTAAAAACGCTTCTCCATTATCATTACAACCAAAAACAACATTTATACAATTACCATTATCAGTATTTGCATTTGCATAAAAATTCAAAGAGATCGAATTTGTACAACCATAAACAATGTCGATACAATTATCGGCAGTGTTTGCTTGTGAATTGTAGTTAAAGGCATCAGATTCCACACAACCTATTACAACAGGCTCACAAGAAATAGGGTCAGGAGTATTCGCTACAAGACTAAAGTTAAAAGCAGTTTCGTCCATACATCCCACAATAACATCAATACATAAATCGCTATTGTTGGTGTTTACATCCGTTTGAGAATTCCCAGTAAATGTTGGGTAGTTAAACGCAGATGGAGCACTTAAACATCCTTCGATAACAGGCACGCAAAGTTCTAAAATGTGCGTATTAATATTTAAAGTAGAGTCTTGTGTATTGTATTCATTTAGCGAACCGTTGTTATCGTAATCGTTATAATTAAATGCGCTTGTATTTGTACAACCTTCTATAATAGGATAACAAGTTGAAATTAGAGTTTCATAATTAAGAGCATCAACATTGGCTTGTTCACTATAGTTGAACATGGAGTTATCCATACATCCAAATACTACTTCAGTAGAACATAAACTATAGTCTACCAAGTTCCATAAATCTGTATTTAAAATGGTTAAACTCGCTAGCTCAGAATAATGCTCAACATAATCTAAATTATTACAGTATCGAATAACCTCTTGTTCACAAACAGCATCGTTAATAATAGAACCTACTAATTGTTCTTGAGAACCTTCTGCTAAATTAACTTCTAAATTATAATAGCCAATTTTTGTATCGTCGTTACAATAGAATACTACAGAATCTCCAATACAAGAAGTATTGTCAATTAAGTTTCCATTCTCAGCTGCAAGTCCACCAATAACATTGGTGTTATTATAATAACTAGTGTTTTCGGAATCGTTACAATAAGGGCTTACAACGATGCTGCAAAGAGATACATCGAGTACATTTCCAGTGTCTATTAAAAGGACACTAAAGTCATTCAGATTTTCATCAAATGCATAGTATGCTAAAGAGTTACTATCGTCGCAATAAAAATCAATGGGACTTATACATAAAGTATTGTCCATTACATTACCTCCATCCTCTTTTGCATTGTTACCTGCAACAGAATTGTTTTGTCCGTAATATTGTGAGAAATTAGAGTCGTTACAAAATGCTACTATCTGAATATCGCTACATACATCAGATTCAGACGAAGCGAAATTACCATTCAATACCTGCTGAGAATTTCCATCTGCAACATTAAATGTAGGGAAGTAACTTATAGATTCGCTGTTGTTACAATAAGTAACCAATTCATTTTGACAGGCAGAAATATGAGAAAAGTTTCCTGAAGCTAATTCAGAACCAAATTCTGGTTCAGCAAAATATTCTAAATACCATTCATCTGTACAGTAAAAATCAACTAATTCTTCTCCACATGAACCGTCATTATAGTCTGATAAGAAATCTTGAATCCAATAAGTTAAGAATTCTTCTTCAGTACAACCTGGAGCGTAGTAACAAGAACCATTATCAGTATTTGCAATTGAAGAATAGGAATTTATGTGTGCATTTACATCTGTACATCCGAGTGCTATTGGAACACATATAGACAGCGTATTAACATCAATATATGGGTTACCAGTAGGTGTAATGTAATTAAATGCTGTTTCATCATTTAAACAACCTTCAATTTCAGGAATACAAGCACCTTCGAATTCTACATTTGCAGTAGGATTATAATTTATTTGTGTTATATCTGTACAACCGTATACTTTACCTATACAAGAATTGTCATCTAGATTTGCTTGGTTATTATAATTGAGAGCTGTAGGATCTGTACAACCCTTAATTTCAAAAATACATAAAGAGTCTGCAGGTGTATTAACATCTATAAATGTATTGTTAACGTCTGACTGATAATTTAAAGCAGTTGCATCTGTACATCCTTCTAAAACAGGGTAACATGTACTTGCGCCCGTTTCGAAATGAACACTATTTGTGTTGGCTAATTCATTAAAGTTATAAGCATTTACATCTGTACATCCATATACTCTAGGAATGCAAACCGAGGGTATAAACTCTGTATTAGCGGTTGTAAAAGGATTACCAGTTGCAATAATTATGGCAGCTTCACTAACAATAAAATTATAATTAAATGCGAGTGGATCTGTACAACCTTCTATTACTGGAATACACTGTACCGGAGTATTTACATCTAAAGCAGGATCTCCAACAGGAGCTATAAAGTTAAATGCATAGACATCCGAAAGACAACCCATAATTTTAGGAATACAGATTTCAGAGTTATGAACATTTACATCTATATTCTCGTTTCCAATAGGAAGAATATAATTAAATGCACTTTCATCTAAACAGCCCTCAATTACAGGAATACAAGAATCGTCTGGTATACTAGCAGATGCATTAAAATTCAATGCTAAAGTATTCATACAACCATATGCACTCAATATAAAGCAGCCAGGATTAGCCTGTCCATCTCCATTTATATCATACATATTATCATCATCTAAACCATCTGCTATAGCTAAAAAAGTTTGATTGTTTATCAAATCTTGAAAAGGCTCACCGTTATCAAATCCACCAATTCCATCAATAGATGCATTTGGGTTATAGTCTAAGAACATAGAATTTCTACAACCTAAAACAGGCATTTGATACATAAAGTTAATGTCCAAAAGTATCATCACCGAATATCCATCTGTTACATATGAGTTTCCAGTTCCAGACCCACTGGAAGCATTGGTGTTATACACTGGAGATACTGAATAAAGCAATCCATCAGGTGTTAGCAACATCCATTGCATACTTTCACCTGCAACAAACCCATCTACAGTAGTGGTAAGTTCATCATCACCATAAACTTCTATACCTACATTATTAATATTGTTTAATATATCCTGCTCTTTATTCCATAAATCGAAACCTCCACAAGTTGTTTGACCACCAGAAGAATAAAAAGCACCTATCAAAGATCCATCAGGTATTGAATTGATATTAGAAAAATCACCGGATAACACTACCTGATAAGGAATAAGAATAGACATATTACTCCCTGTATTATTGATTTCGAAGTTTACTATAGACCCCGTATTATATATACATGGAGAGTCGGCATCCTCAGCACTTATTTGATTTACATTCGCAAAAGAGTTATAAGACCCTGCTAAGGCAATAGGATTAGTACAACCAAAAACAGCTGTTTGCACGCAAGAACCGCCTATACTATTAGTGGCAATATATCCTTGGGTATAATACTCAGCAAAAGCAGTATTAGTACATCCAAATAAAATACATGGATCTTCTTCTTCTAGATAAATAGTTGCAACTGGATTGTAATTATAAGCATCAGCATTCATACAACCAGAAATTTGGATAGTAACACATGCTCCATCTAACGATGTATTATAATAAGGGTTATATTCTAAGAAATTCTCATCTGTACAACCTGCATATGGGTATTCTAAACAAGTTCCATTTTCTACTGTTGCTTGTGGATTGTATTCTAAGTATTCTGAATTAGTACAACCATAAACGATTAGTTCTCCACACATGCTAGGGTCTGCGAGTACGGCATATGGAGAAAAATTAAGATAAGCGGAATCCATACAACCTACTATTAGGGAGTACTGACAAGAGTAATCTTCTACATTTACGTAACTACTATAGTTAACGGCTGCTATATCGCTACAACCACTTACTATCAGTTGCGTACATGTAGCATTGTTTTGGTTTGCAAGTACATTGTATTCTAAGTAAAGTGGATCTAAACATCCTTGAACAAATGGTATACAAGTACTATTATTTGCTACTACTACGAGTGCGTTGAAGTTAAACATAGATGGATCTGTACAACCAGTTAAAAACTCACAAATTCCTTCTATATTATTTGTTGCATATTGATTATAATTAATAGCCAGTTCGTTCCCACAGCCATTAACTTCTATACCATCACATATTCCATCAGCATCAATATCGTCGATGCAATCTCCCTGACAATTTAAATTAGTAGCCATCGGATATTCACAATAAAGTGTATCTGTAATGCTAGCAAACTCATTGTAATTACAAGCATCTTGATCTATACAGCCTTCTAACTCTAGTTCATCACAAACTCCGTTAAGGTTTATATCTGATAAACATTCCTGATTACAATCGTAATTCTCTGAAGCAAAAGTACATTCTCCACTATCAGTAGCAAATTCATTGTAATTACAGGCAGTGAGTTCTAGACAACCAATAATTTCATTTTCATCGCATATTCCATCGTAATCGGTATCGTTACTACAATCTCCATTACAATTATAGTACGCTTGAGTTTCTACACAACTAGACCCTAAATAAACCCCTAAAGAATCGTAAACAACAAGACTAGCATTTGCCAAAGGATTGTAATTACATGCTTGTGTATCCATACAACCTTGAACAATTAAGGTAATACATAGGTTATTATTAATTACATCAGAGTTAAAACTGTACTCTAAATAATTAGAATCACCACAAGCTTCTATTACTTCACAGCTAAAATTATCATCTGTAGCTAGTGGATTATAATTACTAGCAATTGAATTAGTACAGCCTGCAATTTCTAGTTGATCACAGATTCCATCGTTATCAGAATCAATCAAACAATTTTGAGTACAATCGTAATTTTCTTCAGGATACTCGCAAGTCTCGTCGTTTGTATTAGCTGAGGGACTGTAGTTACATGCGGAAATTTCTATACATCCTAATACTTTGTCTATACATGAATCATCATCCAGTACAGCTAAACTATTATAATTAAAAGCATTTTCTTGAGTACATCCTACTACTTGCGTCTCATCACAAATACCGTCTAAATTAGTGTCGTTTAAACATCCACCGTCGTAAAACACTACAGAGTCTCCAACTAAAGAGTCTGCACAGTAATTATTAACAGGTACAAATACACATAAATTAAAGTCAGAATACTGAGCATCTAAGTCAGGATTGTAATTACACGCTCCTTGCACCCCACAACCAGGGTTTGTAAATTCACAAGAACCGTCATCGATGTTTGCTAACTCGTTAAAATTATTTGCCTCAAAATTGGTACAGCCTTCAACAAACTCAAAACTACTTCCTGCATTTTCTAAAACTAGAGTAAGTTGATTAACATCATCTGCTATGTTTTGAGCTATTTGTTCAGGAGTTAGATTAAGAACCTCAATTTGCTCCTGAGTTAAAATAATTTCATAAATGACATCTACACTAAAAGCTCTTACCTCATTGATAATAACCTCTATGATCTGTACAGAGCCTTCAGGTAAATCTAATTGGGTCTCTAACATATCAATTAAGTTAGAAACAAAAACTTCATTATCCGATGATACCTCATCGTATACTAAGCTCAACGTTTCTTGTATAGTGAAAGCACAAATACTAGGGTCAATATCCAATATAGTCCCAGAACCATCTATCTCTCCTGAACATTCCTGACAGCCGTCAATATATACACATAAACTATTATCTGTATCTGTGGTAGAGTTAGAATCGTAATTACAAGCCTCAATATCTGTACAACCAATAATTTCAGATGAGTTACAAACTGAATCATCATCTAAGTCATTATCAACAATACTTCCAGTCCCATCTAATTCACCAGAACAAGTAGCACATTCGTCTAAATCAGTAGAATAAACACAAGCATCAGAATCGGTTGCAAACTCATTATAATTACATGCGGCTAATTCTTCACAACCTACTATTTCATCTTCATTACAAACTGAATCTTCATCAGAATCATTGTCTACTATTATTCCTGTTCCGTCTAATTCACCTGAACAAGAAGCACAGGAATCTAAGTCTGTAGAATAAATACAAGAGCCATTAGAGTCGGTAGCCTGATTATTATAGTTACAAGCAATCAAATCTTCACAACCTACTATTTCATCTTCATTACAAACGGTATCTTCATCAGAATCATTGTCTACTATTAATCCTGTTCCGTCTAATTCACCTGAACAAGAAGCACAAGCATCTAAGTCAGTAGAATAAATACAAGAACCATCTGAATCAGTTGAGTTTTCATTATAATTACAGGCCAATGCATCTTGACAAGCTGCAATTTCTGCGGAGTTACAAACGGTATCATCATCTAAATCGTTGTCTACAATTGCCCCAGTTCCATCTGTAAAGACATCCCCATTTTCATCTACTGAACATGTAGCACAAGGATCTAAATCTGTAGAATAAATACATAAAGCTGAATCAGTAGCTAAAACCATATAATTACAAGCAAGCACATCTTGACAACCTACAACTTCATTATCGTTACATATATCGTCATCATCTGAGTCGTTATCAACAATTTCTCCCGAACCATCAGTAAAGACATCACCATTTTCATCTAAAGAACATGACTCACAAATAACATCGACAAATAAACATAAAGCAGGTTCTGAATTTATTGTTGGAGATGAATTATAATTACAAGCTGATTCATCTGTACATCCACTTAATGTATCTTCATTATCACACAATCCGTCATTATCGGAATCGTTGTCTACAATTAAACCATCTACACAGGAATCACAAATCCCATCTACATATTCACAAGAACCATCATCGGTATTGGCACTTGCATCGAAATTACAAGCGATATTGTCTGTACAACCAAAAGGAGTATTTGCAATGCACGAAAGGACTGGGGTTTCTTCAGTAGAAACATTCACAAAGCCCATAGTAACAAATATATAATCGTAAGAAAGTAAGTAAACACTTTCATCATCTATCAGATAAAAACTTATCAGTTCTCCATCTTGAGCACCATTTATTTCGGTGGATTGAATGTCATTTGGCCAAAGAGCTAGCTGTTGAGTCGTTTGTCCAATAACACTAGAACCAACTACCAAATTAGCAGGAGTTACTCCAACAATATATGCCGAAGGAGACTGTGCATTTAGAGATAATACGTATTCTTCAGAAAGTAATATACTAGTAGAATTCACCGTTTGATTTTCAGCTGAGAAAGGCATAAACCAATCCTCACAGAAACCAACACAAGAACTATCGTCTGTATTAGCACTCTCATTGTAGTTAGCAGACGCTAAATCTGTACAACCTAAAATAGCAGCAATACAAGAGCCATCATCTCCAGTAGCGATAGGGTCATAATTCAATGCGGTAGAGTCTGTACAACCTAAAATTGCTTCACAAACAAATGTTACTGTTGTCGGAGCCCCTTGAACAGCTAAACCATTTGTAGAATAACTAACAGGTGAAGGCATTCCAACATCATATAAATCTGCACCATCAATTAGCTGAAAAGAAACAAATTCTCCAGCTCCAGCTCCATCAACTTCCACTGTTTGGGTGTCATCACCCCAAAGTGCAATGGTTGTTTGAGTAACACCATAGACTAATTCAGAACCAACTACTACTCCGCTAACACCAATAGCTACAACATATGCGTTTTCATCTGTTATCGGTAAAGAACTAATTAAAGCAGGGGTAAGCATTACAGTCATGTTTGCTCCTGTGTTCCCATTAAAAACAGATGGCAAAAAACAAGCTACAACTTCCTGTTCACAATTTAAAGTTACAGCAGCAGCAGCAGTTTGCAGAGACAAGCCATTAGTAGCATAAACAACTGAGGAAGGCATCTCAACATCGTAGAGTCTGATTCCATCTACTAATTGGAAACTAATAAGCTCATTAGCTAGTGCACCATCAACTACATCTGTAGTTGAACTATCATCGCCCCAAATTGCTATTGAAGTTTGATTTAAACCATCAATTGGCACAGATCCAATTACAATTCCTGAAGAATTTAAAGCAACAACATAAGCATCTGAATTGGTAACATTCAAAGATGTTATCAAATCAGGCGTTAGCATTACGGTCATGTTAGCTCCTGTATTCCCAGAAAAAGAATCGGGAAAATCGCATTGTGCGGAAGTTTGCAGTGAGATGCAAAACAAAGAAACAAACAGTGAAAAGAGTAGAGTATTTTTCATAGCTATGTGATAATCGTTGTGGGCAAAACTTATTTTTGAAGTGGCAATGATGAGATAAGCGTACTTTTCTTGAGTTCCATTCCTAAAACTGCCGAAGCGCCATCTTTTATGTAAATTGCCATTAATGGTTTTTGATACGTACATTCAATTTCGTAAATTGAATTATCTTGTTTTTGGGCTAACCAAATCATGCGTTCGCCCATTTCCATTCCGTTATCTGCACCTGGTGGATAAATACCCCAAACTGGAAGCATATTAAAATCGTTTGATTTCCAAATTGCAGAACTTGCACATTTGTAATTTCCTAAATTATCGGTAAAGAAAATACCTACTCGATCTCCAGATACTAAAGAGTCATTTTTAAAACCTAAAATCATTTCAGGATCTAAAGAATCGCTTTCTTGCAACTTACTTATCACAGGATGCCATAAAGGCAACACCAAAACAGAATGATTTGGGCCTGTTCTTTCAAAGGAAAAGTCAATCGTATCTTGAGCTACAATCACAGCGTTTAAGCTAGAAATTAGGCAGATAGAGAATAAAAAGAATAAACTTAGATAAGTTTTTTTCATCGTAGAGGGGGTTTGTATTCACAATAGCTTGCTAATATACGCTTTTAAAGCTTAAAACGACACAAAAACAGCAACAAATATAGGTTTTCATATATGTAACTTACTAATAAGAGTAGAATTACACAAAAACAAGCAGACAAATAAATTGAGAAAAGTCTAAGAATAGTTTACTTTAGCAATCTTTAAAACAGCACTTTGAAACAGTTAAATTACATTCTCTTCAGCCTTCTTTTTTCAATATCAACTATTGGGAACTCACAAGGAGTAGAATTGGTTAAATCCTTCATAGGGAATAGCCAAAAATCAGAAATAATTAGCTTCACTCCTCAAGATGAAATTATGTTGAGTGGTGACTTTTCAGGATATCTAAATTATTGGGACATTCCCAATGAAGCATTAATTATTTCTATAAAAGCTCATTTTGGCAAGATAAATCGCATTGAATTCTCACAAAATGGAGAATACTTTTTAACCTTTTCTACAGAGGATAAAAAAGTGAAAATATGGAGCTTTTCTGGACAAGATACACTCGTTAATTTTACGATCAAAAACAGGCCTCATTTTGCGATTTTTTACGACCAAAATTCCTGTCTTATTGGCGATGAAAATGGCCGTATTACACACAAGGATTTCTTCTATCCTGAAAAAGATTCTTTATTTTACAAAAACTCAATTACAGCAAACGATGCCATATTAAATGAGTCTAAAACTCAACTCGTAATTACGGACAAAAACTCTATTAAAATACTCAATTTAAAAGAGGGTAAAGAGGTGCTGTATGAGATACAAAACCCCTACTCTAGTTTCTTTGTAAAATCAAGGTATTATTCGCCCGAAATACTGATGACTTGGAGCCGCAATGGAATTGTTAGCTTTTGGGACATAAACAAGAAAAAAATGATTCGTGAGTTGCGTGCAAAAAACGATTTTCACGAGCTCTCTATTAATCAATATAGTAAGGTATTGCTAACTGGTTATTACAAAGACAAAGCATTACTTTTTGATCTTACAAATTTAGACCTCGAAAGAGAGCTAGACGAAAATATTCAACTGGTAAATACATATCTTACAAACGAATACAACCAATTTATGGTTAGTTCGAGCGAAGAAGGAAGACACCGATTGATGCAAGTAAAAGGTGGTTCGGGAATAAAACCTCTATCGCTTCAAAAACGTGATATTGAAGTCCAAAAAGTAATTACTGTAGACGCTAAAATATTAAAGCTAGCAGTTTGGGATAATGAACGAGTTGATGGAGACAAAATATCATTAAGCTTAAACGGTAGATGGATTCTTAGGAATTATGAAATTGTGAAAGAGAAGAATCTCTTTGAAATTGAATTGATTCCAAACCAAGTAAATCAACTCGTGTTTTTTGCAGAAAATTTAGGAACCATACCTCCCAACACATCCGCAATAAATATTCAATACGAAGGCTACAACAAAACGCACATAATGCGGTCTAACCTAGACAAAAGTGGCTCTATAAACTTCTTCTTTGAGGAGGCAGAATAATCCTATTCTTATAAGTATCTTTGCCCCAAATATTTCACTATGAAGAGAGTAGTTGTTGGTCTTTCTGGCGGAGTTGACTCTAGCGTTGCCGCCTACCTATTACAACAAGAAGGTTACGAAGTTATTGGCTTGTTTATGAAAAACTGGCATGATACCTCTGTGACTATTTCTAAGGAATGTCCTTGGGTAGAAGACAGCAACGATGCTATGGCAGTAGCTGAAACTCTTGGAATACCCTATCAAACAATTGACTTAAGCGTAGATTATAAAGAACGTATAGTTGACTATATGTTTGAAGAATACAAAAGAGGGAGAACACCCAATCCTGATGTACTTTGCAACCGCGAAATAAAATTTGATATTTTCTTAAAAGCTGCCATGAAGCTGAAAGCAGATTATGTGGCAACAGGTCATTACTGCAGAAAAGAAATTATTGAAGTCGATGGAAAAGAAACCTTCCAACTAAAAGCAGGTATAGACAAGAATAAAGACCAAAGCTACTTCTTGTGTCAGCTCAACCAAGCACAACTCTCAAAAGCACTTTTCCCGGTAGGAAATCTAGAGAAATCTGAAGTGCGAAGAATAGCCGCCGAAGCAGGACTTAGCACAGCAGAAAAGAAAGATTCTCAGGGGCTTTGTTTCATTGGTAAGGTGAAATTACCAGAATTTCTACAACAACAGCTAAAGCCTAAAAAAGGAGCTATTGTAGAAATCAGCAAAGAACACCCACTCTTTAAAAACAATAAAGAATTCTCTAAAGACAATGATTCTCTAGAAGCTCTTCAGAGTTTGAGTCAGGATTATATATACACTCCCGAATTAGGCGAAAAAGTTGGCGAGCACAACGGCGCACATTACTTTACGATTGGACAGCGAAAAGGAATGAATGTAGGCGGCAAAGCGGAACCGCTTTTCGTTATTGACACAGACACAACATCCAACACTATATATGTTGGACAAGGAACAAACCACGCAGGTTTATATAGACCAGGATTAAAAGTTCGAAACGTAGATATTCACTGGGTTCGAGAAGATCTTAGATTAAAAGTTGGCGAGACCTTAGAAGCCCTCTCTCGTATACGCTACAGACAACCTTTAGAAAAAGCAACGCTTCACCAAAAGGAAGATGGCTTATACATCATTTTCGAAAATGACCAAAGAGGAATTGCTCCAGGGCAATTTGTGGCTTGGTATATGGAGGATGAACTTTTGGGCTCAGGAGTTATTTCTTAAAGATAATCGATGCCCAAACAAGCTAATTTTTGTCATGCTGAGTCTATCGAAGCATCCATCAATATTCACGCTCTATTCATCGATAAGCTCAGAAAGACAATTAAAACTATTCATCAATTTCGAAGCCATTTTCTAAAAGAATTTCAGAGAATTCATCGTCTGCGGAAAATCTAATTATATTCCCTGACAAACAATGACAAGCTTCACAATCCTCTTGAATTCCATCATTAGTTCTATTAAAATACGAATACTCCACTTCAAGAACATCAGTTAAATAATAACTAATAAGTTGCTCTGGAATCCATCCTGGACTAATAATGGTATCCCATGGGTCAGCACAATAGGTTTCTTTAAAAAGAAAATCAACTTGAGATTGTACGATTTCGTCCTCATCACAAGAACTAATAACAGCGAATACGCCTAACATCGAAATAAATAATAATTTTTTCATAACTAGCTTTAGTTTAATGTCATACAAGCTAAATATACCGAAAATTATGCCAAAAAAAAAGGCTTTCCGTATCTACGGAAAGCCTTTTTAAATAGTATTAAATAAATCTACATCAAATCGTTGTAACGACTTTTAATAAATGACGTTAACGCTTCACCTTTTAATAAGCCTTGTGATAATTTAGCAAGATCGGTTGCTCCTTTTATCATTGCAGTTTGGTTTTCAGCATCTTTTTCAGCTAGTATTTTAGCTACTAAAGGATGATTTCCATTTACAACGATGTTGAATATCTCTGGCATATTACCCATACCAAACATCCCGCCTCCACCAGAAGCACTCATCTCTTTCATACGACGCATAAATTCTGAACGTGTAATCGTGAATGGTGATGCAGTAGGACTTAAGCTTTCGAATTGTACTGCGTACTCTTCTTTCTTTACGACAACTTCAATCATTTCTTTCAAAGATTTCTCATCGTCTTCAGATAATACAGAAGGAACTTCATCGTCTTTCTTAATCAGCTTCTCAACAGAATCTGCATCAACACGAACAAAAGAAACATTTTCTTTTTCGGCTTCTAGTTTCTGAATAAGGTGACTAATAATAGGGCCATCTAAAACCAATACATCGTAAGCTTTTTCTTTAGCTTCTGCAATATAACTGTGTTGTGCTTCTTTATCGTTTGTATAAAGAATTACGGTCTTCCCGTCTTTATCAACTTGGTTTACTTTGATTTTTTCTACGTACTCGTTCCAAGTAGCAAATTCACCATCTACATTTTGGTAAAGCGCGAATTTCTCTGCCTTGTCAAAGAATTTCTTTTCAGAAAGCATTCCGTACTCAACAATCACTTTCATATCTTCCCATTTGTCTTCAAAAGACTTACGGTCAGATTTGAACATATCGTTTAATTTATCAGCTACTTTCTTAGTAATATGAGAAGAGATTTTCTTCACACTAGCATCAGCTTGTAGATAAGAACGAGATACATTTAATGGAATATCTGGAGAGTCGATTACCCCTTGTAACATAGTCAAGAATTCTGGTACAATTCCTTCTACAGAATCGGTAACATATACTTGATTACAGTACAACTGAATACGATTTTTGTTCATATCCATATTCTGCTTCAACTTAGGGAAGTATAAAATACCTGTTAAGTTAAACGGGTAATCTACATTTAAGTGAATATGGAATAAAGGCTCTTCAAAATTCATCGGATACAACTCCTTATGGAACGAACCATAATCTGCATCTGTTAAATCAGCTGGAGTTTTCGTCCAAGCTGGAGCAGGATTATTGATGATATTATCAATAGTTTGCTTTACCTCTTTTGCATCTTCACCTTCGCCTTCTGTATTGGTAATTTCTTTAGACCCGTACTTAATTTCAACAGGTAAGAATTTACAATACTTATTCAACAATTCTGTGATGCGTGCATCTTCTAAAAACTCAAGAGAATCTTCAGCAATATGAAGAACGATATCCGATCCTCTATTTTCTTTTTCAGTTTCCTCTAAGGTAAATTCAGGTGAGCCATCGCATTCCCAACGCATAGCTGGAGAATCTTGATACGACTTCGTGAAAATTTCAACTCTTTCGGCAACCATAAAAGCAGAGTAAAAACCTAAACCAAAGTGACCGATAATTCCAGCACCTTCAGCTTTATCTTCGTACTTACTCAAGAACTCTTCTGCACCCGAAAAAGCCAATTGGTTAATATATTTCTCAACCTCATCAGAAGTCATTCCGATACCATTGTCAGAAATAGTAAGCGTTTTCGCTTCTTTATCTAGTTTCACTTCTACACGAAGGTCGCCAATAGCACCTTTTACTTCCCCTAAAGAAGAAAGCGTTTTCAATTTTGAACTTGCATCAACAGCATTCGAAACCAATTCTCTTAAGAAAATTTCGTGATCAGAATACAAGAATTTTTTGATGATCGGGAATATATTATCCGCCGTTACATTAATTTTACCAGTAGCCATAAGCTTATATAATTTAGTTTTTTTCTGATGGACTAAAGTCAATTGTTATGCCATTGCAGTTATTCTGTCAGATTGGCAGAAAGAATGATTGAAGGAGTAAGGAGACAGAATTCAGGAGACAGTCCAATTAGTTGTCAGACTGAGGTTTCTCGAGGTCTAACTAATAATTATTAATGAACAGTTAAAACCTAGTCTTTAACGACCATTTGACCTAAAGACTATTTTGACAATGTAATTTTAAACTAATTAGAATTTCGCTTGAATCTTTAAATTCAGTAATCGAGAAGTTAAATAGTTTGGTACAGCATATTGATTTTGAACCACATCGGTTATCCATAAATAAGAAATTGTATTTCTTATTCCCAAGAGATTAAAAACCTCAACACTAACGATAAGAGAGTTAAAGTGTTTTAAATATTTAGACTTCGATCCTACAGCCCCTTCTTTTACAATCTTAGAGAATCCAATATCTACTCTTTTATAAGAAGGAATACGAATAAGCTGCTCATGTCGTTCAGAGTTCAAAGCACCTGTAGGCAAACCACTGCTATAATGCAGCTTCAAGTTCATCTTATAAGAAGGCCTATTGGGCAAATAGTCTTGAAAGAACATAGAGAAACTACAACGCTGATCGGTGGGTCTAGGGATATATCCATGCCCATCGTTGGCAATATCTTCCCTAGAAGACATCACGGACAAACTAGCCCAAGACTCTACCCCTGGCACAAACTCTCCATTTACACGTAAATCTATCCCGGTTGTATAGCCTGTAGCGGTAAGCTCTGGCAAATAGCGAATCCGTAGGTTGTCAATTTCATATGGAATAATATCGCTTAGTTTTTTATAATACAAAGCACCAACAAACTTAAAAGGTCTCGTCCAAGCAGAAAAATTATAATCAGCAGACAATACTAAATGCACAGATTTCTGTGCTTTCAAATTGGTATAAAGCAAGCCTTTTTTATCGCGTAATTCTCTGTAAAATGGCGATTGGTTGTACGAACCTAACGAAGCTCTAAAAAGAACATCTTTTCTCCAATTTGGCATATAGCTAAATGAAATTCTTGGCGACAAGAAAAACTCTTTATTTAATGACCAATATTGAGAACGCAAACCAAAAGAGTAAGTAAGTCGAGTACTATCTCTTGCGATCAACCCACTTTGCTGTACAAAGGCAGTATACCTACTAGAACTCAATTCATTTTCTGCCTGTACAAACTCAAATAATTCAAGTAATGTATCTACACCCTGTGGAGTTGAGAAACCAGAAGAATCGATTAATTGCCATTCGTGTAAACGATCGTCTATCAATTCGTGTTGGTATTTTGCGCCCCACTCCAAATTAGAACTAGGCTTAAATAATTTCCCACGGTATTCTGCATTGTAAACCTGAGCAAAAAGCTCATTCCGGGCATGGCGTAAATAACCACCCACACCTCTATTATCAACCACTTCACCAAAATTATCAGAACCCAAGCTATTGTCTAAAGAACCTAACCAATATTGCGCTTCTACATCGTAAAACTCCTCTTCGCTAGTTTGGAAAATAGAAGCAGACAAACTCATATTCAAACTATCATGAATTTGATAATCGAATCTTGCAGCTCCCATTCCACTTTCGTAAGAATCCCTTTCTTGCCCTTCAAAGTAAATATTCAATCGTAAGGGTTTATCTATAGTTCCAAAATCACTCTGTCTGGTTTCTGGATTAGACTGATACGTATTGGCGGAATAATGCCCCAATAGACTCACCTTCATAGAAGAGTTGAAATGGTAAATATTAAGAGATTGAAAATCTTTAAAACTCGGCTGATAGTTCGATTTAGTATCTAAACTATTTAATAAAAATTGATTTGTTTTTTGTCGGTAACTGGTAATATGCGACCAGCGTTTAGATTTATTCACTCCTTCTACAGTAGCGCTTACGCCTAAAAAGCTTAAAGTTAAATGACTCTTCCACTCTTTCGGATCCTTGTATTGAATATCTAAAACAGAAGATAGTTTATCACCATATTTAGCATCGAAGCCACCTGAAGAAAAAGTAATGTTTTCGACCATATCAGAGTTTACAAAACTCAAACCTTCTTGCTCTCCACTGCGCACTAAAAAAGGTCTATAAATCTCAAAACCGTTTACATAGACTAAGTTCTCATCAAAGTTACCGCCTCGTACTGAGTACTGAGAACTCATTTCGTTTTTTGTACTTACTCCAGCAAGTGTAGAAATTAAACCTTCCACGCCTCCTGTAGGACCTGTGATTATATTTAAATTCCTTTTATCTAATGTCGTTACATTCTGATCTCTTAAACCCTCGTCTATTAATTCAACTTCAGAAATCTGATTTACATCAGAGCTTAAAACTAGGTCAAAACTTTTTTGTTCTCCATCGGATAATTCAAAAATATGGATTTGATTCACATAGGATAAATGCGAAAAAACAAGGCTCACTTTTTTTCCACTAGGAACGTTTAAAGAATAAAACCCTTTAGCATCTGTAATAGAACCTTTCCTTTTATACTCTACACTAAGCCCCTCTACCGATTGATTATTTTGATCTTTTACATTCCCAAAAATTCGAGTAGTTTGGGCTGCTAAAGTTTGAATGAACAATAGAGAAATTACTAGAGAAACTATTCTTAAGCGAGTTTTGTACATAAGCTACGAAGATAAAAATATTTTTAGCGCAGGAATTCTAAAACCAAGCGTTTTTCATTCTTAACAGAATCTTCCACTACGAGTTCAATTAAATGCTTGCCCTTCGTTATTTTGCCATCAAAAAAATGTGTCAATCGTTTGTTTTTTGGATCGTATTCTAACAAGACCCATTCGCCATCCACAAAAGCATTATAAGTATTTACACCACTTAGTTCATCCTCAACGGTGAAACTCATATTTTTAGACTGAGACAAGTCGTACGTAAAAGACTTTATTTTAAGGCTTGGCGCAACCGTATCTATTATTGCGCTAAAATTTCCAAACGATCTAGATTTTGCTGTTAAAGTATCGCCTTGCCAAGTACTCGACAAACAGGACACATTTCCTTTAGCATCTACCGAACAAACTTGTGTTTTAGATTTAAATTCTTTCGCCACATCTTTAATGGTAAGTGCAATCGAAAAAGCAGAATGCACAGGAGTTTCAGTACTGTGAATACAATGTATATCTGAAACAAAATCGGTGCTAGATTTTATGGTTTTATACCTAAATTCGAGATCGTTATACAAACTATTTTGCTTTATAAATAAGCTGAAATCATCTTCTTCATAGCTATTATCTTCTTCGTGTAAGAAAAGTAAAGCTTGACTATCTTTTTCTAACTCAACTACAGATGTGTCACTCGAAAAGTTAAAACTTAAAGTAGACTCATTTCCTTGGGTATCTTTAATTATATAGTACGCCTGATGTTTTTTTGAGGTGTCAAACTTTAAATGACCTTCATTTTCTAAAAACTCATACACACTTAGGTCGTTGTTGGGGTCTTTAAATGATTTTTGGGGTCTTATTGAATAGTTTTTTTTTGCGTGATAATCCATAAAGGAATTAATATATCGCGTTTCGGAAAATGCAAAACGCTCCATTTTATGCTTGTATACCAAGCTCGAATCTACAAATAACTCTATACTATAAATCCCATTTTTATTGGGCGCATTGTCGAGTCTATCGAAAACATCAATACCAAAACCAACAAGCCCATTTACCACAATATCCATAGAATCTATGCTGTATTTACGAGCAGAAATTTTACGGATTGGCAAGCGCAAAGTATCCGAAGCACCATTAATAGTAGAGTGAGCACTCAAAGGATAAACATGTAAATTCCTTAAGGTTGGCGGAGTAGTATCTTTCACTTTAAAGCCAAAGAGCAAAGGATTAATCGTTTCTTGTGTTTTAGCATCTCTAATTTCAAAATGCAAATGTGGCGCTGTGGAACCACCAGAATTACCTGTCCAGGCAATGGTATCTCCTTTGTGAAATTTAAATTGTTCAATTTCCGGAAATAAATCTACCGAAAACTTTTGATTGCTATATTGCTTACTCAACAAATAAGAAGAAATTACAGCTTCGAATCCTTGTAAATGGGCATATACAGAAACATAACCATTATAGTGTGTAAGGTATAAAGCTTTACCATAACCACCTGGTCGCGTCTTAAGTCTAGACACATAACCGCTATCTATCGCTAAAACCGGAAAACCTTCTTTGCCCTTAGTTTTTATATCTATTCCTGCATGAAAATGATTGGAACGCAGTTCCCCAAAAGTCCCAGCCAAAACCAAAGGTATGTCTAAGGGAGACCTAAAATTAGTATCGGAATAGGAACTTTGTGCTCTTAAATTTAACGAACACAATACAAAAACTACCACAAGATGCTTAACAAGACAATTCATTCTATCTCAAACTTTTATATTTCTATGCAAAAGTAAATTATTAGTCGATTTAACAAAACTTTTGGCTAAAACGAAGAGAAGGTTTTTTTAGTGTTTTAAATAAGGCTATTTTAGATGGGATTAACTATATTTGTATCATTGATGCTGCAATAATTAATGAATCGATTAAGTACAAAACTCACAAATCTACGTTCTCAAGTTCAGAAATTGAATTCGTTGTTCGACCAACTGAAACTTAAAAATGTAGACTTAGAAAGAGAAAACCAAGAACTCCACGAGAAATTGGAACGCAAGATTGATCGAATTAAAGCGCTCAAACAGGAAAGGGACTTAATTATTAATGCCAAATCGCTAACAGAAGTTGGATTGAGTAGTAGTGAAGCGAGGCACAAAGTTAACGAACTTATACGGGGAATAGATAAATGTATAGCACAGCTAAATCAGTGATATAGCTAAAATGGATAAACTCAAAATCAAAGTATCGATAGCTGGGAGAGTATACCCCCTAACTATTAACCGAGAGGAAGAAGAAAATATCCGTAAGGCTGCTTCTAAAATTGAAGCTATAGTAAAGCAGTTCGAATCGAATTACGCCGTAAAAGACAAGCAAGACTTGTTAGCTATGTGCGCTTTACAACTCTCTAGTAAGGTAGAAGAAACGAAAGGTAAAACTTTACTTGACGAACCTGAACTAGAAAACAATATAGATGCATTAGAAGCAGATATTACCGCATTGCTAAACCGTTCTTTAACATAAACAAACTAGTATTTAGTTTCCCGTATTAATTCAACATTTGTTAAACTCAACATGAAAATTATTGAATTTGATTCGTCACTTAAAAAACAAGCCTCAACCTTCGGGTCCTTCGGGTGTCAGTGGACGTTTGCTATTTGATGGTCGGTTCATCCGTACTTACCCGGAGTTTAATAAACAGGATTAGTGCGGGTTTCTTTTTTTTATATAAATTAAACATAACATGACAGCAGACATAATAACAACCGCAGTTGTAGGAGTCGTAGCCTTAGTTTTAGGTTATATAATTGCTTCTACCTTAATGCGTAAATCCATAGCATCAAAATCGAAAACACTACTCGATGATGCAAAGAAAAACTCAGAACAGCTTAAAAAAGATAAAATCTTACAAGCCAAAGAGAAGTTTTTAGAGCTCAAAAGCGAACACGAAAAAGTGATCAACACTCGTAATCGTAAAATGAATGAGCTTGAATCTAAAGCAAAAGAAAAAGACACTAAACTCAATCAAAGATTAGAGGATTCTAAAAGAAAATCGAAAGAGTTAGACGATAAAAGAGAAAACCTTAGCAATCAGTTGGAAGTTATTGAGCGTAAAGAGGCAGAACTAGAAAAAGCACACTCTAGACAAGTTAAAGCTTTGGAAACTATTTCTGGTATGAGTGCTGAAGATGCAAAATCTCAATTAGTAGATGCCCTAAAAGCAGAAGCTAAAACAGAGGCAATGTCTTTAATTCAAGACACCATAGAGGAAGCAAAACTTACAGCAAACAACGAGGCTAAGAAAATTGTAATTCAAACCATACAACGTGTTGCTACAGAACATTCTGTTGAAAATGCAGTATCTGTTTTTAATATCGAAAGCGATGACATTAAAGGTAGAATTATTGGTAGAGAAGGACGAAATATTAGAGCTTTAGAAGCTGCTACTGGAGTAGAAATTGTAGTAGACGACACCCCAGAAGCAATTATCCTTTCTTGTTTCGATCCTATTCGTAGAGAAATTGCTCGTTTAGCATTGCACAAATTGGTTACCGATGGACGTATACATCCTGCTCGTATTGAAGAAGTTGTTGCTAAAACAAAAAAGCAATTAGAAGACGAAATCGTAGAAACAGGAAAACGTACTTGTATTGACTTAGGTATTCATGGCTTACACCCAGAATTACTTAGAATGGTAGGACGTATGCGTTACCGTTCATCTTATGGACAAAACCTACTACAACACAGTAGAGAAACAGCAAACCTTTGTGCTACTATGGCATCTGAATTAGGCTTAAACCCTAAGGCAGCTAAAAGAGCTGGTTTACTACACGATATTGGTAAAGTACCAGATGATGAGCCAGAATTACCACACGCTATTTTAGGGATGAAAATTGCCGAAAAATTCGGTGAAAAACCAGACATCTGTAATGCAATTGGTGCCCACCACGACGAAATTGAAATGACTAACCTTTACGCTCCAATCGTACAAGTATGTGATGCTATTTCGGGTGCTAGACCAGGAGCTCGTAGAGAAATCGTTGAATCTTATATCCAGCGTTTAAAGGAATTAGAAAGCCTTGCTTTAGCACACCCAGGTGTACTTAAGTCTTACGCTATACAAGCAGGTAGAGAACTACGCGTTATTGTAGAAAGCGAAAAAGTAAGCGATGATAAAGCATCGGCTATTTCTTTCGAGATTTCACAAAAAATACAAAACGAAATGACTTACCCTGGACAGGTAAAAGTTACTGTAATTAGGGAAACTAGAGCCGTAAATTACGCTAAGTAATAAGCTCTTTCAACAATATAAAAGCCCATCGAAATTCGATGGGCTTTTTTTTATGTAAAAATTAAAGAATCAAACTTAAATAATAGGCTAATATTCACTATTTTTAAAGCTATAGAATTAAAAAATATGAATTTAGCCAATCAATTAAAAAATAGACTACCCTACCCTTTCGAAACAATCGCTGTAGCAGTTACCTTTTCGCCAAGGTATAAAGCTGTTCTAAGCGAAGCCGCTAGAATTAGTAGAATCCATAGAGCAAAATTATTATTAATACACGTAGGAGCACTAACTACACAACAAAATAGAAAACTAGAAATAGTAATTGAAGCATGCCATATTAAACCCGAACATTACGAAATCAAACAATTACAAGGATCCGTTGTTCAAAGTATCTTAAAAGTATGCAAAGAAAACGTCGTTGATTTACTTATACTAGGGGCTTTAAAAAAAGAATCCGTCCTACAGCATTATGTAGGCTCTATAGCTCGTAAAATATCACGAACAGCAAAATTTTCAATATTACTTTTACCCGATCCAAAAGAACGCCCAAAAAGATTTAAAAATGTAGTGGTTGCAATCAACGACTCTCCAAAATCATCCTTTACACTATCAACCTCTGTATATATTTCTAATATAGAAAATGCCACAGAACTCTATATTGTTAACGAAGAATACATACCCATGTTCGAGTCGGCTTATGCCGATTCTTCAACGGATAAAGAAATAGAAGAAAACAAAAAAGAAGCGATAACAGAACGCAAAGAGAAAACAAATAAATTACTGGATGAAATTCCTGGAGCATCCTCAATAGATATTAAACAACGGGTAATATTTGGTAAGCCAGGTCATTCAATACAGGTTTTTTCAAAATGTAAAAAACCAGACTTACTACTTGTAAACTCCCCTAAAAAAACATTGGGCTTCCTAGACCGGTTATTCCCTAATCACTTGGAATATCTTCTCGAAGATTTACCGTGTAATTTATTAATAGTTCACTCAAGAGGATTTTAAATGGTAAAATTAGGACACTACGATATGATTGTTTTCTTAGTTGGACTTGGTTCAATTCTGATAATAGCTCGTTTGTTTGCGGAACTTTTCAAACAATTCAAGCTACCTTCTGTACTCGGCGAAATTGTTGCTGGAGTATTACTAGGCCCCTCTTTTCTAGGGTTCTTTTTCCCTGAATGCTTCGAATACTTATTCCCATTTATTGCACATCCCGAGTTCACCTCTACAATTCCGGTACAATATGCAATGGATGCTATGATAAACATCTCGGTGATTATGCTTCTATTTATAGCCGGAATGGAAGTGCAATTACCCTTAGTTATAGAACAAGGGAAAGTAGCATTATCGACCACTTTTTTCTCCATGCTCATTCCTATAGGAGTCGGATATGTAGGGGTTCTAATGTTACCCGATTTATTTATGGTAAGCAATGGCGATGTAGGCATAGTTGGGTTTTTTATTGGCGTAGTTCTCTCAATAACTGCACTTCCAGTAATTGCGAGAATCCTTATGGATATGAAACTATTCAAAACACGTATTGGAATGACTATCATTGCATCAGCAATGTTAATAGACCTTTTAGGATGGCTTATATTTTCGGTATTATTAAGCATGATAGACGACAGTGAAAGCAGCACAAGTTTAAGCTACACTTTAATTTCCATAATTTTGTTTGGTGGCTTTATGCTTACCATAGGCTCTAAACTAATTGACAAATCGCTACCCTGGGTACAAACGAAATTCTCTTGGCCTGGAGGAGTACTTACACTCTCTTTGGGACTTTGTTTTTTAGGTGCTGCATTTACCGAATCTATTGGCATACACTCTATTTTGGGGGCTTTTATAGTTGGAATTGCATTTGGCGACTCTGCCAATTTAAGAGATAGAACCAGAGAAATAATTCATCAATTTGTGACCAATGTATTTGCACCTATATTCTTTGTTTCTATCGGATTGTATGTGAATTTTGTAGACAACTTTAACCTTCCACTAATAAGTGTCCTTTTTGTACTCGCTTATACAAGCAAAATATTTGGAGCTCATTTAGGTGCAAGAATAGGTGGTTTAAGTAAAAGAGATTCTTGGGCAGTAGGTGTAGCCATGAACACACATGGAGTTTTAGAAATAATATTAGGCTCTCTAGCCATGGCAGCAGGAATTATAAACGAAGAAGTTTTTGTAGCCATTGTTGTACTCGTAGTGGTAAGCATCATTACCTCCGCCCCTATGCTTAAGAGAATTGTAAGGAAGGACTAATCCAGTACATGAAACTAAAACCAATTCTTTCCAGACTTAAACTTTTAAGGAGCTAAGTTTAGTAGAGAAAAAAATATAATTACTTTTGCACTGCAAATTTACAACATGAAAAACACAGCATTAAGTCATATACACGAAGCATTAGGTGCTAAAATGGTCCCTTTTGCAGGTTACAACATGCCAGTTCAGTATGAAGGAGTTACCGCAGAACACCTCTCTGTTAGAGAAAATGTAGGTGTTTTTGATGTTTCCCACATGGGAGAATTCATCATCCGTGGTAAAGGTGCATTCGAATTGGTGCAGAAAGTTACTTCTAACGATGTTTCCAAACTAGTTGATGGAAAGGTTCAATATACTTGTTTACCAAATGGTAAAGGCGGTATTGTAGACGATTTATTGGTCTACAGAATGGATCAGCAAACCTACTTCTTAGTTGTAAACGCTTCTAATATAGCGAAAGACTGGGATTGGATTTCTAAGCATAACACTGCAGGAGTAGAAATGGTAAACATTTCTGAAGACACTTCCTTACTAGCTGTTCAAGGACCTAAAGCAACTGCAGCATTACAAAGTCTTACCGAGATGAATATCTCAGACATGAAATACTACACTTTTCAAAAAGGAAACTTTGCTGGAAAAGAAAATGTGCTCATCTCTACTACTGGATATACAGGTGCAGGTGGATTTGAAATCTACTTTAAAAACGAAGATGCCGAAGAAATTTGGAAAGCCATTTTTGAAGCAGGAAAAGAGTGTAACATCACGCCTGTAGGATTAGCTGCAAGAGATACACTTCGTTTAGAAATGGGCTTTTGCTTGTACGGAAACGATATTGACGATACAACCTCTCCACTTGAAGCTGGCTTAGGATGGATCACAAAATTCACTAACGACTTTGTAGATTCTGATTTCTTACAAAAGCAAAAAGAAGCGGGAATTACGAAACGTTTAGTAGGATTTGAATTAGTTGACAGAGGAGTTCCTCGTCAGGGTTACGATGTAGTAAACCAAGAAGGAGAAAAGATTGGAAATGTAACTTCTGGGACGATGGCACCAAGCTTAAAAAAAGCAATTGGCTTAGCTTATATACCTAAAGGCATGACCGCTCCAGGTACAGAAATTTACATTGCAGTTCGTAAGAAACAATTAAAAGCAAAAGTGGTTACACTTCCATTTTACAAAGCATAATATGTCTAAAAGGAATCTTCAAGTTTGTATGAGTCCTGCATTATTCGATTTATATGCAGACCGTAAGAGTATAGTGGTAGTGGTAGACGTGCTTAGAGCAACCTCTACCATGTGTATAGCCTTTGAAAAAGGGATTGAAAAAATGATTCCTGTGAGTACTGTAGAGGAGGCTTTAGAATACAGAAGCACAAATCCTGATTATGTCTTAGCAGCCGAAAGAAATGGAGCTCCAGTAAGAGGTTTCGATTTCGGAAACTCTCCACAGTCTTATTTAGACCATGATATGAGTGGGAAAACCATAGTTATGACCACGACCAATGGAACTAAATCTATTGGTATTGCTAAAAAAGACCATGAGGTAATTATTGGTTCATTACTTAATTTAGATGCTATTTCTAAATGGCTGATAAAG